>CAZHGR010000112.1:0-8710 GCA_964532255.1 uncultured Sphingobium sp.
GTCAGGCGGGCAGTTCGGCGAGAAGACCGGCGAGTCGCTCTACCGGAACGTCTGCGCGGCGTGCCACATGCCCGATGCCCGCGGCGCGGTCGGCGCGGGCTATTATCCGGCGCTGGCCAAGAACGAGCGGCTGGAGGCGAACGGATACCCGCTCTACGTCGTCATGAACGGCCTTAACGGCATGCCCGCGTTCGGCACCATGATGTCGGACAGCCAAGTCGCCGATGTTGTCAATTATGTCCGCACCCATTTCGGCAACAGCTATGCCGACGCGGTGACGGTCGAGGACGTGAAGGCGTTGCGAGCGGCGGAGTAGGGGCAGAGGTTCCACGCCGTTCGCCCTGAGGAGGTGGCGAAGCCGAATGGCTGAGTTACCGTCTCGAAGGGCCGCTCCCCATGCCTCAATGCTTCGAGACGGGGCCTCAATCTGCGATTTCGGCCCCTCCTCAGCACGAACGGGAGGTTCAATTCCCAAACCCCGCGATCACCTCAAGAAACGCCGCGCCATAGGCTTCGCGCTTGCGGGTGCCGACGCCCGAAACCAGCGCGAGATCGGCCATGGTCCGGGGCTTCAAATGGACCATGTCGCGCAGCGTGCTGTCGTGGAAGATGACATAGGGTGGCACCCCCGCTTCCTTCGCGAGGTCGCGCCGCCGGGCACGCAGCGCCTCGAACAGCGGATCGCCCTCGGGATTGGCGTTGGCAGAGTCGCGCCGCGCCTTACGCGGGCGGGCCGGCGGCTCGACGAGCCGCACCGGTTCCTCGCCGCGAAGGAAGGGGCGCGCCGCCGCGCCCAGCCGCAGCCCGCCATGCTCGGTCGTCTCCAGCGCGTCGCGCACCATCAGCGCGCGTGCGACGGGCTTGATGAGCGCCGCTTCCTCCCCCGCGACGATGCCGAACACCGACAACCGGTCATGCCCGCGCTCGGCGATGCGGTCGCTCGACTTGCCGGTCAGCACCGCCTCGACATGGCCGAGGCCGAAGCTCTGCCCGGTGCGATAGACGGCGGACAGCAGCTTCTGCGCGACGGTGGTGGCATCGACACTTCTTGGCGGGGTCAGGCAGTTGTCGCAATTGCCGCAGGTGGCGGGCGGGTCTTCGCCGAAATGGCGGAGCAGCACGGCGCGGCGGCATCCGGCGGTCTCGACCAGAGCGCCGAGCGCTCCGATCCGCGCGCGCTCGCCCGGCTGGCGGCCCGGCTCCACCTCGCCGATGCGGGTCCATGCGCGCGCGAAATCCTCCGCGCCCCATAACAACGTGGCGGTGGCAGGGTCGCCGTCCCGGCCCGCGCGGCCGCTTTCCTGATAATAGCTCTCGATCGACTTGGGCAGTCCGGCGTGGACGACGAAGCGGACGTCGGGCTTGTCGATGCCCATGCCGAAGGCGACGGTGGCGACCATCACCATTTCCTCGCTGGCGAGGAAGGCGGACTGGTTGGCGGCACGCACCTCCGCGGGAAGCCCGGCATGATAGGCAAGCACCGGCCGCCCGCCGCGCCCCAGCCCTTCGGCCAGTCGCTCGGTCGCGGCGCGGGTGGTCGCGTAGACGATGCCGGGCCCCGGCTCGGCGGCCATGATGTCGGCGATCTGCCGCTCCAGCCGGTCGCGCGGGCGGACCGCATAGCGGATGTTGGGCCGGTCGAAGCCCGATACGATCAGGCCGTCCTCCGGAATGCCGAGTTGCTGGAGAATGTCGGCGCGCGTGTGCGCGTCGGCGGTGGCGGTGAGCGCGAGCCGCGGCACGTCGGGAAAGGCGTCGAGCAGCGGGCGGAGCAGGCGATAATCGGGGCGGAAATCATGGCCCCATTCGGACACGCAATGCGCTTCGTCGATGGCGAACAGGCTGATCGCCGCGCGCGACAGCAGCGATCGGAATCCGTCGCCGCTCGCGCGTTCGGGCGCGACGTAGAGGAGGTCGAGTTCGCCCGCGACCAGCCGGTCCTGAGTCTCGCGCCAGTCGGCATCGACCGATGTCAGGCTGGCCGCCCGGATGCCGAGCGCGCGGGCGGAGCGGAGCTGGTCGTGCATCAGCGCGATCAGCGGCGACACGACGACGCACGGGCCGGGCAGCGCCACCGCGGGCAACTGATAGCAGAGCGACTTGCCCGCGCCGGTCGGCATGATCGCCAGCGTATGATGGCCGCCGAGCACGCGGCCGACGACCTGTTCCTGAACGCCGCGAAAGCCCTCGAAACCGAAAATATCGTGAAGCAGCCGGTGGGGGTCGGGACGCATCGCGGCGCTATAGGGGCGCGGGACGGCGGCGCAAAGGCGAAAGCAGATGGCCCTTCGGTTCCCCCGCGCAGGCGGGGGCCCAGCCCGGAGAAAATGTCATGCGCGGCAGCGCAGTCGGCGCTACGCGCCGAGACTCGACCCCCGCCTGCGCGGGGGAACGCTTCGCGGAAACCGCAGCAGCGTCTATACGCCCTCCATGCGTCTCCGCTCCCTGATCCTGTGGCTGGCGGCAGCCTTCGCAGCGGTGCCGTTGCTGTACGGAGGTCTGGCGCTTCTCGGGGCGGTGATTCCCCGCGCGGTCGCGACACCGCCGGGGGACGAGGTGCTGATCTTCGTGAGCAGCAACGGCATCCACGCCGACATCATCATGCCGGCCACAACGGCGGAGATGGACTGGGTCGCGCTGACACCGCCCGAGGATATCGCCGACCCGGCGCGGGCGCGCGGCTGGGTCGCGGTCGGATGGGGACAGCGCGACGTCTATCTGAACGTCCCGCGCTGGGCGGACCTCACGCCCGGGATCGCGGCGAAAGCGATGATCGGCGGCGAGTCGCTCCTCCACGTCACGCATATGGGGCCGCCCCGGGTGTCCGAGACGGTCCGACCGGTCCGCATCTCGCGCGACGGCTATCGCCGCATGGTCCGCGCCATGGCGGCGAGCTTCGTTCGCGGGGCCGGCAGCCGCACGGTCCTGATCCCCGGCAGCGCTTATGGCTCGAACGATGCCTTCTACGAAGGACGCGGCACGTACAGCGCGATCCGGACATGCAACCAGTGGACGGGAGAGCGGCTGGCCGATGCGGGGGTGAAGGTGGGATCTTGGACCCCCCTCCCGCAAAGCCTGATGTGGAGGTTCCGCTAACCCTCGACCAAATCCAGATAGGCGATCACATCATTGTCGGTGGCGATGAACAGCCCGTCCTGCACCGCTTCCGGCTGTCCGGCGGCGAGCGTCATCGCCTCGGCGAGCGGCGCGTAGCAGAGCGTCGTCGCCGCGCCGCTGTCGGCGTCGAGATGATAGAGCCGCACCGTCACGCCATCGCCGGTCGAGCGCATCAGTCGTCGCGTTCCAGCCGGGCGCCGTCCTGCGCGCGTTCGGCGCGGTCCGCCTCGATCCGCTCGCGCGCCTTCTCGGCCTTGGTGCGGCCGAAGCGGGCGCGGTTCTCGGCGGCCTGCTGCTCGTGGGCGGCGCGTGTGCGGGCCTTGCGCGCGGTGCGGAGGTTGATGATCTCGGCCATGTGCGGACATTACGGCTGAACTCTCCCCTGTCGCAAGCGTTCGAAGGACCGAGCTTTCAAGGAGAATGCATATGATCCGGTCCATCCTTCTCGGCGCGGTCGCGGGCGCGCGGTCGATGACACCGCTGGCGGCGGTCGCTCTGGCGGCGCGGCAGGGGCGGCTGGGCGGCGGTGGGCGCTTGCCCGCCCTGCTCGGCGGCAAGGCGGCGGTGGCGGGTTCTGTGCTGTTCGCCATCGGCGAACTCGCGGGCGACAAGATGAAGTCTGCGCCAGATCGCATCATCGCGCCGGGTATCGCAGCGCGGCTGTTCACCGGTGCCATCGCCGGTGCCGCCGTCGCGCCGAAGAATCAGCGTGTTTTAGCCGGGGCGCTGGGTGCGGCTGCGGCCGTCGCCGCGTCCTACGTCACGTTCAACGCCCGCATGCGCGCGCTCCGCCGCTATGGCCAGACAAAGAGCGGCCTCGTCGAGGATGCGCTGGTGGTGGCGAGCGCGGTTCCGCTGGCGCGCGCCGTCTGATCGCACATCGGGCTGCTTGCCCGATTGACTCAGGCCGGGCGCACGGGCATTGCATGGGCCGTCGCTGGTGCGCTGCACAACGCAGTTGCCGGTGTCGCTGCGGGAGAGCGTTGGGGGCCTTTCAGGTGCCCGGCCGCCGAAGGAGCAACCGCCCCGGAATCTCTCAGGCCAAACGGACCGCAGCGGCATAGACACTCTGGAAAGCGAGCGCGCCCGTCAGGGTTCGCTCCACCGAAGGGGTAAGCCGGTGCCAAGCGCTCCGGTCAAAGCTCTCAGGTTCCGTGACAGAGGGGGTCGCAGACTGTCCGCCGTCGCGGCGGAGCTGCGTCCGTGCCACTGTTGATGGGGAACCGTTTTGACCACCGATCCCGAAAGCGAAATTGCCGATATCGCGACCGAGCCGTTGCCGCTCGACGCCTGGCACCGCGCGCGCGGTGCGCGGATGGTGGAGTTCGCCGGATACTGGATGCCGATCCAGTATGAAGGGATCATCGCCGAGCATCTGTGGACGCGGGCGAGCGCGGGGCTGTTCGATGTCAGCCATATGGGCCAGCTTCGTGTCAGCGGCGACGGCGCGGCGGCGGCGCTCGAGGCGGTGCTGCCCGGCGACGTCGCGGGACTGAAGCCCGGCAGGATACGCTATTCGCTGCTGCTCGACGAGGAAGGCGGCATCCTGGATGACCTGATGGTCACCAATGCGGCCGAGGATTTCTATCTGGTCGTCAACGGCGCGACCAAATGGGACGATATCGGGCATCTCCACGAGACTTTGCCCGAGGAGATCGTCCTCAACCATATGGATGAGCATGCGCTCCTCGCGCTTCAGGGGCCGAAGGCGGTCGACGCGCTGGCGCGGCTCGTGCCGGGCGCGGACGCGCTGTCGTTCATGGAAGCTGATGGGTTCATGTGGAACGACGTGCCGCTGTGGATCAGCCGGTCGGGCTATACCGGCGAAGATGGCTTCGAAATCTCCGTCCCTGCCGATCGCGTCGAGGCTCTTGCCGACGCGCTTTGCGCCGAGCCGGAGGTCAAGCCGATCGGTCTGGGCGCGCGCGATTCGCTGCGGCTGGAGGCGGGGCTGCCGCTCTATGGCCATGACCTGACGCCCGAGCGGAGCGTGGCGGGTGCGGGGCTGGGCTTTGCGGTGTCGAAGCGCAGGCGCGCGGAAGGCGGCTTCATGGGCGCGGAGCGGGTGCTGCGCGAACTGGCCGACGGCGCCGCCGAGCGCTGGGTCGGACTGGCAATCGAGGGTCGCATGCCCGCGCGTGAGGGGGCGACGGTTCTGGCCGGCGGGCGGCCGGTGGGCATGGTGACGTCGGGTGGCTTTTCGCCCACGCTCGAGCGACCGATCGCGGTCGCCTGGGTCGCCGCGTCGCACGCCGGCGTCGGCACGCCGCTGGAAGTCGAGGTGAGGGGGAAGCGTCTGGTCGCAGCGGTCGTTGCCCTGCCGTTTGTACCCCATCGTTATGTTCGCAAGGGAGCAAAGGCATGAGCCGCTATTACACGCAGGAACATGAGTGGATCGACGTTTCGGGTGACATCGGCACGGTCGGGATCACCGATTACGCGCAGGGGCAGTTGGGCGACATCGTGTTCGTCGACCTGCCCGAAGAGGGCGCGACGCTGGAAAAGGGCGACGAGGCCGCCGTGGTCGAATCGGTCAAGGCCGCGTCCGACATCTACTCGCCCGTGTCGGGCGAGGTGGTGGAGGTCAACGACGCCCTCACCGCCGACCCGTCGCTCGTCAACTCGGATGCCGAGGAGGAAGGCTGGTTCTTCCGCCTGACGCTGACCGACGCGGCCGAGCTGGACGATCTGATGGACGAGGGTGCCTACAAGAAATTCGTCGCGGGCCTCGACGATTGATGAGCGACGTCAACCGCGCCTCGCAATGGGATGCGAACGACTATGCACGCAATGCGTCGTTCGTTCCCGCGCTGGGCGCGGCTGTCCTTGATCTGCTGGCCGCGGCGCCGGGTGAACGGATCCTCGATCTCGGCTGTGGCGACGGTGTCCTGACCGAGCGGATCGTCGCCGCCGGAGCGGAGGTGGTCGGCGTCGATGGATCGGCTGCGATGGTCGAAGCGGCGCTGGCGCGCGGGATCAATGCATATGTCGCCGATGGCCAGGCACTGACCTTCGCGGCGGAGTTCGATGCGCTGTTCTCCAACGCCGCGCTTCACTGGATGCTCGATGCTCCCGCCGTTGCGCGCGGGGTGTTCGCGGCGCTGCGCCCCGGCGGGCGTTTCGTTGGCGAGATGGGCGGCGCGGGCAACATCCGCCGCCTGCGCGCCGCGATCCGCGCCGAGGCGGAGGCACGCGGCTATCCCGTGCCCGCCGACGATCCGCAATGGTATCCGACGGTCGAGCAATTCGGTGCGGTTTACGCCGCCGCCGGCTTCACCAACATCGACGCGCGTCTGATCGAGCGGCCGACGCCGGTGCCGGCTGGCCCAGCCGCCTGGTTCCGCACGTTCCGCGCCGGGTTCCTCGATGCCGCTGGCGTTCCGGACGCGGAGCAGGAGGCGGTTGCCGCCGCTGCCGCCGCGCGCCTTCCCGCCGACATGACCGGACCCGATGGCGTGTTCGTCGCCGACTATGTCCGTCTTCGCTTCACGATGAGAAAGCCCGCCTGATGTTGCTAGCTTTTTTGCTTTCTGCCGCAACACCGCTGTCAGTTGCGGACGTTGTGGCGCATCATGAAGAGCTTGCGGACAAAGTTATTTTGATGCGCGGCTATCTAGCCGTTTGTGAGCGGATGGGCTGCATCATCACGGATGGTCCGCGTGAGCGCCCTTTTGATGGTCCTTCCGTATCGCTAGGAGCCGCCGACAAGTTCGATCGAGTGGTGATACGCCGGAACGCTGTGGGCCGAGAGGTAGTCGTCAAAGTGAGGGTGAGGAGGAATTGCTGGGAGCCTGACATCTGCCTTGATCGGGCAGATCAAGCCCAACCGCTCCGGCTGATTGATGTCCTCACGCCTGAGAATATGGAGAACTAAGCCGTGCGCTATCTTCCCCTGTCAGATTCCGACCGGGCCGCGATGCTCGACGTGATCGGTGCCCCTTCCGTCGAGGCGCTGTTCGCCGACGTGCCGGCGGACGCGCTGCTCGACGGTCCCGTCGCGGGCCTCCCGCTCCACGCCAGCGAGATGGCGGTCGAGCGGCATATGGCGCGGCTGGCGGGACGCAATCTGGCGGCGGGATCGGCGCCCTTCTTCCTCGGCGCGGGGGCCTATCGCCACCATATCCCGGCGACGGTCGACCATCTGATCCAGCGCGGCGAGTTTCTGACCGCCTACACGCCCTATCAGCCCGAGATCGCACAGGGCACGCTTCAGGTGCTGTTCGAGTTTCAGACTCAGGTCGCGCGGCTCTACGGCTGCGACGTCGCCAACGCATCGATGTACGACGGCTCGACCGCCTGCTGGGAAGCGATCGTGATGGCGCGCCGCGTGACGAAGCGCGGCAAGGCGCTGCTGTCGGGTGGGCTGCATCCGCATTATGTTGCCGTCGCCCGGACGATGGCCAAATTCACCGGCGACACCCTTGCCCACGAGATGCCCCGGCTGGAGGCCCAGACCGATCTGGCGGCGCTGGCCGCCGCAATCGACCGTGAGACGAGCTGCGTCGTCGTGCAATATCCCGATATTCTCGGCCGCATCGGCGACCTGTCGGCGCTGGCCGACGCGGCGCATGCGGCGGGCGCGCTGCTGGTTGCGGTGGTGACCGAGCCGCTGGCGCTCGGCGCGATCCGTTCCCCCGGAGAGATGGGCGCCGACATCGTGGTGGGCGAGGGGCAATCGCTGGGCGTCGGCCTGCAATTCGGCGGGCCGTACCTCGGCCTGTTCGCCTGCCGCGAGAAGCTGGTCCGCCAGATGCCGGGGCGGCTGTGCGGCGAGACGGTGGACGCGGAGGGCAAGCGCGGATTCGTCCTGACGCTGTCGACACGCGAGCAGCATATCCGCCGCGAAAAGGCGACGTCCAACATCTGCACCAACTCGGGCCTGTGCGCGCTGGCGTTCAGCATTCACATGACGCTGCTGGGCGAGCGCGGGCTTCGCGATCTTGCGGCGGTCAATCATGCGCGGGCCGTGCATGCCGCTGACCGGTTGTCCGCGCTGCCCGGCGTGCGGCTGGTGAACGAGAGCTTCTTCAACGAGTTCGCCTTGGTCCTCCCGCGCAGCGCGCGTGCCGTCGTGCGCGAACTGGCGGAGCGCGACATATTGGCGGGCGTGCCGCTCAACCGCCTCTATGCGGATGTACCGGGACTGGAGAACGGCCTGCTGGTCGCGGTCACCGAAACTACGACGGACGAGGATATCGACGCGCTGTGCGGCGCGCTGAAGGAGATGCTGGCATGACCATCAACCAGAGCGGATGGCGGCCTGAGATGGTCGCGGGCGGCGACGCGAACCGTCCCGCTACCCACACGGGCAACCGCGCGCTGATGCTGGAGGAGCCGCTGCTGTTCGAGATCGGCAGCCCCGACGGCACCGGCATCGATGTGGAACCGCTGCCCGACGCGCCTTCGCGCCTCGGCGGGCTGGAGCGTCAGGCGCCGATTGCGCTCCCCGGCCTCTCGGAGCCCGAGACGGTACGCCATTACACCCGCCTGTCGCGCCAGAATTACGGCATCGACCTCGGCGTCTTTCCGCTCGGCTCGTGCACGATGAAGCATAATCCCCGCCTCAACGAGCGGGTCGCACGTCTGCCCGGCT
>CAZHGR010000113.1:0-8623 GCA_964532255.1 uncultured Sphingobium sp.
CACCGGCGGTCTGCCGCGCGTGGCCGAGCTGTTCGAGGCGCGCAAGCCCAAGGACAACGCCATCATCGCCAAGGTGTCCGGCCGCGTTCAGTTCCTCAAGGACTATAAGGCCAAGCGCAAGATCGCGATCCTGCCCGAGGACGGCGGCGATCCGGTCGAGTATCTGATCCCCAAGTCCAAGGTGATCGACGTTCAGGAAGGCGACTATGTCAAGCGCGGCGACAACCTGATCGGCGGCTCGCCCGATCCGCACGACATCCTCGAAGTGCTCGGCATCGAGCCGCTCGCGGAATATCTCGTGTCGGAAATCCAGGAAGTCTACCGACTGCAGGGCGTGAAGATCAACGACAAGCACATCGAGACGATCGTTCGTCAGATGCTGCAGAAGGTCGAGATCACCGACGGCGGCGACACCACGCTGCTGGCCGGCGAGCAGGTCGATGCCGAGGAAATGCACGAGCTGAACGAGAAGCTTGAACCGGGCCAGAAGCCCGCCGAAGGCAAGCCCGTCCTGCTCGGCATCACCAAGGCCTCGCTCCAGACACGCTCGTTCATCTCGGCCGCGTCCTTCCAGGAGACCACCCGCGTCCTCACCGAGGCGGCGGTCCAGGGCAAGAAGGACACGCTGATCGGCCTCAAGGAAAACGTCATCGTCGGCCGGCTCATCCCGGCGGGCACGGGCGCTTCCATGAGCCGCATGCGTATCGCCGCCAACAGCCGCGACGCCGCGCTGCGCGCTTCGCTGCGGGCCATGAACGACGCGCAACTGGTCGCGCCCCGTTCGGCGGCCGAGGAGCATGCGGCGGAGCTTCGCGAGGGACCGGAAGCGGCGATCCACGCCGATCCGCTCGCGGACGTCGTGCCCTCGGGCCACGGCACCGATGCGGATGCGGGCGAGTATCTGAACGACTGACGCCCGCCTTTGGCGTAGCAATGACAGAAAGCCCGTCGGGAGCGATCCCGGCGGGCTTTTCCGTTGCCAGGCCTCGCGAACAGTGACCCGCCCGCAATGGACCCTGAAACACGTTCAGGGTGACGGTATCTCCAGGAGACGCCGCCCTCCTCCCCCCTTGACTGCATGGCGCCGCGCGTCCAGCCATGCACGGGATGGCCGAAGCGCATGTTCCCGCCGGAGAACCGGTCACCGAAGGCACAGAGCCGCGGCGTCGCTCCCGGCTCCGCCTCGCCCTTTGGGTCGTCGCCGGCCTGCTGGCCTTGCTGCTTGCCGCCATCGTCTGGCTGGCGATCACCGCGCCGCTCTCGCGGTCGCTCAAGCCCTATGCGCCGCCGATACTGGCGCTGGAAAGCGCCGACGGCCGGATCATCGCGCGCAAGGGCGCCTATATTCTGGCACCCGTGAGTCTGGCCGAGATGCCCGCGCATGTGCCCCAAGCCTTCATCGCCATCGAGGACCGTCGCTTTCGCCAGCATTGGGGCGTCGACCCGCGCGGCATCCTCCGTGCCGCATGGAACAATCTATGGGCGGGCGGCGTGCGCCAGGGCGGCAGCACGATCACGCAGCAGCTCGCCAAGGGTGCCTTCCTCAGCGCCGACCGCACCTTCGGGCGCAAGGCACAGGAGGTCCTGATCGCCTTCTGGCTGGAGGCGTGGCTCAGCAAGGACGAGATCCTCGAACGCTATCTGTCGAACGTCTATTTCGGCGACAATGTCTATGGTTTGCGCGCCGCCGCCCGTCATTATTACAGCCGCGAGCCGGACGATCTGACCGTCGGCCAGTCTGCCGTTCTCGCCGCGCTGCTGAAGGCCCCCTCTCGGCTGGCCCCCACATCCAATCCCGGCGATGCCTGGGCGCGAGCGGAACTCGTTCTGGATTCGATGGTGCGCGAAGGGTTCCTTTCGGCGGGCGACCGCGCCGACATCACGCGCCCGCGCCTTCGCGTCACACAGGTTCCGGAGGCAATCGCCGGCAGCTATTTCAGCGACTGGGTGTTGCCGGAGGCGCGCGAGCGTGTCGGCGACGGCTTTGGCGAGCAGGTGGTGAGGACGACACTCGACAGCCGCATCCAGCGAATCGCCGAGCGCGCGGTGCGGCGCGCGGGACTGGGCGGCGCGCAGGCCGCCGTGGTGGTGATGCGGCCGGACGGCGCGGTGGTGGCGATGGTCGGCGGCACATCCTACAAGAAGAGCCCGTTCAACCGCGCCACCCAGGCACGCCGCCCCTCGGGATCGACGTTCAAGCTGTTCGTTTATTGGGCCGCGCTGCGCGAGGGCATGACCCCCGACGACCGGATTTCGGACACGCCCATCACCACCGGCCCCTATCGCCCCGAAAATCTCGACCGGCGCTATCGCGGCGAGATCACGCTCCTGCAGGCGTTCGCACGGTCGAGCAATGTGGCGGCGGTGCGGCTGGCGGATCAGGTCGGGGTGAAAGCCGTCACCCGTGCCGCCCGCGACCTGGGCGTGCGCTCGCCCCTGCCCGCCACGCCGTCGATCGCGCTTGGCCCCTCGGGCATGCCGCTGATCGAGCTGACCCAGGCCTACGCGGCCATCGCCGCCGGTCGCTATCCGATCCGCGCGCGCGGCCTGCCCGAGGCGGAGGAGCAGGGCACCTTCGGATGGCTGTTCGACGGACAGCAGACGTTCGACACGCGTGAGCTGGCGATGCTGCGCGACCTTCTCAGCGCCGCTGTCCGGCAAGGGACGGGCAGCCGTGCCGCCCTGCCCGTCGCGACATTCGGCAAGACGGGAACATCGCAGGACCATCGCGACGCGCTGTTCGTCGGCTATGCGGAGGATTTGGTCACCGGCGTATGGGTAGGCAATGACGACAACAGCCCCCAGCCGGGGCTCAGCGGATCCGGGCTCCCCGCACGCATCTGGCGCGAGATCATGATGGGCGCGCTCCGCCTTTCCGCCCCCGCCAGCACCGCGCCGGAGCCGGAGGGCGACCTCGATCTCGGCAATATCGTACTGCCCGACATCGAGGCGCAGATCGGCAATTATTCGGTCGCCATCGGCAACGATACCATCCGGCTGGAGGGTGTGGAGGGCCTGCGCATCGATATCCCGGTGTCCCCGCCTGTCGCCGCCCCGCGTCCACCGGCATCGACACCCGCCCCTTCGCCCCCTCCACCCGCGCCAAACCCGCAATGACGATTGGCGATCAGCGCCGCGCGGGTTAAGACCGGCCCGCTATCAGGACCATCGCCGCGACCATGCCCGCCACCCTCATCCATCGCGCCATGCCGGCGCTCGCCTTGGTCATGCTTGGCCTGGCTGGCTGTTCGGAAAAGCCGATCGAAGGGCCGATCCGGGTGGACGTCATCGCTCCCTCCGACGCCTTCCGGCAGCCGTTGCAGGATGCGGGCACCCCCGGACCCGATGCGCTGCTCGACGCGACGGGTCGGGGTCTGGTGACCTTCAACCGCTCGGGCGAGGTCGTCGGCGGCCTGGCCGAGCGCTGGATCGTCGAGGAAGAGGGCCGCAGCTACATCTTCCGGCTCGCCCCGACACGCTGGAACGACGGCGACCCCCTCCGGGCCAAGGAGGCGGCCCGGCTGCTGCGCACACAGCTCGACCGCCACCCGACCATGCTCGCCGGCCTCAAGCCGGAGGTTCGCGGCATGACCGAGGAGGTGATGGAGATCAGGCTCGGCGCGCCGGTCTCCAGCTTTCTTCAGCTTCTGGCGCAGCCCGCGCTCGTCGTCTCGCGCCCCGCCGCGGGCCTCGGACCCTATGTGGCCGAGGTCCAGCGTAACCGGGCAACGCTCTCTGAACGCGCCCGCGTAGCGCCGCGCGCCGAAGACGAGGACGCGCCTCCAGCGGGTCCACCCGTCTATCTTCGCGCCTCACGGGCATCGCTCGCCTTCGTGCGCTTCATGCGAGGGCAGACCGATCTCGTCCTTGGCGGCACGTTCACCCATCTGCCGTTGCTCGCCGTCGCGCAATTGCCGCCAGCGGTGGTGCAGGCCGATCCCACAACCGGCCTGTTCGGGCTGCTCGTGCAAAGCGACAAGGATTTTCTTGCAGACCGCGACGTGCGCGAAGCGCTCAGCATGGCCATCAACCGTGACCGTATCGCCGAACTGCTGAACCTGACAGGCTGGCAAACGAGCACGACCATCCTTCCGGGCGCGCTCGAACTGGCGCGCCCCCCTATCGTAAAGGAATGGGCAACACGCGACTTCGCCCTGCGGCAAAGCTATGCGCGATCGGTCGTCACCAACTGGACAAGCCGCGAAGGTGCCATTCCCGCACTGACGGTGGCGCTGCCGCCGGGCAGCGGCGCGCGGCTGCTCTATTTCGCGCTGGCTGCGGACCTGCGGGCGATCGGGCTTGAGCTGAGGGCGGTCCCCCTCTCCTCTGACGCGGATTTCCGGCTGATCGACGAGGTCGCGCCGTTCGACAGCGCGATCTGGTATCTGCACCGGCTGAGCTGCGCGATGACCACGCCGTGCAGCGAGGAAGGCCAGGCCGCGCTCGACCGCGCGCGATCGTCCGAGACCCAGTTGGCGATGGCGGCGGCGCTGCGGGACGCGGAAGCGGCGACGCTGGCCGAGTATAACTATCTGCCGATCGGCGCGCCCATCCGTTTCTCGATCGTGCGCGGCAACCTTACCGGCTATGCGCGCTCGCCGAGAGCGGTGCATCCCATCGCCATGCTGCGCGAACCCGAAAGCGAGTGACCGCCGTCAGATCCAATGCCGCTCGAACCGGGAGCCGAGACCCGTTAGCAGCTCATATTGCGAAATGCCGGACAGAGAAGAGGCCTCGGCAAGGTCATAGGCCAGCTCAAGCCAGTCGCCCTCACCCAGGCTCGGCAGGTCGGTGACGTCGACCACCAGAAGGTCCATCGACACGCGCCCGATCACTGGCAGCCGCGTGCCGTCGTCGGCCAAAGCGATGCCCTTGTCTGAAAAGCCGCGCAAATAGCCGTCGGCATAGCCGATGTTGAGAATGGCGGCCTCGCGCTGGCGATTGGCAACCCAGGTGGCACCATAGCCGACCGATTCGCCACCGCGGATCGTGCGGCGCTGCAGGATCTGCGCGCGCGGGCGGACCACCGGGCGGATGTGGCCCGCCGCTTCCGCACGGGGGACCCCGCCATAGACCGACAGGCCCGGCCGTGTCAGTTGGAAGCGGAAACCCTCTCCCAACAGGATACCGGCGCTATTGGCCAGGCTCAGCCGCTTGGCTCCCACCTTCCGCGCCAACTGGCCGAAGATCATCGGCTGCACCATGTTGAGCGGATGATCCTCGTCCGCGCAGGCGAGGTGGCTCATCGCGACCTCGACCTCCAGCCCCGCGAACAGGTCGCGGGTGATGGTGTTGGGGTCCAGCCCCAGGCGGTTCATGCCGGTGTCGATCATGACATCGCACGCACCGCCGCCCGCCTCGCGCCAGCGCGCGATCTGGTCGGGCGTGTTGAGCACCGGCCGCGCGCCGAGCGACAGCGCCACCGGCATGTCCTCTTCCCGCACGCCGTGAAGAACCGACAATTCGGCGTCGCCAATGTGGGGGTGGATGCTCAGCGCCTCAGCCCAGGTCGCGACGAAGAAGTGGCGGCACCCGGCGGCGCGCAGATGATGCACCACCTCCGCCGCACCCAAGCCATAGCCGTCGGCCTTGACGGCGGCGCCGCAGTCGGCATCGCCGCTCTGCTCCGACAACCAGCGCCAGTTCGCCTTCAGCGCTTCGGCATCGAGCATGAGCGCCAGCGGCGCGGGTGGAGGCATCATCATCGCCAAGCTTCCCGGTCAGGCCGCGAAGGCGGCGCTGCCGGCAGCGCGCTTGCCGGGCAAGCCCCACAATGCCACGACCAGCGCCACCGCCACCACGGCGAACGTGTACCAAAGCCCGGCGTAGGGATCGCCGGTCCGCGCCACGACATAGCTGGAAATCAGCGGCAGGAAACCACCGAAATAACCGGTGCCGATATGATAAGGGATCGACATCGAACTGTAGCGGATCGCAGGCGGGAACATTTCGGCCAGCAGCGCCGCAACGGGGCCATAGGTCATGCCCGACAGCACCGAAAGGGCAATCAGGCCGAGCATGATCACAGCAATGCTGCCCGCTCCGGGCCGCTGCACCCCGAAATCATAGCCGGCGGATTCGAGCGCTGGTCGGATGGTGGCCGGGTCGCGCGCATCGACAGCCTGTCCCCCCACCGACAGGTTGAAATCGCCATCGGGCGCGTCGCGCCGCTCCAGCGTATAGTGCACCCCCAGCTTGCTCAATTCACCCAAAAGCTGGCCGCACGACGTGGACTGCCGGGCGGCGAGCGCATCGAACCGGCATTCGTCGGCAGTGACCACAACGGGTGCGCGGCGAGCGGCATCGGCCTGCGCGGGATTGGCGGCAGCGCCCATCATCCAGAAGATGGGAAACAGGAGCAGCAATGTCAGCGCATAGCCGATCACAATCGGTGCCTTGCGCCCCACGCGATCCGAAAGCCCGCCGAAGATGATGAAGAACACCATGCCGAGCGCGGCCGACGCGCCGACGATGATCTCCGCCACCGTCTCCTCGACCCGCATCGGGCCCTTGAGGAAGCTGAGGCCGGTGAACATCGCGGTGTACCAGATGACGGTCAGGCCCGCAGCGATACCGAACAGCGCCACGAAGAGCCGTCGCTTGTTGCCGGGATAGGTGAAGCTTTCGACGATGGGATTGCCGGCGAGCTCGCCCTCCTCCTTCATCGCCTTGAACACAGGGCTTTCGGACAGCTTGACCCGCATCCAGAGCGAAATCGCGAGCAACAGCAGCGACAGCAGGAACGGCACGCGCCAAGCCCATGCGAGCCACTGCTCTGGCGTGAAGACCGCCTTGCAGCCCAGCACGACGACGAGGCTGAGGACGAAGCCGCCGACGACGCTCGCCTGGATGAAGCTCGAGAAAAAGCCGGCGCGGCCGCGCGGCGAATGCTCCACGACATAAATTGCCGCGCCGCCATATTCGCCGCCGAGCGCGAGGCCCTGAAGCACGCGCAGCAGGATAACGATGATCGGTGCGGCGACGCCGATCGACGCCGCCGAAGGGATCAGGCCAACGCCCGCGGTTGCGATGCCCATGAGCGTGACGGTCACGAGAAAGGTGTATTTGCGGCCAAGCCTGTCACCGAGATAGCCGAACAGCACCGCGCCCAGCGGTCGGAAGCCGAAGCCGACGGCAAAGCCCGCCCAGACGAGCAGCGTCTGCAGCGTGGCATTGTCGGCGGGAAAGAAGGTGCTGCCGATGATCCCGGCGAGTGTGCCGTAGATGAAGAAGTCATACCATTCGAAGATGGTACCGGCTGACGAGGCCGCGATGACCAGTTTCATGTCGCTGGACGATGGCTGGATCGCAGTGCCCGCAACCGTTGATGCCATGGCGTGCTTTCCCCCCTCGCCCGTTATCGCTGACGCATGCCATGCTCATTGGGGGGGCGCAAGCATCGCCGTCCGGCGCTGACGGCAACTGCGGTGACAAAGCTGGTCTCCGCCCTTCCCGTCACCCCAGCGACCTCCCGTCACCCCAGCGAAGGCTGGGGTCTCGCGTGGCAGCGCGCCTCCGCACGAGATGCCAGCCTTCAGCCATTGGCTGAAGTTTATCCTGAGCGCCTGCTGCAGGCAGGCAGTCGAAGGGCTGGCATGACGCCGCAGTAAGAAGGGGGGAAGCCCCTCCCCTCAGGCCAGTTCCAGAATGATCGAGTCTACCGCGAGGCTCTCGCCCTGTGCAGCGTTGAGGGATTTCACCACGCCCGTTTTCTCGGCACGCAGAATGTTCTCCATCTTCATCGCCTCGATCACCGCGAGCGGCTGGCCGGCCTCGACCTTGTCGCCTTCCTTGACATGCAGCGCGACGAGCAGGCCGGGCATCGGACAGATCAGATATTTCGACAGATCCGGCGGTACCTTGTCGATCATGTGCGCGGCGAGCGGCGCGACATGGCCGGGGAGGACGCGGATCGCATGCGCCGCGCCGCGCGTGGTCAGGCGAAAACCGGAACGGATCGGCGCGATCCGGACCGCCAGCGGCTCACCGTCGAAATCCGCCTCGACCAGCCGGTCGCCCGGTGTGTATTCGAGACTCATTTCGAGCGGCGTGCCATCGACGGTCACCGCATCGCCATTGATGACGACAGTGTGGATCGTGTCGCCCATCCGCGTCTGCCATTCGGTCGGGGGCGCCAGGCGCTTGCCGAGCTGGCCGTCGATCCTGCGCGACCGGTCGGCCTGCGCCATGCCGGCAAAGGCAGCGATGGCCGCCAGCTTGACCGACAGACCTTCGGCGAGGGCCGCGCCATGGAATCCCTCGGGGAACTCCTCGGCGATGAAGCCGGTGGTCAGGCGTCCCGAGCGGAACCGCTCATGCTGCATGATCGCCGACAGGAAATCGACATTGTGGCCGAGACCTTCGATCTCGAAGCGATCGAGCGCGGCGATCTGCGCGTCGATGGCCGCCTCGCGCGTCGGACCCCAGGTGACCAGCTTGGCGATCATCGGGTCATAGAACATGCTGACCTCGCCGCCTTCCTCGACGCCGTCGTCGACGCGGACCTTGACACCGTCCTCATCCACACCCGGCTCGGGCGGCGTATAGCGCGCCAGACGGCCCGTCGACGGCAGGAAGCCGCGATAGGGATCCTCGGCATAGACGCGGTTCTCGACCGACCAGC
>CAZHGR010000114.1:0-8232 GCA_964532255.1 uncultured Sphingobium sp.
TCGAGCCAAACAGTGCCTTATGACACTTTCCTGTTCCGCTCAGCCGCACGACCCTACATCTGCGATGCGGTGCGCACACCGATCGGCCGCTATGGCGGCAGCCTCGCGGCTGTGCGGCCCGACGATCTGGCAGCGATCCCGCTCAAGGCGCTCAAGGCGCGCAACCCCGGCATCGACTGGCTATTGGTCGACGACGTGATCCTCGGCTGCGCCAACCAGGCCGGCGAGGACAACCGCAATGTCGCGCGCATGGCGGCGCTGCTCGCCGGCCTTGGCGCCGAGGTGCCGGGCACGACGGTCAACCGCCTGTGCGGCTCGGGGCTGGACGCGGTCGCGATGGCGGCGCGGGCGATCAAGGCGGGCGATGCCGAGCTCATCGTCGCGGGCGGCGTGGAGAGCATGACGCGCGCGCCTTTCGTGATGCCGAAGGCCGACAGCGCCTTCTCTCGGTCAAATGCCGTCTATGACACGACGATCGGCTGGCGCTTCGTCAACAGCCGCCTCAAAGCGGAGTTTGGCATCGACTCGATGCCCGAGACCGCCGAGAATGTCGCGACGGACTTTCAGGTCTCGCGCGAGGATCAGGACCGCTTCGCCGCCGAGAGCCAGCGGCGGGCGGCGGCCGCCCAGGCGTCGGGCCGGTTCGACGCGGAGATCGTGCCGGTCGAGATCCCGCAGAAGAAGGGCGAGGCCCTTGTCGTCTCCCGCGACGAGCATCCGCGCGAGACGAGCGTCGAGGCGCTCGCCAAGCTGAAGCCGATCGTGCGGCCTGATGGTACCATTACGGCCGGCAATGCCTCCGGCGTGAACGACGGCGCAGCAGCAGTGATCGTCGCCAGTGCCGCAGCTGTCGAAAAGCATGGCCTGACGCCACGTGCGCGCATCTTGGGGGGCGCCGTTGTCGGCGTGCCGCCGCGGATCATGGGGATCGGCCCCGCACCAGCCAGCCAGAAGCTGCTGGAGCGCCTCGGTCTCAGGATCGGAGACGTCGATGTCGTCGAGTTGAACGAAGCCTTCGCTTCTCAGGGCTTGGCCGTTCTTCGGCAGCTCAGGCTGCCGGACGACGCCGAGCATGTAAACCCGAACGGTGGCGCCATCGCGCTCGGTCATCCGCTCGGCATGTCGGGAGCACGGCTCGCGCTCACCGCAACCGAGGAGCTTCAGCGCCGCGGCGCGAAGCGGGCGCTTCTCACCATGTGCGTCGGCGTCGGGCAGGGCATTGCGCTCATGCTCGAGAGGCTATGATGCGCCAGAAGCTACTTGGCCCCAGCGGGCTTAGGGTGTCGGAGCTTTGCCTCGGCACGCTGACATTTGGCGAGTCCAAGCGGTGGGGAGCAGACAAGGAAACGGCAGCTGCCATCCTGTCGGCATTCGTGGAGGCCGGCGGCACTTTCATCGACACGGCGCCCAACTATGGGAGCGGTGCTGCCGAAGAGATCGTCGGCCACTTCATTCGCGGGCAGCGTGACGATTTCGTCGTTGCCACCAAGTTCACGGCCGCTGCAGCGGCGCATCCGCTGGCGGGCGGCAACAGCCGCAAGAGCATGATGCGTGCCGTCGAAGGTAGCCTGAAGCGCCTCGGCACCGATCATGTCGACCTGCTGTGGCTGCACTATTGGGACGGAACAACGCCGACCGACGAAATCCTGCGAGCGTTCGATGATCTCGTGCGGGCTGGCAAGGTGCTTTACGTAGGCCTTTCCGACACGCCAGCCTGGCTCGTTAGCCGCGCTGCGACGATCGCCGAGCTGCGAGGTCTGAGCCCGGTCATAGCAACACAGATCGAGTATAATGTCGCGGCACGGACGGCCGAGCGCGAGCTGCTGCCGATGGCCGATGCGCTGGGCCTCGGCGTCGTCTGCTGGGGCCCTCTCGCTGCTGGCGCGCTCGCTGGCGGCGACCAGCCGCAGCGCCGGACGCAGGATACGCTTCCGGTGAGCCTGACGGCAACGGCCGGCGCGATTGCGCGGCTGTCGGGCGAGAGCGGTATCGCGGCGATCTCGCTTGCACTGCGTTGGCTGATGGAACGCCCCGGCGGCAGGACGATCCCCCTGGTTGGTGCCCGGACGGAAGCGCAGATCCGTCGCACCATTGCCGCAGCAGCAACCGAGGTCGACGGGTCGCTTCTCGCCGCCATCGATGCAATTGCGCCCCCTGGCCTCGGATTTCCCAACGAACTCATCGGCTCGACCTATCTGCGCAAGCTGGCGCTCGGGGACCCCTCGCGATTCTACGCGGACGAGCGGGCCCGCAGCTGATGTTTACCCACCTACGCGCGCTTAGGGTTGAATGGGGCGACTGCGACCCTGCCGGGATTGTCTTCTACCCACGTTATTTCGCGATGTTCGATGCGGCCACCGCATTCCTGTTGGAAGCAGCATCCGGCATGACACGCGCGGCGCTCATTCGCCACTATTGCGTCGTAGGATGGCCGATGGTCGACACGCGCGCGATATTCAGCGCAACAGCCAGTTTTGATGACCAGATTCTGATCGAGAGCCGCGTCACGCGGCTCGGTCGGTCGAGCTTTGACATCGAACATCGGCTTCTTCGCGGCAATACCGTTTGCGTCGAGGCGACCGAGGTGCGGGTGTGGGCAACACGCTCTGGAGAGCAGGGGCCCATCAAGGCTTCGCCACTTCCTGACGAACTGCGTGAAGTGCTGGCACGGTCTTGAAGGTAAACAAGATGTCGAATTTCTACGACGTTGTGATTGTCGGTGCGGGCCATGGCGGCGCGCAGGCGGCGGTGATGTTGCGGCAGCTGGGTTTCGCCGGCAGCATCGCGGTCGTCGGCAACGAGCCCGAGCTTCCCTATGAGCGCCCGCCGCTGTCCAAGGAATATCTGGCCGGCGACAAGAGCTTCGACCGCATCCTGATCCGCCCGGAGAGCTTCTGGGCCGAGCGGAATGTCGAGATGATGCTGAACACCGAGGTCACCGCCGTCGACCCGGCGGCGAAGCGCCTGAGCTTCGCCGATGGCGGCTCGCTCGAATATGGCGCGCTCATCTGGGCGGCGGGCGGCAGCCCGCGCCAGCTCGTCTGCTCGGGCCATGATCTCGCCGGCGTCCATGCCGTCCGCACCCGCGCCGACGTGCTGAAGATGATGGACGAGCTGCCCGCCGTAAATCAGGTCGTCGTCATCGGCGGCGGCTATATCGGCCTGGAGGCCGCCGCCGTCCTTAAGAAGCTCGGCAAGAAGGTCGTGCTCCTGGAAGCGCTCGACCGCGTGCTCGCCCGCGTCGCCGGGCCTGAGCTCTCGCGCTTCTACGAGGCCGAGCACCGCGCCCACGGCGTCGACTTGCGCACCGGCGTCAAGGTCGAGTGCATCGAGGAGCGAGACGGCCGCGCCTTGGGCGTGCGCCTGGAGGGCGGCGAGGTGGTCGCAGCCGACATGGTGATCGTCGGCATCGGCATCGTGCCCGCGGTCCAGCCGCTGATCGAGGCCGGCGCTGCCGGCGGCAACGGCGTCGCCGTCGACGCCTTCTGCCGCACCAGCCTGCCCGACGTCTACGCGATCGGCGACTGCGCCGCGCACGCCAACGGCTTTGCCGAGGGCGCCGTGATCCGCCTGGAGTCGGTGCAGAACGCCAATGATCAGGGGACCACCGCCGCCAAGGCGATCACCGGCAACCCCGAGCCTTACCATGCGACGCCCTGGTTCTGGTCCAACCAGTACGACCTCAGACTCCAGACGGTCGGCCTGTCGATCGGCTATGATCAGACGGTGGTGCGCGGCGACCCCGCCGCCCGCAGCTTCTCGGTCGTCTACCTCAAGAACGGCCATGTCATCGCGCTCGACTGCGTCAATGCCGTGAGGGACTATGTCCAGGGCAAGAAGCTCGTCGAAACCCGCGCCGAGATCGCCCCGGCGATGCTCGCCGACACGGCAAAGCCGCTGAAGGAACTGTGCGCGGCCTGAAGGTCGAGAAGGGCGCTCAACTTGGTCACGATGTCATCATTGCTCCAGCTGAGCTGCGATCGCGATTGCGCAACTGATAGATGTAGCGGCTGTTACGCTCGACGAGTGAGGTGAGATTTTCTTTCCCGTGCGCTCTCTTAAGATGACCAACTCCGGTTCCTGATGACGATGCTTATACGTTCGCCGATCTCCAGCGGGCGGCTTGCAAGTGAATTCGCCCGGAAACTGCGGACCGCGTGGTCGGCGGCTCCGTCTCGGGCGCCGCGCCCGTCGTGCGACCTGCAGCAGACGGTAGAGTTCCCGGGCGTGCCCAGAACGGCTGTGGACTTGGCGGTAGATGGTCGAGACGTGCCGTCCCAGCAGCTTGGCGATCAGCCGCACCGGCGTCCGGCACTGAGAAACTGGGCGATGGCGTGGCGGTCTGGCATCCAGAGGTGACAGTAGTTCTGATGGGTCATGCGGTTGCTGAAGGGCGGCAAAGCCACAAAAAAGTTGGAGATTCGCACTCCAAAATTGAACCCGCCTTTGCCTTGCCATGCTCTTTTTTGAACTGGACGAGGTCGGCTTCCCAATGACCGCTGCTGGAGCGCTCGCTGATCTCGGGTGGACGCAGGGCGATGGTATTGGCGAGCGGGATCTGCGGACCGCGTGGCCGGCGGCCGCGCCTTGGACGACGTGTTCGTCGGGCCGCCGGCAGCAGGCGGTAAAGCTCCTGGGCACGCCCATCACGGCTATAGACATAGCGGTAGATCGTCTCGTGACTGGCGTAGAAACCTTGGCTGCCATGGTGCTTCAGGTAGCCAGCGATCTGCTCAGGTGACCAGCACGCCTGAAGCCGGTCAGCGACATAGGTGGCCATGTCGCCGTTGCGGTGGATCTTGCCGGTGCGCGCTCGCCACTCACGCGCCTTGTCATCGGCCGCCAACGGAAAATACCCGCGGTAGAAGCGATCGTCGTCGTAAAAGAAGTTGCGCTTCAATTCGCGGTAGATCGTTGAGACGTGGCGTCCGAGCACCTTGGCGATCACCCGGACCGGCGTGCGGACACTGAGCAACTGCGCAATCTTGCGCCGTTCAGCCATCGCGAGGTGATGGTAGCGTTCGTTCATGCAGGTCCTCTAGCAGGGGCGGCAAAGCCGCAGAAGAGGGCATAGCGTTGGTTGTTCGCTGAGTTACGCTAAGCGCGAACACAGCATGAACGTCACGCTGCCTGCTGCTCCCGCGGGATCGTGAGCGATCGTCGGCCTGTCGGCAGCGCCGCGGCGCGCTGCCACAGGAAGTCGCCCGAGAAGGCGATATGCTCCCATCCGACGGGCGAGGTGTGGGCCAGCAGCTCGTCGGGGACAGTTTCGCCGATGGAGCGGAGGTGCGCGACTGCGTCGGCCATGTACGTCGAGTTCCAGTGAACGATGGCGGCGATCACGAGATTGAGTCCCGAGGCTCTATACTCCTGCGCCTCGCGCGTTCGGTCGGCGATTCGCCCCTGCTTGTAGGTGCATACGGCACTCGCGAGGAAGTGACGCTGCTCCGACTTGTTCAAGCCGGCATGGCAGCGGCGCCTCAGCTCCGGCATCTCAAGCCAGTCGAGCATGAAGAGCGTGCGGCAGATGCGCCCGACCTCCTGCAGTGCAAGGTCGAGCTGATTCTGGCGCTCATAGGCGGCGAGCTTCTTCAGCATCGCCGAGGGCGCGACCGAGCCGACCTTGAGCGAGGCGACGAGCCGCAGGATGTCGCCCCAGTGCTCGCGGACCAGATCAACGCGCACGCGCTTGCCCATCTGCGGCTTCAATGACGGATAGCGCGAGGCGGGCTCGATCGACGCCAGGCGCCGGTCGGGGAAGTCACGCAGTCGGGGGCAGAAGCGCAAGCCCATGAGCGAGCAGAGAGCATGGACGTGATCGGTCGAGCCGCCGGTGTCGGTATAGTGCTCGGCGATCGCGAGAGCGGTGCCGTGGTGGAGCAGCCCGTCGAGGACGAACGGCGCCTCGTGCTCGGCGGCCGAGATGACGGTCGAGTGGAAGGGATCGTGCTGATCGGAGGTGTGCGTGTAGAAGCTGTAGCCGGGATCGACGCCGTAGCGCGCATTCACCTCGCCGGCGGCGTCGCCGCGTTTCCCGCTCCTGAAGAACTGGCCGTCAGACGCCGAGGTGGTGCCGTCTCCCCAGACGCACGAGATTGGCAGCGCGTGGTGTGCGTCAACGATGTGGGCGAGCGCTGCCCTGTAGGTCTCGTCGCGAACATACGCCTCGCGCGTCCAGATGAGCTGGTCGCGCGTGACGCCCTCGCTGGCTTCCGCCATGCGGGCGAGCCCCAGGTTCGTCGCATCGGCGAGGATGACGGCGAGCAGCGCACTCTCGTTTTCGGCGGGTCGCTGCGTGCGAAGGTTCGTGAAGGCGGAGAGGAAGCCCGTCTCGCGCGCCACCTCGTGGAGGAGCTCGGTGACGCGCACGCGCGGCATCAGCGCATCGATGCGCGCCGCGAGCGCGTCCGCCTGCGGAGGCGTCGTCGCGCGCACCGGCGCGACCGACAGCCGGCCGTCCTTCATCGAGACGCCCTCGACGCGGCTGCGGGCCAGCCGGTAAGCGAAGCGCTTCAGCCGCCAGTCGAGCTCCCGGCCCTTCTCCGACAGCCATGCGTCGGCGCTTGAGGGCAGACCCAGTTCGGCGGCGATCGGCGCTGCATCGTGGGCGGGCAGCAGGTAGCTGTCGAAGCGGCGGTACTCGCCCGAGCGTTCGACCCACACGTCGCCCGAGCGGAGCTTGTTGCGAAGGTGCGCGAAGAGCGCGGTCTCGTAGAGCTTGCGGTCGATCCTGCCATCGGGGCCGACGACCAGCTTCTTCCACTCCTTCTTGAACGGCATCGGCGCGGACTGAGGCACGTCGCGCTTGCCGGTGCGGTTGAGCTCTCGGAGGGCAGCGACCGCAGCGATGGTCTGGTCGCCGGGGCGGCTCGCCTTGAACTCGATGGCTTCGAGCAGGAGCGGCGCGAACTTGCGCAGGGTGCCGTACCGGTCGGCCGCGCGCACCAGCGGGTCCTCCTCGGCGAGGTCGGCAATCGCCGCTGCTTCGCCCTTGGCGCGCAACAGCCGGTCGAGGCCGACCCTGGCGTCGATGGCCGCCAGAACGTCCGAGCCGTCGCGAACCGCAGCCTCGACGGCCTCGGCGGTGTCGTGCAGGAGGCGCATCAGCCGCCCGACGTCGCGGCTCGTCGCCGTGTAGGTGCGTTCGCGCACGTTCTTTCCGCGCGTGAAGCTCGCGCCGATCAGGCGGTCCGCCATGCCGAGCGCTGCGTCGGTGAGGCGCTGCTCAAGGTCGATGAGGAGGGCCACGAGAATGGCGCGGCGCCGGCTCGGCGTGTAGCGTTCGAGCGCATAGGCGGCGGACAGGCGGCCCTCGCGCACGAGCTGGCGAAGGCGGTCTGGGTGGAGGCGCTCCGCGAGCAAAGGGTCGAGGCCGACGCCGCGTACCGTCGCAAGCTTGTCGACGATCTCGCGAACGTGGTCGGCCTTCGGCGCCGCCGGCAGATCCTTCATCCAGGTGAGCGGCGCGCGGCCGAGCCGCGGATCGACGGCGACGAGCGCGTCAAGCTTCGCGAGCTGCTCGTCCGTCAAGCCGGCGAGCAGTGCGTCGGCCGCTCGCTTCCTCGCCCGTGTACGGCCCGCAAGGCCTGCACGCTCAATGGTATCGGCCGAGGGCAGGACGACGCCGGCGCCACGCAGACCCGCGATGATGCCCTCGACGATCGGGAGGCCCTTTTCGGTCGACCACGCCGCCGCGGCCGCAGCCTCGATCATCATCGGCAGGTCGGCGCGCGTGGGCTGCCTGAGCCCGAGGGCGCTCTCGATCTCGCGGGCATGCTCGGTAGCCGTGGCGGCGCGGCTCGCGTACCCGGCAAAGGTCGAGGGCTCGACACCGAGCTGCTCTGCGAGGAACGCCACGAGCCGCTCGGGCGCTCCTTGCGCAACCGACAGACCAAAGCCGGGGTGGCGCAGTAGGGCGAGCTGCACCGCAAAGCCAAGTGCGTTGGCGTCGCGTCGTCTGCCCGACACCAGCGCCAGGTCGGCGATGTCGAGCGTGTAGCGGCGGGCGAGTTCGTCGCGCGCGAGCGGCACCGCGAACAGCAGCTCGCGCTCCGCTTCCGTCAGCAGGCTCCGCCGCCCCATCCTTGTTCCCTTGATCGTCCAGAAAAGGCTGAGGTTCATTGTGGACAGCGGTTGTTAACGAGACGTATTCTGTGGACGAAACGCATGCTCGCGGCGCTGTAGATATCAGCGCTGATTGGCACCGTTCTGTCAGCGCTAAGTGACACCGAT
>CAZHGR010000115.1:0-8036 GCA_964532255.1 uncultured Sphingobium sp.
CCCCGGCCCCTCCCCTGAAGGGGAGGGGAGAGGAGACGAGAATGAACGACGCATCGACCACCACCACCCGTGCCAAGCGCGCCGCCGTCACGCTGACGCCCGGTGCCGAGGCGCGAATCGCCGACCTGATGGCGCGCGCGCCCGAAGGCGCGATCGGGGTCAAGCTGTCGACGCCGCGTCGCGGCTGCTCGGGCCTTGCCTATTCGGTCGATTATGTGACCGAGGAAGCGAAGTTCGACGAGAAGATCGAGACTCCGGGGGGCGTCTTCTACATCGACGGCGGATCGGTGCTGTATCTGATCGGATCGACGATGGACTGGCGCGAGGACGATTTCACCGCCGGATTCGTGTTCGACAATCCCAATGCCAAGGGAAGCTGCGGCTGCGGCGAGAGTTTTACCATCTGAGGGTACCACGCACTTCCCCGTTCGTGCTGAGGAGGAGCCGAGATCGCAGATCGAGGATCCGTCTCGAAGCACCTGGGGGGGAGGGGCCCTTCGAGACGGTGCTTCAGCCGTTCGGCTTCACCACCTCCTCAGGGCGAACAGCGCGAAGTTATCCCGCCAGACCTTCCAGAAACACCAGCAGCCCGCGCTCGTACCGGCTTTCCCACTTCGTCCGGCGCGGCAGTTTGAGGCCCTCGCGAAACGCGATTCCCCGCTCGCGCGCCACGTCGATCAGTGCCGGGTGGATATAGGACTTGCGCGCGATGGCGGGCGTGTTGCCCAGCCGGTCCGAAACATAATCGAGCATGGGCTTGAGGCCGTTCGCCTCGCGCGGTTCCGCCAGCCACTCGAACGCCAGCGCGGACGCGGTCCAGGTACGAAAGTCCTTGGCGGTGAAATCGCCGCCGGTCGCCTCGCGCACATAGTCGTTCACATCGCATGAGCTGACGGGGCAGGGGTCGCCATCCTCGTCCAGATATTGGAACAGATGCTGGCCCGGCAGGTCCTGCACCTTGCGGACGAAGCGGATCAGATTCTTGTCGGTGACGGTGATGTCGCGGTCCTTGCCCGACTTGGCGCGCCAGCGCAGGCGCAGCGCGCGTCCCTTCAGCTCGGCATGGCGGTGGCGCAGCGTGGTCGCGCCGAAGCTCTTGTTCGTCTTGGCATAGACCTCGTTGCCGACGCGAATCTGCCCGCTGTCGAGCAGCCGCACGACGGAGGCGACCGCGCGCCGTGCGGTCAGGCCGCGGTCCTGAAGGTCCAGATCGACCCGCGCGCGGATGCGGGGCAGGGCATGGCCGAACGCGGCGCAGTGTTCGAACTTGATGGCGTCGCGCTGCGCCCGGAAATCCTCATGATAGCGATATTGCTTGCGCCCCTTGGCGTCGATGCCGGTGGCCAGCAGATGCGCGTCGGGATCGGTCGCGAACCACGCCTGCGCATAAGCGGGCGGCAGGCCGATGGCGTTCAGCCGGTCGATTGCGTCGCGGTCGGTAATCCGCTCTCCCCCCGGGTGAAAATAGGCCCACTTGCCCCGGATGAGCCGGCGGGTAATCCCCGGCTGGGCATCGTCGGCAAAGCTGATCGCGCGTTTCATCCATTGGCCTTCTGCAAGGTAGTGGAAGGCAAACGCGCCGCGTGGCGATTGGTTGTCTGGACGCCGCGCTCAGTCTGGACGCTTCAGCCGCTTCCCCCGGAAGAGGCCGCGTCTGGTGAACGGCTCCAGAAGGTCTTCCGCGCGCTCCGGGTCCAGCGTCTCGTTATCGGCCAGCTCGCGCTCGACCGCATTGAGTTCGCGAAGCGCGAGCGGCCGCAGCCTCCGGTTCTCGCGCGTCGCGTCCGCAATGGCGGCGTGCATCGATCCGTCGTGACGATCGAGCAGCGCCGCCATGGCGTCGTCGGCGACCCCGCAATGCTCGGCCAGCAGGTCGATCCGCAGCGCGCGGATCGCGGCGCCGCACCCCTCATTCTGGGGAAGCGCGCAGTCGATATAGAGGTCGCATTCGCTGTCGAGCCCGAGCGAGCGGTTGTTCATGTTCGCCGAGCCCACGCGAAGCACGGCATCGTCGACGATCATCAGCTTGGCGTGGACATAGATGGGCGTACCGAGCGCCCCATAAGGCGCGTAGACGCGGAACCGCCCGGCGCTGTCGGCCGGCCCGATGGCGTGGAGCAGCCGGACGCGTGCGCTGTCCATCGCCTCGCTCTCGAGCCAGCCGTCGGCGGACTCGGGGTTGATCAGCACGATCTCCGGCGGGTCGTCCTCCGCCAGCCGGCGGGTGATCGCCTCGGCGATCTTGCGCGAGGCGAAATACTGGCTTTCGGCATAGATGAAGCGTCGGGCGCGGGCGATCAGCGCGAGCGACAGCGCCTCGATCTCGCGCACTTCCTCATGCTCCTTGTGGCCGGCGCGGGTACGCGCGATGCCGACGCGCACATCGCGGAACTCGGCGCGGACCTGCTCCGGCCAGGCGGTTTCGCCGTCCTCCCGCCGGGATAGCGGCTCGAGCCGTTCGCCGCCGGCGATGTGCCAGCGGTTGCGCGCCAGTTCGCCCAGCGCAGTGGCGGCCTCGCCTTCGACCAGCATCGTCATGTCGTGCCAGGGACCATAGGGCTGGCCGTTCGGCTCCTTGCGCTGCGGATCGAGGTCGTGATGCGCGCGCGTGTCCCAGCGGTCGCGGGTCATGTCGATGCCGCCGCACACGGCGAAGCGGTCGTCGATCACCACGATCTTCTGATGATGGCTGCACCCCACCGGGTGCGCGCCGTCGAGCTTGAAGTGAATGCGCTTGTGCAGGCTCCAGCGGATCACGTCGAGGATCGAGCGACCGCGCCCCAATATCTTGAGCGCGCCGACATCCCATTTCAGGATGCGGATTTCGAGCGCCGGGTTCGCCTTGGCGATGGCCAGGATGAAATCGCCCAGCCGGGTCGGCAGCCCGTCGTCGGGCGGGCCGTCGCGCAACAGATGAATGCGCGTGTCGAAATCCCATCCGATCAGCATGATCCGGTGCCGCGCGTTCATCATCGCGCTGCGCAGCGCATCGAAATAGCCGGCGGCGTCGATCATCACATGGGCGCGGTCTGCCGTCGCCAGGCGCCAGACATGCGCTCCCGTCTCGTTCATCGTAACGCCACCTCCGCAGAGGCATAATTGTTACGCATCAAGGACGTTCCGACGCTTTTTAATCTATGTGATGGAACGCACAGCGGTTTGAGGAGTCGATGCTGTAGGGAACACGGCATATGAATGGAATCGCAGCCTTTTTTCTGGTGATGTTCGGATGCTCCGACGATCTGTCGCAGTGCCGCCAATTGCCTGCCGAACCGGTCCGCCACGTCTCCGTCACCGAGTGCCAGGCGCAGGTGGACACGGCGCTGATGTACCGCGGTGCCACCGCCGACTATCCGACGATCATCGCCGACTGCCTGTCCGGCAAGCAACTCGCCGCGCTCCAGGGCGGGGCGGTCGACTTCAGCAAGCCCGTGCCGGTGCTGATTGCGCGGCGGTGAGCCGGTTACGCCGATCCGTCTGCTGGAAAATGGTGGAAGGGGCTGGATTCGAACCAGCGTACGCTCTCGCGGGCAGATTTACAGTCTGCTGCCATTAACCACTCGGCCACCCTTCCACGACGCCGGGTGAACCCTGTCGCGGGAAGGGGGTCAATGACGAAAGGGCGTGCGCCTGTCAATGCCCCGGGCGGCCAAAGCGTCCATCATTTCCGCCGATCGGCGTTGGCGCTTGCCTCCGCTCCGTTCAGGCGGATAAACACCGCCGATCATGAAAAGAGGTCATCGCACCGGCAAGCCCAAGGGCGGCTATCCGCGCTTCTACGGGCGTCACGCCGTCATCGCCGCGCTCGCCAACCCGCATCGGGTCGTCCGCAAGATCTGGGGAACGCGGGAGGTCATCGCCGCGCTGGAACTGCCGCCCGTGCTGCCGATCGTTTATTCCGACGCCGCCGACATGGCGCGGCTGGTCCCGGCCGACGCCCCGCACCAGGGGATCGTCGCGGAGGTGGAGGCGCTGGACGACATCTGGCTGGGCGATCTGCTGGAGGACGGCGCGACCGACGAGGCGGCGCGGCGACCGATCCTGGTGCTCGACCAGGTCACCGATCCGCACAATGTCGGTGCCATCCTGCGATCGGCGGCGGCGTTGGACGCGCTGGGCATCGTGACCCAGGACCGCCATGCCCCGCCCGAATCGGGCGTGATCGCGCGCGCCGCTTCGGGTGCGCTGGAGTTCATGCCGTGGGTGCGCGTCGTGAACCTCGCCCGCGCGCTCGACGAGATGGCGGAGGCGGGCTACTGGCGTATCGGCCTCGACGGCGATGCCGATATGATGCTGGGCGATGCGGTTGCCGGCGTGAACCGGCTGGCGCTCGTGCTGGGCGCGGAAGGCGACGGCATGCGCGAGAACACGATCAACCATTGCGACGCGGTCGCCCGCCTGCCGATCAGCCCGCGCATGGAAAGCCTCAATGTCTCCAACGCCGCAGCCATCGCGCTTTATGCGTGCGCCACCCGCTGATAGGGTGCACCCGTAACGAAACGGGGGTGGGTGATGGGATTTTTTGCACGTCGGGCGGTGCGTCTGCTGGTGGCGCTGGCGGCACCTTTGCTGCTGACGGGATGCCTGCTCGCGCCGGGCAAGTTCACCTCGACGCTCGACGTCCGGGCGGACCGCAGCTTCACCTTCACCTATGTCGGCGAAGTGATCGCCCCCAAGCCCGATTCGCCGACCGGCGAGGAGGACAAGGCGGTCGATCCGGAGGCGGAGCGCAAGCGGATGCAGACTCTCGCCGAGGCGCTGGCGAAGGAATATGGCTTCCGCAGCGTCCGTCCTCTCGGTGACGACCGGCTGGCGATCGACTACAGCGTGTCGGGCCGGCTCACCCACAGCTTCGTGTTTCCGTTCAACCCGGATGCCGAGGTGCTGGTGCCGTTCCTGATGATCGAACTGCGCGGCAAGGACGGGGTGCGGATCAAGGCACCGGGATTCGCCAAGGACAGCCAGGGATCGATCTCCGCGCCCGGCTTTGGCCCGCCGTCGGGCGGAAAGAGCAACGACCGCATCGACGGGACCTTCACCCTGACCACCGACACCGCGATCGTCAGCCAGAATCAGGAAGATGGCGCGACGCCCTTGCCCGATGGCCGCTCGCAGGTCGCGTGGCGGATCACGCCGCTGACGCAGGACGCGCCCGTCGCTGTGCTCCGGGTCGCGCCGCTGCCCTGAACCGATCAGTCCTCAGGGGCGATGGTGACTTCCATGCCGTCGAGTTCGCCCGTGAGGGGGATCTGGCAGGAGAGGCGGCTCAGCGGCCCGCGATGGTCGGAACTGTCGAGAAGGTCGTTCTCGTCGTCGCTCATCGCCGGCAGCTTGTCGGCATAGCCTTCGTCCACGAACACATGGCAGGTCGCGCAGGAGCAGCAGCCACCGCACAGCGCGAGCAGTTCGTCGAAGCCATTGTCCCGGATCGCTTCCATCAGCGACAGGCCTTCCTGCGCTTCGATCGTCCGCGATTCACCGTCGCGCTGGATGATCGTCAACTGAGGCATTCTCTTCTCCACATTGGATTTGCCGCGCCCTATGGCGGATGGGTGAAGGCGATGTCAATGCGGCGGAGGTGCAAGGGTGGAGATGGCCCCGGTTCTGGATGATTCGACATTGCGCGCCGCTCTCGATGTGCTCGCGGCGGGCGAGCCACGCCTCGCCGATGCGCTTGCGCGGGTCGGCTATCCCGAGGCGCGGCTGCGGCCACGCGGCTATCAGACGCTGCTTCGCACGATCGTCGGCCAGCAGGTCAGCGTCGCGGCGGCCGGAGCGGTGTGGACCCGGCTGGAGGCGGCGCTGGGTCCGGGCTGCCCGCCCGACTCATTGCACGCGAGCGATTTCGACGCGCTGCGCGCCTGCGGCCTTTCGCGGCAGAAACAGGGCTATGCGCGCAGCCTGGCGGCGCTGATCCTGTCGGGTGAGCTCAACCTGTCGTCCTTGTCGGAAGATGACGAGGCGGCCATTGCGCAGCTCGTCAAGGTCAAGGGGATCGGTCGCTGGTCGGCGGAAATCTACCTGCTCTTTGCGGAGGGGCGGCCCGACATCTGGCCGGCGGGCGATCTGGCAGTGCAGGTGGAGGTCGGCCGCATGCTCGGCCTGCCCGCGCGGCCGAGCGAGGCGGAGACGCGCGCGCTGGCCGAGGCATGGCGGCCCTGGCGCGGCGCGGCGGCGGTGCTGGCCTGGCATCACTATGGCGCGCCTGTGCTGTGATGACGCAAACGGCTCAGGCAGGATCGGATCCGTCAGGAGCAGTCCGGGCGGAAGGGGGCGGCAGCCGGATCGCGGTCGAGGGGCTAGCCTGCGTCCGGGGCGGTCGAATGCTGTTCGCCGGCCTGACGTTCGCGCTCGGGCCGGGCGGCTCGATGACCGTTGCCGGACCGAACGGCGTCGGCAAGTCCAGCCTGCTGCGGACCCTCTGCGGCCTGGTTACACCCTTTGCGGGGCGGATCGATGCTGTCGGCGGCTTCAGCCTCAGCGACGACCATCTGGCGCTCGATACCGACCGGCCGCTGGGGCAAGCGCTGGGTTTCTGGAGCCGGATCGACGGCCGCGCCCCGGCCGAGCGCGACGCGGCGATGACGGCACTGGCGCTCGACCCGCTCGGCGACGTGCCCGTCCGCATGCTGTCCACCGGGCAGCGCAAGCGCGCCGGCCTCGCCCGGACGCTGGCATCGGGCGCGGGCATCTGGCTGCTCGACGAGCCGGTCAACGGGCTGGACCGCGACAGTGTTGCTCTGCTCGCGGCGGCGGTCGAGCGCCACCTGACGACCGGCGGAGTCGTCATCGCGGCCTCGCACATGCCGCTGCCCTGGCATCAGGACGAGCAGATCCTGCTGACGGCACCGATGGAAGACCAGGCAGCATGATCGCGGCGCTGATCCTTCGCGATTGCCGCCGGAGCTGGGCGTCGGGCGCGGCGGCGATGCCGGTCATCTTCGTGCTGCTGGTCGCGACTTTGGTGCCGTTTGCCATCGGCCCCGACCGGGCCATGCTGCGCGCCACGGGCGGCGGGATGCTGTGGATCGCGGCGCTGCTTGCCAGCCTGCTGCCCATAGACCGGCTGATCGAGCCCGACCGCGAGGGCGGCGTCCTCGACCAGCTTGTCGTGCGCGGCATGCGCGAGGAGACATGGATTGCGGCCAAGCTGGCGGCACACTGGCTGAACTTTGCACCGCCATTGCTCGTCGCGGCCTTGCCCGCGGCGGCGCTTCTCAACCTGTCGGGCGAAGTGCTGCTGAGGCTCGAGCTGTCGCTTGCCATCGGCAGCGTCGGCCTCGCCGCGCTGGCGGTGATGGTCGCGGCGCTGACCAGCGGCCTGCGTGGCAGCAGCGCGCTGACCGGACTGCTGGTGCTGCCGCTCGCGGTGCCGCTCCTGATCTTCGGCGCGGGCTCGACGGCGGGGGAGGGCGGCGGCGCGCTCAAGCTCCTCGCCGCCGCCGCGCTGGTGCTGGTCGCGATCACCCCGCTCGCGGGGGGCGGTGCGCTGAGGGCGGGGCGGGGGTAGCGTCCTGTTGTCACTCCCGCGAAAGCGGGAGTCCAGAGCCGCAGGCGCCGTCGCTCGAGACTCTGGATACCCGCTTTCGCGGGTATGACGGCTCTTAACTAACCCCGCCTTCCCGCCACCAGATTGTCGACCACCGACGGATCGGCGAGCGTCGATGTGTCGCCAAGGTTCGATGTGTCGCCCTCCGCGATCTTGCGCAGGATCCGGCGCATGATCTTTCCCGACCGCGTCTTGGGCAGGCCGGGTGCGAATTGGATCGCGTCGGGGGTGGCGATCGGGCCGATCTCGTGCCGGACCCATTTGACCAGCTCGGCGCGAAGTTCGTCGCTCTCCGGCTCGCCTGCGTTGAGAGTCACATAGGCGTAGATGCCCTGGCCTTTCACCTCGTGCGGCATGCCGACCACGGCGGCTTCCGCCACCTTGGCATGGGCGACGAGCGCGCTTTCGACCTCGGCGGTGCCCATGCGGTGGCCGGAGACGTTGATGACATCGTCGACGCGGCCGGTGATCCAGTAATAGCCGTCCT
>CAZHGR010000116.1:0-1251 GCA_964532255.1 uncultured Sphingobium sp.
TCTCGTCCTCGGGCTCGCCGAAGCTCGGCGCCTCGTAGGTCGAGTACATATAGGGGGTCTTCGCCTCGAACTCGGCGGCGCAGGTGTCGATCCGCTTGAACACGGGCCGCACGCCGAGTCGATGGCGCAGCGCGCGCACCTCGGCCTCTGTCACGCCGCCGGTCATCGCGACGAGCGCATCGTGGACAAGGCCGGAACCGCGCTTGGCGGCGATGTCCATGCCCGGCTTAAGATGCGCGGAGCGGAGCGCGAGCTGCGCGAGCCGCCTGTCGGAAAAGCCCATCGACTTGAGCCGCCGCATGCCCTCGGCACTCTGCGGCAGGCCGTCGGCGAGCACCTCGCGCTCGGCGGCGATGATCTCCTCGATCCGCTGGAGGAACCAGGGGTCGAACTTCGCGACCGCATTGACCTCCTCGACGCTCAGCCCCTCCCTGAGAGCTTGCGCCGCGATCAGCAGGCGATCGGGCGTCGGGCGGCCGAGCGCGGCGATGATCGCGTCCCTGGGCGCGCCGACCAGATGCTCGACCTCGTCAAAGCCCGACAGGCCGGTCTCCAGCCCGCGCAGCGCCTTCTGCATGCTTTCGTGGATCGAGCGGCCGATCGCCATGACCTCGCCCACCGACTTCATCGCGGTGCCGAGCAACGGTTCGGCGCCCTTGAACTTCTCGAAAGCGAAGCGCGGGATCTTGGTCACCACATAGTCGATGGTTGGCTCGAAGCTGGCCGGGGTAACGCCGGTGATGTCGTTCTGGATCTCGTCGAGCGTGTAGCCGACCGCCAGCTTGGCCGCGACCTTGGCGATGGGAAAGCCCGTCGCCTTCGACGCCAGCGCCGAGGAGCGCGACACGCGCGGGTTCATCTCGATGACGATCAGGCGGCCGTCCTTGGGATTGACCGCGAACTGTACGTTCGAACCCCCTGTTTCCACGCCGATTTCGCGCAGCACCGCGATGCTGGCGTTGCGCATGATCTGATATTCCTTGTCGGTCAGGGTCAGCGCCGGCGCGACGGTGATCGAGTCGCCGGTATGGATGCCCATCGGATCGACATTCTCGATCGAGCAGATGATGATGCAGTTGTCCTTGCGGTCGCGCACCACCTCCATCTCATATTCTTTCCAGCCGAGGAGCGATTCCTCGATCAGGACCTCGGTCGTGGGCGAGGCGTCGAGCCCCTTGGTGACGATCTCGCGGAACTCGTCCTTGTTGTACGCGACGCCGCCGCCGGTGCCGCCCAGCGTGAAGGACGGGC
>CAZHGR010000116.1:1261-7978 GCA_964532255.1 uncultured Sphingobium sp.
ATGATCGCGGGAAGGCCGGTGAATTCGAGCGCCTCGAGCGCCTCCTCCAGCGTGTGCGCGATCTTCGACCGGGCCGATTCCAGCCCGATCTTGTCCATCGCGTCGCGGAATTTCAGCCGGTCTTCCGCCTTGTCGATCGCCTCCGCATCGGCACCGATCATCTTGACGCCATATTCCTCCAGCGTGCCGTCGCGGAACAGCGCAAGCGCGGTGTTGAGCGCGGTCTGGCCACCCATGGTGGGCAGGATCGCGTCGGGGCGCTCCTTTTCGATGATCTTGGCGACGATCTCGGGCGTCACCGGCTCGACATAGGTCGCGTCGGCCAGCTCGGGATCGGTCATGATCGTCGCCGGGTTCGAATTGACCAGGACGATGCGATACCCCTCCTCGCGCAGCGCCTTGATCGCCTGCGTGCCCGAATAATCGAACTCGCACGCCTGGCCGATGATGATCGGGCCAGCGCCGATGACGAGGATGGAGGAGATGTCAGTGCGTTTGGGCATGGACGGCCTTATGTTTTCCTTGAGCCCTCTCTCCGGCGGGGAGAGGGTTGGGTGAGGGGGAATAATCGTGGAAACTGGAAGCCGATCGCCGAGGAACCGCGCCAGGGCGCTGCGCTCCTCGATGACGGATGCCGAAAAGCTGCTCTGGTCGCGCCTGCGGGCCGGGCAAGTCGATGGCGCGAAATTCGTCCGCCAGCATCCGGTCGGTCCCTATATCGTCGATTTCGCCGCCCGCAGCGCGCGGCTGATCGTCGAGGTCGACGGCGGACAGCATGGCAGTGAAGCTGACGCGGCGCGCACCGCCTACCTCAACGCCAGCGGCTATCATGTTATCCGCTTCTGGAACCATGAGGTCCTCGGCAACATCGAGGGCGTGGTTGAGACCATTCGGAGCGAGTTGGCCCACATTCGCAACCTTCTCCCTTGAGGGAGAAGGATACGCAGCCTTGCCAGCATGCTGGCTAGGCGAAGTTGGATGAGGGTGCGACGAGGCCGGCGTGTTCCACCGACGCCGCTGCCCCTCACCCCGGCCCTCTCCCCGACGGGGAGAGGGGGCATGGCGGAATGCCCTCACAGCCCCCCCACGAACTTCTCGAACAGGTAGAAGCTGTCCTGCGGCCCCGGGCTTGCCTCCGGGTGGTACTGCACTCCGAACGCCCGCCGATCCGTAAACGCGATGCCGCAGTTGGTGCCGTCGAACAGCGACACATGCGTCTCCACCACATTGGCGGGCAGAGTCGCGGTGTCGACCGCGAAGCCGTGGTTCATGCTGGTGATCTCGACGACGCCATCCTCCAGCCGCTTGACCGGATGGTTGGCGCCGCGATGCCCCTGGAACATCTTGCCGGTCTTCGCGCCCGCCGCGAGCGCGAGCATCTGGTGGCCGAGGCAGATGCCGAACAGAGGCACGTTGGCGTCGAGGAGCGCACGGATCACCGGCACCGCGTACTCGCCCGTCGCGGCCGGGTCGCCGGGACCGTTCGACAGGAACACGCCCGCGGGTTTGAGCGCCATGATTTCATCGAAGGTAGCTTGTGCTGGTAGAACAGTGACTTGTGCGCCAGCCTTCACAAGATTGCGGAAGATATTGTCCTTGGCACCATAGTCGATCGCCACCACATGCGGCGCATCGGGCGAGCAGGCGTCGAGATGATAGCCGCGCCCCAGCGTCCAGCCGCCGTCGCGCCACGGCCGCTGCGGCGCGGTCACGTCCTTGGCGAGGTCCATGCCCTCCAGTCCCGGCCAGGCCCGTGCCTTGTCCAGCATCGCGGCGATGTCGAAGCGGCCCTCGGGGTCGTGCGCGATTACGCCATTGGGCGCGCCCTTCTCGCGGATGCGGCGGGTCAGCGCGCGGGTGTCGATGCCGGAGATGCCGATGCGGCCGTTTGCTTTCATCCATTCGTCGAACGGCGCGACGTTGCGGAAGTTGCTGGGCGCGGTCACGTCCTGCCGGACGATGCAGCCGAGCGCGTGAGGCGCGTCGCGCTCGACATCCTCTGCATTGGTGCCGACATTGCCGATGTGCGGGAAGGTGAAGGTGATAATCTGCCCCGCAAAGCTGGGGTCGGTCATGATCTCCTGATAGCCGGTCATGGCGGTGTGGAAGCACAGCTCGCCCACCGCCTCCCCGACCGCGCCGAAGCCGCGCCCGAAAACAATGGTTCCGTCGGCCAGGACCAATGCGCCCGTGGCTCCCTTGGGCACGGTGAGGGTGCTGGCATCTGCCATGGCTGCGGAAATCCTTATGTTGTCGGTGTCGGATGCACTGCACCAGAGCGCAGGCTAAACGGCCGGGGGACTAGGCCCCAGCGCCCGCACGGTCAATCTATTAAATTCCTGTGACAGCCGCTATGCTCCCGCCTTTCCAAAACGCTTGAGAAGGAGCCTCGCCCGCCCATGATTCGCGACGAGATCAAGGCCGCGCAAGTCGCGGCGATGAAGGCGGGAGAGAAGGACAGGCTGGCTGCGGTACGGCTGATCCTCGCCAAGCTCAAGGACCGCGACATCGAATTGCGGACCGCGTCCAGCGTCCCCGAGGACGACACGCTGGTGGTCGAGGTGCTGCAGAAGATGGTCAAGCAGCGCCGCGAATCGATCGCCATGTTCGAACAGGGCGGCCGCGCCGAACTCGCCGCCAAGGAACAGTCCGAGGTGGAAGTGATCGAGAGCTTCCTGCCGCGTCAGTTGTCGGAGGAGGAGACCAAATCCGCCATCGAGACGATCAAGGCGGAGATCGGTGCCTCGTCGGTCAAGGACATGGGTCGGGTGATGGCGCTGCTCAAGGAACGCCACGGCAGCGTTCTCGACATGAGCCGGGCCAGCGCGCTGGTGAAGGGGGCGCTGAGCTGAGATCCATGGAGCGCCCTCCGCGCAGGAGGGTGCCCCTCCCGTTCGTGTCGAGCGAAGTCGAGACACGGGTTGCGCAACGCTTCTCGACTTCGCTCGAAGCGAACGGCACGATGGCGTGGGCGTTTGATTGGGATGGCTGACCTGTGGTTTTTTGGACCTACATCCTGAAATGCGCCGACGGTCGCGATTATACTGGCCATACGGACGATCTCGATCGTCGGTTCGCCGAGCATCAGACCGGCGATTATTGTCGGTTTACGTCCACACGGCGGCCGGTCAGTCTGTTCTGGGCACAGGATTTCTCCAGCCGGGCCGAGGCTCTGGAGGCTGAGCAGCGCATCGGCGGATGGTCTCGCGCCAAGAAGGAGGCCTTGGCCTCCGGTGACTGGGAGCGCGTCTCCTTCTACGGCAAGCCGCCCCGCGAGCGGCCCGCCGCGCTCACCCACCCCAACCCCTCCCTTGGAAGGAAGGGGCTTAGAGCATGACCCTCTCCCCCCAATTCCTCGACGAGCTACGCGCGCGCACCATTTTGTCTACGCTCATCGGGCGCAGCATCAAGGTCCAGAAGGCGGGGCGCGAGTACAAGGCCTGCTGTCCCTTCCACAACGAAAAGACGCCCAGCTTCACGATCAACGACGAGAAGGGCTTCTACCATTGCTTCGGCTGCGGAGCGCACGGCGACGCGATCCGGTGGATGACCGATCAGCGCGGCCTGCCCTTCATGGACGCGGTCAAGGAACTGGCCGACGCGGCAGGCATGGAGCTTCCCGCGCCCGACCCCCGCGCGGCCCGCAAGGCGGAGGCAGCAAAGACGCTGCATGACGTCATGGCGGCGGCGCAAGCCTGGTATGTGGAGCAGCTCAACAGCCTGGCCGGGGCGGAGGCACGCGCCTATCTCGACCGGCGCGGCATGGCGGACGCGACTCGCGCGGCCTTCGGTTTCGGCTTCGCGCCCGATTCGCGCAGCGGGCTCAAGGCCGCGCTGAAAGCCTTTGACGAGGCGCTGCTGGTCGAGGCCGGGCTGCTGATCCGTCCCGAGGGCGAGCGCGAGACCTATGACCGGTTCCGTGGCCGACTGATGATCCCGATCCGCGATGCGCGCGGCCGGGTGATCGCGTTCGGGGGACGGCTGCTGGGGGCGGGCGAACCCAAATATCTGAACTCGCCCGACACGCCGCTCTTCGACAAGGGGCGGACGCTCTACAATCTCGACAAGTCGGCGCCAGTCGCGCGCAAGTCGGGCCGGATGATCGTCGTCGAAGGCTATATGGACGTGATCGCGCTGGCGCAGGCGGGCTTCGGCGACTGTGTCGCGCCGCTCGGCACCGCGCTGACCGAGGCGCAGATCGAACGGCTGTGGTCGATGGTCGACGAGCCGTTGCTCTGCTTCGATGGCGATGCGGCCGGGCAGAAGGCGGCGGTGCGGGCGGCCAACCGAGCGCTGCCGCTGCTGCGTCCCGGCCACAGCCTGGCCTTCCTCGGCCTGCCGGCGGGCCAGGACCCTGACGATCTGGTCCGGTCGAAGGGCGCGGCGGCGTTCGCAACTGCCATCGAGGGTGCACGGCCGCTGATCGAGACCCTGTGGGCGCATGAACTGGCGGCGGCACCGCTCGATACGCCGGAACGGCGCGCCGGCCTGAAGCAGCGGCTCGACGCGCTGCTCGGCACGATCCAGCATCCGGACGTCCGCGCCCATTATGGTCATGCCTTCCAGGAGCGGTATCGCGCGCTGTTTTTTCAGCGCCAGGGCCAGGGTGCCGCCCACCGGCCCCGCCACGCCCGCGGCACCCAGCCGCCGCAGCGCGATCGGCGCGGGTTCATGCGCCCCGCCCCTCCCCCGCCCCCCACTGACGAGGCGCGGGCGCTGACCCAGAACGGCACGGCGGCGATGATGCTGCGCGCGATTGCGGCCGGGCTGCTGCGTCATCCGGGCGTGCTCCGATCCGAATCCGAATCGCTCTACCGGCTGCCGCTGGGCGATCAGCCGGCCGGACGAATGATCCAGGCGATGCTACAATTCAGCTCCGCGACGGAAATTGTTGAATCCGACGCGCTTGTTACCATATTGGCCAATACCCCATGGTATAATAGCGCGAAGGAGTTGCTCCGCGCCGATACGTTGCATTTCACTTTCAGCCGCGAATGCGCCGACCCAGCCCGGGCACGGGACGATCTGGCGCAGGCGATTCGGGCGATGGTGGAAATGCCCGACATCGAGGCGGAACTGGCACGTTTGACAGGCGCTATGGGCGAAAGCACCGACGAGGCCCTGTTCCAACGGCAGCAGGCGCTCAGCCGGCTGCGCGGCGAGTTGCTGTCGAAACTGGCCCGCCTGGCGCAGGCCAACGACATGGTATGAGGACGATGCCGGCCCTTCGGGGGCGGCGTATGATAGGGCGTAATATGGCGAGCAAGGCGGACAAGAACCAGATGGACGAGCCGGAGGGCGGCGATGCGCCCCTGCTCGACCTCAACGAAGCTTCGGTCAAGAAGCTGATCGCCAGGGCGAAAAAGCGCGGCTACATCACCTATGACGAGCTGAACGGCGCGCTGCCGCAGGACCAGATGTCCTCCGAGCAGATCGAGGACGTGATGTCCGCGCTCAACGACATGGGCGTCAACATCGTCGAGAATGAGGAACAGTCCGAGGACGGCGAGGAATCGCCCGAGGCCGAGGTCGATTCGATCGACAATGGCGAGGAGGATGAGCCCGGTTCCGGCAATGTCGGCGAGAAGAAGAAGGAAACCGTCGACCGCACCGACGATCCGGTGCGCATGTACCTGCGCGAAATGGGCGCGGTGGAACTGCTCAGCCGCGAGGGCGAGATCGCCATCGCCAAGCGGATCGAGGCCGGCCGCGACACCATGATCCTGGGCCTGTGCGAAAGCCCGACGACCTTCACCGCGATCATCGACTGGTCCAACGCACTCAACGACGGCGAAATGCAGCTTCGCGAGATCCTCGATCTCGACGCCATGCTGTCCAAGGACCCCGCGCCCGAATCGCTCGAGGACGAGGAAGGCGACGACGGGGAGATCAGCGAGAAGACTGCCGGTCCGTCCTACAAGGAAGAGGAGGACATCGAGGAAGCCCCTCAATCCGCCGACGAGGATGAGGACGAATCCATGGTCGAGCGGCGCGCCGCGCGCCCCGAGGCCGACGACGAAGAGGACAATACCCTCTCGCTCGCCGCGATGGAGGAACTGCTCAAGCCCGACGCGCTCGCCAAGTTCGCGCGCATCCAGGAGCTGTTCGAGGAATTCACCAAGGTCCAGAAGGCGCGGCTCGCGGCGCTGGGCAATGGCGAGGAGCTGCCCAAGTCCCGCGAAGAGCAGTATCAGAAGCTTCGCGAGGACCTGACCGCCGAGGTCGAGAGCGTCCAGTTCCACCAGCAGAAGATCGAATTTCTGGTCGATCAGCTCTATGCCTTCAACCGGCGTCTCACCGCGCTGGGCGGGCAGATGCTGCGCCTGGCCGAGCGGCACAAGGTGTCGCGCAAGGACTTCCTCGACCAGTATGTCGACCATGAACTCGACGACGGCTGGCTGGAACGGGTCGGGACCATCGACAAGAAATGGGCCGCCTTCGCCAACGGCGAGGCGGGCGCGGTCGATCGCATCCGCACCGAGGTCTCGGAAATCGCACAGGCGACCGGCACCTCGCTCGGCGAGTTCCGGCGCATCGTCAACATGGTGCAGAAGGGCGAGCGTGAGGCACGTATCGCCAAGAAGGAGATGGTCGAGGCCAATCTGCGCCTCGTCATCTCGATCGCCAAGAAATACACAAATCGCGGGCTGCAGTTCCTCGACCTCATTCAGGAAGGCAATATCGGCCTGATGAAGGCGGTCGATAAGTTCGAATATC
>CAZHGR010000117.1:0-7376 GCA_964532255.1 uncultured Sphingobium sp.
TCGGCAAGATCGACGTGAAGGAGCCGTTCACCGGCCTGTTCACGCAGGGGATGGTGACAATGGAAACAGCCAAAGATTCCCAAAAAAAATGGCGAGCGCCGAGCGAATATGAAGTTTTGACTTGGCTTAGTGGTGAAAATCCACCCAGCGCCAATACAGCAGGATTTGCGATCAACTGGAACGATGATGCTCAGTCGAGAGTAAAGATTGAGAATGGGAAATATATATTCACTGTAACAAATGACACACTTGCGCTGCCGGTGGATTTGGGCCGCGTCGAGAAAATGTCCAAGTCGAAGAAGAATGTCGTCGACCCGGACGAGATTATCGAGCGCTTCGGTGCCGACGCGGTGCGCTGGTTCATGCTGTCCGACAGCCCGCCCGAGCGCGACCTGCCGTGGACCGAAAGCGGGATCGAGGGATCGTGGCGCTTCATGGGCCGCCTCTACCGCCTGTTCGGCGCGGCGGGCGAGACGGGCAATGGCGACCGCGAAGCAGGCCTCGACCGCAAGCTTCATCAGAGCATCGACGGCATCGCCCGCGACATCGAGGCGCTGGCCTTCAACAAGGCGGTCGCCAAGATCTACGAGCTGACCAACGCGGTCGAGAAAGCGAAGCCGTCGGCCAGCCGCGCCGAGGCGATCCGCACGCTCGCGCTGCTCGTCGCGCCGATGATCCCGCATCTGGCCGAGGAGGCCTGGTCCGACATGGGCGGGGAGGGCCTGATCGCCGAGGCGCGCTGGCCGCACGTCGATCCCGCGCTGCTGGTCGAGGACGAGGTGACGATCGCGATCCAGGTCAAGGGCAAGCTGCGCGACACCATCACCGTGCCCAAGGGCACGCCCAGGGAACGGCTGGAGGAGCTGGCGCTCGCCGCGCCCAACGCGCTCAGGATGCTGGAAGGCGCGAAGCCGTCCAAGATCATCGTCGTTCCCGACCGCCTCGTGAACCTCGTGCCATGAGCGCTCGGGGCCCGATGACCTGGCTCCTCCCCCGCAGGGGGAGGGGGACCACCCGCAGGGTGGTGGAGGGGCATGGGCTGCAGCGCCGAGGCCCCTCCGTCGGCCCCGAAGGGCCGCCACCTCCCCTTGCAGGGGAGGAATTGCGACGCGCTGCGCTCGTGACGCTCCTCGCCCCCCTCATCCTCCTCACCGCCTGCTCGCTCACCCCGGTCTATCAGGGCGGCCGCCAGGGCGCGGTGGCTCAGCGGCTCGCGGGTGTGGTCGTCGATCCGATCCCCGGACGCGCCGGCTGGCTGGTGCGCAACGCGATCGCCGACCGCCTTACCCCCATGAGCGGGCAGGGCGATGCCGCGCCGCGCTATCGCCTCGACGTGGCGCTCGACGACACGGTCGAGGGGCTGGGCGTTCGCGCCAACGATATCGTCACGCGCGAGCGCCGCACGCTGCGCGCTCGCTATCGCCTCTACGACATCGGCGCGGCGCGCGACGAGGCACCGCTGATCGACCGCACCGTCAGCGCCGATGCGGGGATCGACGTCGCCAGCAGCGAATATGCCACCATCGCCGCCGAAAACAGTGCGCTCGAGCGACTGTCGGTGCTGGTCGCCGACGACATCATCGCGCAGCTCGCGCTCAACGCGAAGCGCGACCGCCTGAAATGAGGGCCGGACGGTGAAGGCCGACCGGCGCGAGATCGGGCGGCTGCTCGATTCTCCGCCGCCCTCCGCGCGGCTGTTCCTGCTCTACGGGCCTGACGATTCGGGCAGCGCCGCTCTCGGCCAGCGGCTGGCCAAGGCGATGGGCGAGGGCGCGGAACGCACCGATTTTTCGGGCGACCAGCTCGCCCGCGACCCCGCCGCGCTTGCCGATGCCGCCGCGTCGATCAGCATGTTCGGCGACCGCATCTGGATTCGCGTCCAGCCCGCGGGGGAGGAAGTGCTGCCCGCCGTCGAGGCGCTGCTGGAGTCCTCCGGTGCCGGCAATGCCGTCGTCATCATCGCCGGCGCGCTTCGCAAGACCAGCAAGCTGCTGACCCGCTGCCTCGACGCCCCCGCCGCGATCTGTTTCGCCAGCTATCCGCCCGACGAGAGCGACGCCGCCAAGATCGCGATGAACCATGCGCGCGAGCGGGGCCTTCGGCTCGACGATGCCATAGCGCGGCGGATCGTCGACATGACCGGCGGCGAACGCGCGCTGATGCTGGGCGAGGTCGAGAAACTGGCGCTCTATCATGACGCCGAGCCCGATCACCCGGCAGAGGCGACTCATGACGCGCTCGACGCGCTGTCGTCGGAGATGACCGATCAGGACGCGCCCCGGATCGCGGGGCTGGCGCTGACCGGCGATGTCGAGGCGCTGGCGGTCGAGCTTCGCCGCTTCCGCGCCACCGGCGGCTCGCTGGCGGGCGTTGTCCGCATCGCCATGATGAAGGCGATGAACCTCGCCGATGTGCTGAGCCAGTCCGCCACCGGCGGCGCGCGGGGGTCGGCGTTCAAGGTCAACGGCCGGCCGCTCTGGCGCGACGAGGCGGACGAGATGAACCGACTCGTCCACCGCTGGACGCCGGAAACCATCGCACGCGGCCTCGTCCGGCTGGGTGCCGCCGAACGCGCCAGCCGCACCGGCGGCGCGGCGGGCGAGACGCTGATCGCGCAGGAGCTTCTGACCATCGCGCGCCAGGCGAAGAGGGGGCGATAGGCATGCCGCCTGCGGAACGATGCGCGCGCCCCGGCGTATCAGCCGGCATGACCCGCTCCGTGATGATGCTCGCGCTCGCGCTCGCCGGCTGCAATGCCGCGCCCGACAATGGCAATGGGGCTGCACCGCCCGATTCGGCAAACAGCGCCGCCAATGACGTCGCGCCCGTCACGAACATCACCGCCCCCGCCAACAGCCAGGACACGCCCGGCGACGATGTGCTGACGCTCGAAGGGCTCGGCGGCCTGCGCGTCGGCCAGCCCGTCCCGTCCGCCAGCCGCTTTGCCGAGCGCGGCGCGCAGATCAGCGACGGCTGCCGCACCCTGTCGTCGCCCGATTTCCCGGGCGTCTACGCCATCGTCTCCGAAGGGCAGGTGCGCCGGATCACCGTGGGCCAGCGCTCCGACGTGACGCTGGTCGAGGGAATCGGTGTGGGCGCGACCGAAGCGGCGGTGAAGGGCGCCTTCCCCGGCTTTGCCGAGGAACCGCACAAATATGAGGATGCCCCCGCCAAATATCTGACCGCGCCCGGTGGATCGGCGACCGACCCCGCACTGCGGTTCGAGATCGGCAGCGACGACCGCGTCTCGCTGATGCACGTCGGCTTGATGCCCGAACTGGAATATGTGGAGGGTTGCGCCTGAGCGCCGTCCGCCCAATATTCGCGCCATGAGCAAGATCGAGAAATCCGACGCCGAATGGCGCGAGCAACTGACCCCCGAGCAATATCATGTCCTGCGCGAAGCGGGGACGGAACGGGCGTTCACCGGCCAATATGAGAAGAACAAGGCGCCCGGCCTCTACCGCTGCGCGGGCTGCGGCACGCCGCTGTTCGAATCCGATACCAAATATGACAGCGGGTCGGGCTGGCCGAGCTTCTACAAGCCGCTCGACGAGAGCGCGGTCGAGGAACATCGCGACCTCGCCCACGGCATGGTCCGCACCGAGGTGCGCTGCGCCGCGTGCGAGGGTCATCTGGGCCATGTCTTCCCCGACGGCCCCCAGCCCACGGGCCTGCGCTATTGCATGAACAGCGCGGCTCTGGATTTCGAGCCGAAGGACTGATCCTGTTGGGCATGAAGGCTGACGCCTAGCGCCGCCAATTCATCCCGGGTAAAGCCGCGCTGCGCTCTAGACCCCAATCGGGGTGCATCGGGTCGGAAGGGATAGCGTCGCGTTGAAACGACTGCGCACATGGGCGGTGCGGCTGCTCAAGATCGGGCTGGCGGCCGCCGCTGCGGGCCTCATCGCGCTTGTCGTCGCCGTGCTGGTGGCGATGCAGTCGCTGCCCGGCTTCGAATCTCTGAAAAGCTCGCCCAACGGCCAGATGATCCGCGTCCATGCGTCGGACGGGACGATCATCGTGTCGCTGGGGCCGAGCTATGGCCGCTGGCTGCCCTATCGCGACATTCCGCCGGTGATGGTCGACGCGATGGTGTCGGTGGAGGACAAGCGCTTCTACATGCATCCCGGCGTCGATCCGTTCGGCATGGCGCGCGCCGCCTGGTTCGCGTTCAGCAACCGCAACACCGACCGCCGCTGGCAGGGCGCGTCGACGATCACCCAGCAGATCGCGCGCAACATCTTCCTCAACAACAGCTATTCGGTCAGCCGCAAGCTGCGCGAGATCATCCTGGCGCTCGCGCTCGAACGCAAGTTCACCAAGCAGCAGATCCTCGAGCTCTATCTCAACAAGGTCTATTTCGGCGGCGGTGCCTATGGCGTCGATGCCGCCAGCCGCAAATTCTTCGCGCATCCCGCCAATGAGCTGTCGCTGGGCGAGGCGGCGATCATCGCGGGTCTCGTCAAGGCACCGTCCAATTATTCCCCCACCGCCGATGCCGACGCGGCGATCGACCGCGCGAAGGTGGTCCTGCGGCTGATGCGCGAGAATGAGAAAATCTCGTCCGCCGAGGCTGACGCCGTCGTCCTCGAGGATATCCGCATGGCCCCCGAAAAGGGGCAGGACAGCGTCCGCTATTTCACCGACTGGGTGATGCCGCAGCTCGAAACGCTGATCGACGAGCGCGAGGCGCCGCTCGATGTCTATACGACCATCGACCTCAGGATGCAGCGCGCCGCCACCCGCTCGCTGCGGGCGCATGCCGACGGCGGGCTGCAGGGCGCGCTTGTCGCGCTCGACCGCGACGGGGCGGTGCGGGCGATGGTCGGCGGGCTCGATTACATCAGCTCCAACTATAACCGCGCGACCGTGGCGGAGCGGCAGCCGGGATCGGCGTTCAAGCTGTTCGTCTATCTCGCCGCGCTGGAGGCGGGCTACACCCCCGACACGCCGGTCAACGACAGTCCGGTCACGATCAACGGCTGGAGCCCGCGCAACAGCTCGGGCCGCTTCTCCGGCGACATCGACCTGCGCACCGCCTTCACTTACTCGGTCAACACCGTCGCCGCGAAGCTCGGCATGGACGTCGGCTTCGCCACGATCGCCGACATGGCGCGCCGGTTCGGCGTGCAGACGCCGATCAACACGCATCCGTCGATGGTGCTGGGATCGTCGGAGGTGCGCCTGATCGACATGACCCGCGCCTTTGCCAGCGTCGCGCGCGGCGGCGTGGCGGTCGCGCCCTATGGCATCACCCGCGTCGTCACCGCCGACGGAGAGGAGCTCTACCGGCATCAGGACGACACCAGCCGCGTCCTCGTCGCGCCCTGGGTCGCGGCGGAGATGGTCGACCTGCTCCAGACCGCCGTGTCGACCGGCACCGGCCGCGCCGCGCAGATCGGCCGCCCGGTCGCGGGCAAGACCGGCACCACCAGCGCCAACAAGGACGGCTGGTTCCTCGGCTTTTCCTCGGGGATCACCACCGGCGTCTGGATGGGCCGCGACGATTCGCGCGCCGTGGGCGGACTCCAGGGCGGGCGCAACCCGGCGCAGGTCTTCGCCGACTTCATGAAGACGGCGGTCGCCAACCGTCCGGTCGAGGACTTCCAAACCGACGTCACCCTGCCTGAATGGCAGCTCGAACCCGATGACGAGGCCTATGGCGAACCCTATGGCGGCAGCCAGGTCGACGCCGACGGCAATCCGCTCCCCGGCCAGAGCGAGGGCGGCTACGGCCCCGGCGACGAGCCACCCGCGCAGGACGCGCCCGAGGACACCCGCCTCGACCAGCAGTGGATCGACCAGGTGCTGGGGAGGCGGCCATAGGGCAGTCGGGGGCGGGCATGCAGTCTCTGCGCCCCGCCGCTCCTTCCGTCACCCCAGCGAAGGCTGGGGTCTCGTGCCAGCGGTCATCCCGTCGCTGCGCCAGATGCCAGCCTTCGCTGGCATGACGGGTGATGGTGTCAGCCGCGCACCCCACCCCCGTTCGTATCGAGCGAAGTCGAGATACGCCGCGCGAACTGGCCGGAGGGGTCACCCCAGGCTCTTCACCACCTGTTCGCGCACATCCTTCGACAGCGTCGGGCACTCCGCGATCCGCGCCAGCTCGGCCTTCATCAGCCCCCCGCGCTTTTCGTCGAACCGCGCCCAGCGGCCCAGCGGCGGGACCATGCGCGCCGCCGTCTGCGGGTTGAGGGGGTCGAGCGCCAGGATGATGTCGGCGATGATCCGGTATCCGCGCCCGTCCTTGCGGTTGAACGCCCACTGATTGCCCGAGAAGGCACCATAGAGCGACCGCGCGCGGTTGGGATTGCCGAGCGTGAAGTCCTTGTGCCGGCCCAGCTCCTCGACGATCTCCACCGTGTCGGGGTGGAAAGCGAACGCCTGAGTCGAGAACCATTTGTCGAGCACCAGCGCATTGTCCGAATAGCGGTTGTAGAAGATGTCGAGCGCCGCCACCCGCTCGTCGCTGGTGCCGTTGGCGAGCGTCGCCAGCGCCGCCTGCCGCTCGGTCATGTTGTCCGCCACGTCGAACTGCGCGAAGGCGATGGTGGGCGCATCCTCCGCCCCCGACGCCGCGATATAGGACAAGGCGACGTTGCGCAGCCGCCGCGCCGCCTTGGCATCGGGGGACAGCGAGAAGCCGTTGCGCTGCGACCGCGCGTGCAGGTCGCGCCATTCGCCTTCCAGCGTGGTGCCGATGATCCGCTGCAGCGAATCGCGCGCGGCGTGGATCGCGTCGGGATCGACCAGCGCCATCTGGTCGCCCAGATAGGCCTCGCCGGGCAGCTTCACCGCCTCCGCCACGAACGCGCCGTCGAGCGCCGGATCGCCAAGCGTCCGCCGCACCGCCTCGACCACCGGCGCCGAGTCGAGCGGCGCGCCGCCGACATGGGCGATCAGCACGTTGACCATGAGCTGCTGCATCGCCTCATACCGGCCGAACGGATCGTCGTCCTGCGCCGACAGCAGCGCGAGGTCGGCGTTGGAGCGATCGGTTTCCACGACCACCGGCGCGGAAAAGCCGCGATTGATCGACAGCACCGGCGGCTCCGTGAAGCCCTCGCGCACCACCTGCATCGACGGACGGTCGAGCATCACCAGCTCTTCCGACCCGCCGCCCTGCCGGTCGAACAGCTTGATCCGCAGCGGGATCGCCATCGGCTCCTTGACGGGCTGGCCGGGCGTCGGCGGCACCGCCTGGCCCAGCGTCAGCGTCGCGGTGCCCGTCGCTTCATCATGCGCCACCGACGCCGTCACGCGCGGCGTGCCCGCCTGGCTGTACCAGAGGCGGAACTGCGAGAGGTCCACGCCGCTCGCATCCTCCATCGCCTTGACGAAATCCTCGCACGTCGCCGCCTCGCCGTCGTGCC
>CAZHGR010000118.1:0-7255 GCA_964532255.1 uncultured Sphingobium sp.
ACACCTTGGGCAGCGGCCATGCAGGGGTATAGGTTTCGAGCCGTTCGACCGCGCGCGGGCCGAGGATCAGAACGCCATGACCGCCCTCGCCGCCCAGAACCTTCTGCCAGGAGAAAGTGGCGACGTCGATGCGGTCCCACGGAATGTCATAGGCGAACACCGCGCTGGTCGCGTCGGCGAAGCTCAGCCCTTCGCGGTCGGCGGCGATCCAGTCGCCATTGGGCACGCGCGCGCCCGACGTGGTGCCATTCCACGTGAACAGCACGTCGTTCGACCAGTCGACCGCGTTGAGATCGGGAATCTGCCCGTAATCGGCGCGCAGGATCGTGGGGTCGAGCTTGAGCTGCTTGGCCGCATCGGTGACCCAGCCCTCGCCGAAGCTTTCCCAGGCCAGCGTCGTGACGGGGCGTGCGCCCAGCATCGTCCACATCGCCATTTCGAACGCGCCGGTGTCGGAGCCGGGGACAATGCCGATGCGGTGCGTGTCGGGCAGCTTCAGCATCTCACGCATCAGGTCGATGCAATAGGCGAGGCGATTCTTGCCGAGCTTCGAGCGGTGCGAGCGACCGAGGCTGTCGATGGCGAGCTTGGCGGGATCATATCCGGGCGGCTTGGCGCACGGGCCGGATGAGAAATAAGGGCGCGCGGGCTTTACGCCCGGCTTCGTCACATCAGTCATGGTTGCGTCTCCTTGCAGAGAGCACGCGCGGCGTTGGGACCGCGTGGCCCGTCGACGGCCCTAGTGGCTGGTCCATTAAAGTCAAATGAATATCGGGGCCGAGGAGGTTGCAACGGAAATGGATAGGATTACCCGGTCGCATGTCACGGCGACGACGCATTGGCGCGCCAGCTTTCGGGCGGTCCACAGGCAGGATCGGGGGCTAAGGGGATGACGATTAGATTGACCGCCGGCATTGCTGCGGCAGCATGCCTTGCGGCGCTTACGGTTCCTGCGCGCGCTGCGGATGGATCGTGCAGCGAGATCGGCCGCGTTCTGGAGCTGACCGGGCATGAGATCACGATCGGAGGCAAAGGCACCGTGACCATTGACGGCGAATCCTATTGCACCGGCTTCTACGACAACCCCTTGCCCATCCGTGCTCGCACCGAGGAAGGAGGCCCGACTTTCGGCGAGGGCTATGTCATTCCCTTCCTCCCGCGCAGCTCGGCGACCGTCGGTTCACAACCGGGCGGCAATCTTACCCTCGGCGAATGGCGCGGCAGCAGGTCGGGAGGCCTGTTTGTCCCTCAAACCCCTTTGGACCGACCAGGCGATTTTCGCTCGGTGAGCGACCTTGAAGGAGGCCAGCTAGCCTTGAACGGACCGGTGGATCTCGTCCTTGCAGGGGGCCGACCGAGCAACCGAGCCCTCATCGCGACCTCTGGACCAGTTCAGGCCCCCGCAGTGCCTGAACCCGGTGTCTGGGCCTGCATAATCCTCGGCTTCGGGGTCATGGGCGCGCGGCTTCGCCGGATCAACGGTCGTCGCACGAGCTTGCCCTGCACAGCCTGACACGCTCGACCGCAGTCCGACGCGCACCAGATTCAGTTCGTCGCGCTGAGGCCGCGAATTAACCCTTTGTTAACCATGTTTAATCATATTCTGCCGCCATGGACCGGGGGCGTCACCGCATGCGCGGCATCCTGGCCGCGACCGCGCTTGCCGCGCTGTTGTCGGCGTGCGTGGGCGGGGTCGACCGTCCGCGTGCGTCGCGGGCCGTCTCGTCGCGCCCTGCCGCCTCGCTCCCGTCGAGCGCCGCGTTCCGGCAATGCGCAATGCGGCTTCGGCAGGCAGAGATCCGCTACGACCCGCTGCCCAATCAGGACAAGGGCGGCGGCTGCGGGCTGATCGATACCATCAGGCTGGTCGATTACGGCACGCCCACCACCAATCTGGGCCCGCTGACCTGTCCGCTGGCGGAGAAGTTCGCCGGCTGGGTCCGCTACGGCGTCCGTCCGGCGGCAATGACCTTCCTGGGTGCCGACGTGGTGCGGGTGGAGACCTTCGGCACCTATTCTTGCCGCAACATCGTCGGCAATCCCAATCAGGCGGGCAAGAGGTCGCAGCACGCCAGCGCCAACGCGATCGACATTTCCGCCTTCGTCCTCGCCAACGGGCGGCGCATCAGCCTGGAGGGCGACTGGAAGAATGGTGGCGACGACGCGCGCCGGTTCCTTCGCGTCGTCCGCGACAGCGCGTGCAAGCGGTTTCCCACCGTCCTCAGCCCCGACTATAATGCGGCCCATTACAACCACTTCCATTTCGACATGGGCGGGCGCGGCGGGTTCTGCCGGTAGATCGAGCGTCACCCCAGCGAAGGCTGGGGTCTTCCGAGAATTGGCGTGCTGGCTCACCAGATGCCAGCCGTCGCTGGCATGACGTGAAGGGAGCGAACGGCGGGTGAGAAAAGCTAAACCGGTTCCCACCACGCTCGCCTTTCGCTACCTGCCCGCGCTATGACCGACGACCGCAAGATCAGTTCGCGCCGCTTTCGCCCCGCCCGGCAGGAGGCGAAGGACGCCAGGCGCGGTGCCGAAACGCCGCAGACGCAAAGCACCGCCTATCGCCTGGCCTTTCAGGACACCGACTTTCTGCTGCGCGAGGATCTGCGTCCGATCCGTTTCCAGCTCGAGCTGCTCAAGCCCGAGCTTCTGCTGAACGAGGCAGGGATCGCGTCCACCTTCGTCTTCTACGGCTCGGCGCGAATCCCCCGGCCCGAACATGCCGAGGATTTCGTCAGCGCATCGATGCTGCCGGAGGACCGCAAGGTCGCCGAACGTCTCGCCGCCCTGTCCAAATATTATACCGAAGCGCGCAAGCTCGCCGCCACCGCCGCACGCTTCCCCAAGGACCGGCAGGGTCGCCGCAACTTCGTCGTGTGCTCGGGCGGGGGACCGTCGATCATGGAAGCGGCCAATCGCGGCGCGGCGGATGCGGGGGCGCAGTCGATCGGCCTCAACATCGTCCTTCCCCACGAACAGGCGCCCAATAATTACGTCACGCCGGAGCTGTCGTTTCAGTTCCACTATTTCGCGCTGAGAAAGATGCACTTCCTGCTCCGCGCGCGCGCGGTGGCGGTGTTCCCCGGCGGGTTCGGCACTCTCGACGAGATGCTCGAACTGCTGACTCTGATCCAGACCGGCAAGATGAAGCGCGTGCCCGTCCTGCTCTTCGGCCGCGCGTTCTGGAGCCGGATCATCAATTTCGAGGCACTGGCCGAGGAGGGCGTGATTTCGCCGGGCGACGTCGACCTGATCAACTGGGTCGAAACCGCCGACGACGCCTGGGCGGTGGTCGAGCGGTTCTACGCCGATGGCGCATGAGCCTGAAATAATTGACTGACTTCGGCAAGTCTTGTTCGGCTGCTAGGTAGCTGTTCCTGGTCGAGGAGAACCACCGATGCGTCTGTCCATTTGGCCCGCCGTCCTGATGGCTGCATGGATGGCCTGCCAGCCGCAATCTGCGGCGGCTCGCAAAATCCTGCTGACGAACGACGATGGACTGACAAGCAATGTCAAGGCCACCTACGAGGCGCTGACGGCGGCGGGACACGACGTGATCGTGGTTGTACCGTGCCACGATCAAAGCGGCATGGGCGCGGCGCTCCGCTTCTATTCGGCGCAATCGGGGCGCCTTGGCCGGGACTGCCGCAACGAGGCGTCGAAGGTCGGTGAACCCGGTGCAGGTCCGATGACTCGCCCCGGTTTTGAGCGCGACTATCACTATGTCGATGGAACACCGGTGGTGGCGATGCTGTATGGCCTCGATATTCTCGCTCCTGCACGCTGGCGGACACCCCCCGATCTTGTCGTGTCCGGCCCCAATGAAGGGCGCAACGCCGGACCGACGATCATCGCGTCCGGCACAGTCAGCAATGCCGTGTTCGCCAGTGGTAGAGGCCTGCCCGCCATCGCCATCAGTGGCGGCGTGGGGACCAGCGACGACCCCTCGCTCGCCCATCCCGACTCGATCCGCATCGCGAACAGGCTGACAGAGCTTGTGACCCGCCTGGATTCGCGATCACGCGGCGGGCGCTTGCTGCCGGAAGGCATGACTCTGAACATCAATCTGCCCGACAGGATCGAGGGGGCGCAGTGGAAGATCACGCGGATCGGAAGCTTTGCGGCCTATGAGTTGGGATTCGCATCTCCAGGGAACCGCAGCGAAGGCGTTCTCGCCGGCCTGACTATCAAGCCAACCGAGCGGCAGCCTGACGCCGAGCAGCAGAACGACGAGGCCGCTGTATCGCGGCAGAACATCTCGCTGTCGGTCATGCAAACCACGTTCGATGCCGACAGTTCGAAGCGCGGCGAGATAGCGAAGCTGCTTGAAGGCCTGCTCGCAAAATAGCCGCTGTCACATCCTCTTGAGCGGCTGTGACAGCTTCGCGCTCACCGACCCGACCCAAAACTGCATATCGTGCGCCACCTCGCGCCCGCCCTCGCCAATATCCGCCCAGGGAAAGCTGGCGACCAGTCCCTCGACCGGCACATAGCCGCGCCTGTCCCAAAAGGCATCGAGCGGGCGGTAGTCGGCGGGCCTCAGCGGATGATCGGGCGGACGCACGACGGCGCAGAAACAGGTGGTGCCGAATCCGTGACTGAGCGCCGCCGCCTCGCGCGCGTCAAAAAAGGCGTGGCCGATCCCATGCCCGCGCCATTCGGGGAGCAGCACCGATTCGCCGAAATAATAGATGCCGTCGATGTCCATGCCCCGCGCGGCGAAGGGCGCGGCGAATTCGGCGGCGTGGTCGGCCATGGGGGCTGCGGTGGCGGCGCCGACGATCCGGTCGTCGGGCGCCAGCGCGGCGATCACGACCGCGCGGTCGCTGGCGGCATAAGCGCTCAGATAATCGCGCTCATAGGCCGCGTCGCCCCGATAGAGATAGGGCCAGTCGCGGAACACCGTGATACGAAGCTCGGCAAGTGCACCGAGCGCATCGCTGAGCGCAGAACCGGCGAGCGTTGCGATGCGGACCACGCCGGCCCTGCCCGCCGCGCCCGCCAACGCTTACAGGCTGTCGGCGGGGCCGGAAATGTTGGTGGCTTCCTCGGGAGCGACCGCCTCATTAGCTGGCGCTGCCTCGTTGCCGCCCTCGGCCGCAGGCGCGGCATCGGCGGCGGGTAGCGGGAGGTTTGATCCCTGCGTGTTGAGCCAGGCGATCAGATTGGCGCGGTCGACGGGGTTGCCCAGACCCGCGAAGGTCATCTTGGTGCCCGGCGCATATTCACGCGGGCTCTTGAGCCACTTGTCCATCGCCTCGAACGTCCAGTTGCCCGGCACCGACTTCAGCGCATCGGAATAGGCAAAGCCGGCGACATGGCCATGCGCCTTGCCGACCGTGGCGTAGAGATTGGGGCCGATGCCGTTTGCGCCGCCCTGGTTGACCGTGTGGCATGCCGCGCACTTGGCGAAGACCTTCTCGCCTGCCGCGACATCGGCGCTGGCGAGCAGGGTGTTGAGCGACGGGCCGGATTCGCCGCCTTCGCCCTCGGCTTCGACGCCTTCGATCACATAGCCCATCTCTTCGGGCCGTTCGGCATGGAACAGCTTGCTGCTCACGATGCCCCCGCCCAGAGCGATGATTCCCGCGAAAAGGGCCCAGCCGGCCACAGTGTTAAAACGGTCGCCCATGCGTCTTCTGTCTTTCTCCAACCCCTGCGGACGCGGATCGCGCCCCCGACGGTGCCCCGAATGAATTGGGCGATCCCTTAAAGACTGCGACTTGGCTGCGCAAGCCATGCTTGCGTGGAGGATGACGCTCGCCTAATCCCGCGCGCCATGGACAATTATCCGCTCCCGGCGCGCCAGCTTGTCGCCGAAATGACCGAAGCCGCCCTGGCGCAGCCGGAGCGCGCGCTCGCCTTTCAGGGCGCACCGGGTGCCAATTCGCATCTTGCGGCGCTCCAATATGACCCGCAATCGCTGCCGCTCCCCTGCTTCGCCTTCGAGGATGCGATCGAGGCGGTGCGCGAGGGACGCGCCGCGCGCGCGATCATCCCGATCGAGAATTCGCTTCACGGCCGCGTTGCCGACATGCATTTCCTGCTCCCGGAATCGGGCCTGTCGATCGTCGACGAGCATTTCCTGGCCGTCCACCACTGCCTGATGGCGAGCGACGCCGACACGCCGCTGGTTTCCGCGGCGAGCCATGCCCAGGCGCTGGGCCAGTGCCGCCATTATTTGCGCGAACGGAACATCCGCCCGGTCAACGAGGCCGATACCGCCGGTGCCGCCGCGCTGATCGCCGAAATGCGCGAGCCGGGAGCCGCCGCCATCGCCCCCCGCCTCGCCGCCGATCTCTATGACCTCGTCGTGCGGGCGGAGCATATCGAGGACAGCCCCGACAATATGACGCGCTTCGTCATCCTGTCGCCAAAGCCCGCGATCCCGACGGGCGACGGCCCGGTGATGACGAGCTTTCTGTTCGAGGTGAAGAATGTCCCCGCCGCGCTGTACAAGGCGATGGGGGGCTTCGCCACCAACGGCGTGAACATGACCAAGCTGGAAAGCTATCAGCGCGGCGCGAGCTTCTCCGCGACCGAGTTCTACGCGGACATTGAGGGCATGCCCGGTGACCCGTTCGTCGACCGCGCTCTGGAGGAACTGCGCTTCCACAGCAAATGGGTGCGCCTGCTGGGTAGCTATCGCCAGGCACGCGCGCGTTCGGTCGGCGACTGAGGAAGGCCGGCTCCCGGCACCGTTCGGGCGACAACGCTGCATCCCATGCACGCCCGCGCGCGCAGCGAATTTACAGGTTCACGCGGAGACGCGGAGACGCGAAGGCGCGGAGAGAAGGGAGCACCGCCGCGCGTCGCCTTTCCTCTGCGGCCTTTGCGCCTCTGCGCGAACCCATTTTCACGCAAACCGAATGACGCGATGATCTCCGCGTCTTCGCGTCTCCGCGTGAAACCCCGGCGGCTTCGCCGCAGGAGATGCCGTCAGCCGAGTTCGTCACCCCGGCAGTCGCCCGCGCGGCGGCCGTTGACCGTGGCCTTCATCGTCATCGCGCCGCCACGTCCGGGCGCGCTCATGTCCATGGCCATCGTATAGGCGTCTTCGCCATAGCTGCCGGTCATTGCCATCCGGCGCGTGCCGGCACCTTCCTTGCAGGTCATGGTCAGGTCGATCTTGCCGTTGCCCATCGTGAAGTCGTCATAGCGGCAGTTAGGCGCGTCCTGACCGGCGAAGAAATCCTCCTTAGAGCCCGATCCGAAATTAAGTTGAGTGGTATCAGCGGGTTAGCTTGACGCT
>CAZHGR010000119.1:0-7157 GCA_964532255.1 uncultured Sphingobium sp.
GGAAACCTGCGCCTCCTGCCGCCACGCTCGACATAAACTGCGACTGCAAAGAATATGTGATCGACTATCTCGCCAAGAGCTTTCCTGTTCGCCTGATGGCAGTGTTCACCGACGAAAACGGCAACCCTCGCTCAGAGCCGATGAGCGACGAGCATGGCGCACCGGTGCTATGCCGCTCCGCACTGGCCGCACGCGACCGGATGATCGAGCAGCTCTGCGCCTTGCCGCCCATCGCCACTGCACTTGATGCCATCATCGAACGCTTCGGCGTTGATCAGGTGGCGGAAGTCACCGGCCGAACGCGCCGGCTCGTCATCGGCCGCGATGGTCGTCAGAAACTCCAATCGCGTTCACCGCGCGCCAACGTCGCTGAGACCCAGGCTTTCATGGACGGCGCCAAGCGCATCCTAGTCTTTTCCGACGCTGGGGGAACGGGGCGCAGCTACCATGCCGATCTGGCCGCTGGGAACCAGGCGCGCCGCGTCCACTTCCTGCTCGAACCGGGTTGGCGGGCTGACGCTGCGATCCAGGGGCTTGGCCGGACCAATCGCACCAACCAGGCATCAGCCCCGCTGTTCAGGCCGGTGACCACCGACGTGCGCGGCGAGCGCCGGTTCATCTCGACTATCGCGCGGCGACTGGACAGTCTTGGCGCTCTGACGCGCGGGCAGCGCCAGACCGGCGGACAGAACCTGTTTGATCCTGCCGACAATCTAGAAAGCATCTACGCCAAGGAAGCGCTCCATCGCTGGTTCGGGCTGTTGTTCACCGGCAAGCTTGAAGCGGTCAGCCTTGGACGATTTCAGGAGCTGACAGGCCTGCGGATTGAAGCGCCTGACGGGTCGATGGTCGATGACCTACCGTCGATCCAGCGGTGGCTCAATCGCATCCTGGCGCTTCCTATCGCCCTGCAGAACGCGATATTTGACGAGTTCATGGGACTGGCCGAAGCGCGCATCGATGCTGCGCGGCAGGCTGGCACACTCGATCTCGGCCTGGAGACCATCGCAGTCGAGGAGTTCACGATCCTGTCGGACACGTTGCTGCGCACGGATCCGGCATCGGGCGCGACCACCCATCTGCTGGAATTGGAAATTGCCAGAGCCCTGAAGCCGCTCACGCTGAAGCGGCTCGAGGCGCTTCACGGCATCGCTGGGCAGCGGCAGCGGCTTGTGTGGAATGCCCGTTCAGGACGGGTCGCATTGCTGGTGCCCGCTCGCAGCATTCTTGCCGATGACGGCACACGCGTGACCCGCTTCGAATTACTGCGCCCGCTCAAGCGCAGTCACATCACCGAGGATCAGTTGGCGGAGAGCAGCTGGGAGGATATTGCCATCGACGCCTTCCGCAATGCCTGGTCAACCGAGGTCGCGGAGGCGCAAGCCAGCCACAGGCGCGAGCACCTCTATCTTGCGACGGGCCTCCTGTTGCCGGTCTGGGACAAGCTTCCTTCGGATTTCGTGAGGGTGAGCCGCATCTTGGCGGCGGATGGCCGCTCGTTGCTTGGCCGGGAGGTTCCTGTCCATTCTGTTCCGGAACTGTGCCGGGCGCTGGGCCTCGAACGGGAACAGACACTTTCCGCCGACGACATTGTCCAGACCGTCCTGGCAAATGGCCGGGCCATGGAATTGGTCGGCCGCGAAAAGCTCATGGTCAAACGCAGCCTGGTCAATGGCTCACAGCGACTTGAACTCACCGGATGGAGTGTTGCTCGGCTCGACTGGTACAAGGCGCAAGGCTGCTTTACCGAGATCATCCGCTACCAGACACGGCTGTTCGTGCCGATCGAAGGCGCAGCGAGCGTGATTGCCAGACTGGCATCATCGGCATAGCTCATTGCCAAATGGCATTATTCAGAATATATGATGCCATATGGAGAACTGCCATGCTGGCTCTGCAACCCGTTGATACTGCCGTTACCGCCTTCCGGCCCGATCCGATTACTCAGGACGAGGCAGCTGCCATGTTCCGGGCAGTCCTCAATCTGTTCGGCAAATGGGAACTGACCGACGAGCAGGCGGCAACCCTGCTCGACATGCCGGTTCGATCTTATCGGCGCTGGAAGGCGGAAGGGCCGGGACGCGTCTCGCGCGATGGGCGTGCTCGTCTCTCCAACCTCATGGGCATTCACAAGGCGCTCCGGATCATCTTCTCGGAGGCGACCCGTGGTTATGCCTGGATCAGGGCGACCAACGATGCATTCGGTGGAGTGAGTGGGCTTGACGTGATGCTCGGAGGCGAGCTCACCGACATCATGCGGGTGCGTCGCTACCTCGACGCCGAACGTGGTGGCTGGTGAGCGGAACGGCGGATATCCCCGTTTCTCGAGTTGAGTGGAAGGGCGCTGTCAGGATCATCCGCAGTGCCTTTCCGCCCATCGACCTGTTCGAGGACATCGCTGATCCAGCCGACTGGCCGCTTTTGATCTCGGCAGAGCAGAAGACCAATCCTCGCATCATGGCGACGATCGGCAACCTCGACCTCGTTCCGGTTGACCGCCGCGTCGGCGGCAATGGGGCATCCTACCTCATGGCGCCATTCACCCACGTCAGCACCGATCGACCGAGCCGGTTTACGGATGGCAGCTACGGCGTGCTCTATGTTGGGGACCGGTTTGAAACCGCACTGTTCGAGACGATCCACCACCATGCCCGCTTCATGGCACGGACAAAGGAAGGGGCTGGATGGACCTCGCAGTTCCGGGAAATCGTCATGGCAGTCGATGCAGACTTGCATGATCTCCGAACTCCGGCGGGGGAGCCGGTTCCGGCGCTCGACCCCGACAGCTACGCGGCATCCCAAGCAGTCTCGCGGCACCTCAGGGGCGCGGGATCGAACGGGATTGCCTACCCGAGCATCCGGCATCCCGGTGGGGAATGCGTCGCGCTCTTCTACCCGGACTGCGCGTCGAACCCCCTACAGGGGCGGCACCTCGACTATCACTGGGATGGTGCGCGCGTTGATCTGGTTCGTGATGCCGGATCGGGCGCTGTCTTCCGGATTGTCGATTTGCCGCCCGATCCCGTCTGACCGCATGAGTTGGGCCTCCGACCGAGTGCTGAAGGATCTCTGAGCACAGTGTCCGGCCAGCAGACTCAAATCTGCGAACTAGCCTTCACGAGTTCGTGGAGGGCCTTGTCTGGCGAAATCGGCCCCTTGTATAACGGGCTACATGGGGTCTCCGCGAGCTTAGCCGAAATCGCCAAGAGGTCATCATCGTCGCCCTTTTGATAAGCATAGGCGGCGAGCCAGAACTCAGCTTGGCGAACGAACTCATTGAGAATTCCGACGACGCTCCGGTTCGCTGTCTTGGCATACTGGACCTTGTCCATCCGCCAGACCTCCTGGGCAATGAATTCGGGCGGCACCCCGTGCTCTTTCAAGACGGGCGCGAGCTGGCCAGGAAATCTTCGAGCAAGCGTCGCAACTGGAGCCAGCGGCATGAGCACGGGGAGCAGCGTGCGCTCAGAAACCAATAACGCCACTTGCGGCTTCCAGAATATGGCCGTGGCATACCAGCTGCCCAGTGCGGTGTCGCTTGGCCCAGGCGCAACGATTTCCGGTTTGATCCGATCGAGCAGCTTCTTGGTGCAGTGGAGATAGAACATCACGGCGAACGATAGTGCTCGCTGCTGAGCGAGTCCATTTACGCTACCGACTTCGAGGCTGGAATGGCAATGACCGACCAGGTTACGACGTTCCAGGCACGTGGGTGGACGGCAGCTCTCGCCTGCAAAGCCGACATTTGTGCCTGATGCGAAGCAACCGGGTCAAAAAGGACGGCTGACCGATTCAGGACGGCGATATTCAAGCGAATACTGGCACCGAACTGGCTATCTATTCAGCCGCAGGTAAATACGTCATGCCAGCCTCAAAATCGGCATCGTTCGCGATTTCATCCCATTCGAGCCTACGATGATTGACGAGCATTGTGCGGATTGTCAGCGGCGAAACCGAGAACCGTTCTGCAACTTCTTCTTGCTGCTCGTCCGAATAATCCCCTGCCATCATGTCCTCGACGGCTTCGAAGGGGCTGAGCAATTCGGCAGCGAAGGCTCGCTGCATCTTCTGGCGGTAGGTCGCGGCATTGGTCGCCGGGTTGAGCGGACCCGAATCGCCGCTCGCAACGACGTCACCGACAAGGCGCGCGAGGTCGAATCTCCGGCCCGTCTCCCAGCGTGAACGCAACACAATGTTGGCTCGGGCCGGATCGTCTCGGAACGAGAAGGACAGAGGCGCGCGCCCGGCCGGAACCAGCACCTCCGGAGACACGGCGATCAGCTCCGCTAGGTGTTGATTAGACAGCGGTTCGTTGTCGTTACCAATCTGATGGCGCACGGCCCGCGCAGCGCGCTGGCCGACCAGCCAGGCTGGCGTATCTCCTCGCGCAGTTGTTACACGATCGGTGAGCCGAATGGCGTTGCGCAGGTCGGTTGGCGTACCTGACCGATGTGCCAGATCAATCAGCTGAGCGGCAGCTAACGTTGATCCACCCTTGGCGATTTCCGCAGCGAGTTCGCGTGCGCCAGCCACGCCGATACGCGCCTCGTCGTCGAGCAATCGGCGGATCAAATGCTCGGGTCCCTCGTCCGGGTCGTGCCCAAGCATTGCCTCGATTTGACGATAGCGGCTTAGCTCGCCGTCGCGCCGTTCCAATTCGAGGTCGGTCCAGATGGAGTGCAGATTGGTATCGCGCAGGCCTTCCGCGTCCAATTGCCCCAGAACCTGCTCGATGAAACGCCCGACCCCGCCCTCGAACTCGGCGGCAGAAATCGCTCCGACGTATTCGTTGATATAGCGGACGGCGAACTCGTCCGCCGGGTTGCTCGGCCGTGCCGCGATTGTGACGCGCTCACCATCGGGGAAAATCGTAAGGTTGGGCCAGACATAGCCCTGGCCGACTGTGGCCATGGCATGAGCAAACCGCCACCCGTGCCCGCGCCCGCTCGGCTCCCAGCGCAGGCGCCACCAGTTCCAGGCCAACCACTCGGCCAGTGGATAGGCTGAGAGCAACGAGGCCTTGCGCACGCGACCGATGAAGGGGTCATGGCCTTCGCTCAGCAACACGCCGTTCATGGCGATGCGCACTTGTGCGAAGCATGCCACTTCTTCCGGCGAGCCCTCGTCCAAAGCTTCCCAATCGGCGGTCAATTCGAACATATTATCGGTGCGCCCACTCGCGCAGCACAATCGCGCTCATGTCATCATCGGGATACAGCGGATAGCCATGATAGCCGCCATTGCCGATTTTCGATTCATAGGGAACGCCTTCAGCATCGACGCTCCAAACATATTTGGGCACACCATCGGCATCAGGCGAACTGATCATGCCTTTGAGTACACCAGCAGCCAGCAGTTCCTTTGCTTCGGCTAGCAATAATTGACGTCGGGCATCGCAGACCGATTTCCAAGGCCGCGGATTGCTCGGGGGGTGAAAACCGTAATCCCCAGGATGGCGCTTATGATTTGCGCTGCCGACATACTTCAAACGCGTGGCAAGACATTCGAGTACGCCGTTGGCAATCGAATTAGCAGCGATAATACGCCGTTTAGGGTTGTTGCCTTGCCGTGCCACTTTTTCGTTCTCCGTCGCATCCGCCCCTACCATCATAGCGTCTGGATTGCGAATATCACCTTATAGCGGGCGTGTAGTCGGCTTTACAGAGCGGATCCTCCCCACGCGCCCGAGAGTCCGTCATTAGGAATGACGGGTTTCGGGATAGGCTGACGTTCAAGCGTTAGCTATGAAACGTCGGCTTCGTCCCAAAATCCGGCGGTAGCACCCGGCGGCAGTCCAGATTTCGCCGTTCGCTAAACGGGACGCGAACGTCCGGATTTGACGGGAGCTGCCGATCGATCCTCATGAAACCGACGGTCGGCAGCCGCCCCAGTAGCGGACATTCCGAGGGCTCGGGGTTGACTGCGGATCATGTGCCTGTTAGGTGAGATCGCTAATGGCGATCGGAAGTCGATCAGCCTTCAGGAGAGTATGCGTGCTTTTTCACACCATGGTCGGATCGAACGACATTGAACGGTCCAAGCGCTTCTACGACACGGTGCTCGCCACCTTGGGTGCAGGGGAAGGGACGAAGAACATCGCCGACAGCGGCCATACACGTCTGATCTACAATAACGGCAACGGGACCAACTTCATCGTCAGCCAGCCGATCAATGACGAACCGGCAAGCGTCGCCAACGGCAGCACCGTCGCCTTTTCCTGCGACTCGCCCGAGCAGGTGAAGCAGCTTCACGATACCGCCGTTGCCGCTGGCGGGACCTCGATCGAAGCTCCGCCCGGACCGCGCGAAACTGCCTCCATGGGCACCATCGAACTGGCCTATTTTCGTGACCCCGACGGTAACAAATTGTGCGGAATTCATTTTCCTGCCTGATCCGTCTGGCACCAGTCCGCCTCTGACCCTAGCGGACCTCGATCATGCGATCCAGCGAACGTCCACGTTCCCGACCCCAAAAGCCAGCGCACTTTCCCGATAGCTGCCCGGTTGGTGGCGAGGTAAAGGGTCGGGGCGAATCGCCCCACAATTACGCGTTCCGCGCCGGCAATCGATCGGGGTGGCAATGGCCGCTTCCAGCAGAAGCTGCCGTTGCCGCAGGTTGTTGGGAATGACGGATTTGTCCCAACCATCGCCATCCGTCATTGTCCGTGCCTATCGGGAGATCTGCTGCGAACGTACTAGAGGGGAGTGGGCTCTGCCCTGAATGAGCCAGTTGGGCGTCGATGGTCGATGCGCCGGGCTCACATTCAGGAGTGTGTCCCATGATCAAATCGGTTCCGTTGAACAAGCTCGTTCAATCTCCCCGTAATGTCCGTCGTCACAGCGATCCGGCTGCAGATGCCGAACTCAGAGCGAGCATTGCTGCACACGGTCTGCTGCAGAACCTCATCGTCAAACCCGCTGCCAAGGGCAAGTTCGAGGTTGAAGCCGGCGAGCGCCGCCGCCGCGCGATGCTTGCCCTTGCGGACGAAAAGATCCTCGCCCGTGATTGCGAAGTTACTTGCCTCGTGATCGAGGACAGTGCTGAAGCCGCGGTCGAGACCAGCCTTGCGGAGAACTTCCACCGCCTCGCCATGAACCCGGCCGTTAGCGTCCGCGCACGTGGTGTAATTTCCGGTGTATGAGTTGGTGGATTTTGGG
>CAZHGR010000120.1:0-7150 GCA_964532255.1 uncultured Sphingobium sp.
AATATGACAATCCCGGCGGCAAGGAGGAGGTGGCGAAGATGATCCGCGTCGCCGAGTTGACGCGGCAGGGGTTCATCAACGGCGACATTTCCACGGTCATGAGCCCGCGTACCGTCATAAGCTGGGCGGAAAACGCGCTGATCTTCAAGGATGTCGGCTTTGCTTTCCGCCTGTCGTTCCTCAACAAGTGCGACGAGGCGGAGCGGCCGATGGTCGCCGAATATTATCAGCGCGTATTCGGCAAGGACCTGCCCGAAAGCATCGTCGGCCGCGCGGCGTAAAACCCCTCCTCCCGGCGTCTTACGCAAGAAGGGCGGCCGATGGCCGCCCTTTTCATGTGATCCGTGGAACGCTGGCGGAATCAGGCGTAGCGGACGCTCGTCCTGCGATGCTGCCGCATCGCCGCGCCGACTGCGCCGAAGCCGATGATCATCATTGCCCAGGTCGCCGGTTCCGGCACCGACGTCACATAGGTGCCGGTCGAATAGAGCCGCGCATTGCTCAGCCCGCCCACGTTCAGTCCGATCGAGTCGAGGCCGCCGACCAGGTTGCCCGCGTCGAAGCGGTAGAAGGCCGTTCCCGAATAGCCGATACCATTACTGCCGTTCGCCCCGCCGACATGCACGCTGAAGATCGTGTCGCCGAACAGCGGCGTAGCGAAGTCGATGCTGTTGCCGCTGGTGCTGGGAATCGGTTCGAGCCACTTGAGGTTGGCGGATGTGTAGGTGTTGACGCCGAGCAGCGCGTTCAGCGCCATGGCCGAGTCGGCCAGCATGTCGGGCTTGCCACCGTTCAGATTGCCGGAATACCAGCCTGCGCAACTGGTCGCGGTGGGCACGATGTCGGTCAGCGAACAGGGCGTGTTGCCAAGCATCAGAGTCGCATTCGCCGGCATCGCCGTGAAGGCCAGGGCTGTGGCAGAGGCTTTGAGCAACAATCGCATGACGAAACCTGTATATTGCGGTTGCGAAATTGTTACCATTGTGTGTCGCCCGAGTCAGCGGGATTCATCATCCAAGGGAGCCGGGTCGCGCGAATGTCCTTGATTGACACAATCTTACGATCGGCCAGCGAGCGCGCGCGCCCGCGGCCAGATGTCCCGCACTGGCACGTCCAGCCCTTAACCACCTTCCTGCGCTGATCCGATCGCGCGGATGCGCTAGGGGGTGCCTCTCCGATCGACCGGGCAGGGTTGCGGCACCCGCTGCGCCTGACGTCCTGATGCAGGGATATGGCATATGAAGAGGTTCGTCCTGGCCGCGCTCGGCGCCGCCACGCTTTTCTCCGCGACGACCGAGGCGTCGGCGACCGTGTTCTTCGGTACCGGCACCATCAGCGGCACGGAAAATGTGCTGTTCGGATCGAGCGGCTATTCCTTCCCAAGCCGCGTGGCGCGCACCGCGTCGACCGACGTCGCCGTCACCTTCTCCAGCCCCACCGGCATTTACGCGAACGCGAGCGGCCAGTCGTCGGCAACCAATTTCTATTCGCTCGCGGCGCTGCAGAGCACATTGATCTACCAGATCAGCTACGTCATCGACCCAGGTTATTATTTCACGGGCACCAGCTTCAACCTTCCTGGCGTCGCCGGCAACGCGCCGCCGATCGAGGCGTCGAGCGTGCTGGTGGAGGCGCTGGGCCTCAATGGTTCGGTGCTGGGATCGCACAGCTTCGCGCTCAACGGCAACGGTGCCAACCGGTTCAACGTGACCGGCGATGCGGGCGAGCAGTTCGGCGGAATCCGCCTGACGCTGAACCCCTTCTACGGCGTGGTCGATTCGCTGCGGCAGGTCCGCGTCGCCGGCGTCGCGGCCGTGCCGGTCACCTCGGTACCGGAGCCGCAGACCTGGGGCCTGATGATCCTGGGAATCGGCGCAACCGGGTTCGCGATGCGCCGACGCCCCCGGAGCCGTGCCAAAGCGGCCTGACGCGCTCCCCTCGACTGCGTGAAGGCGGTTTTCGCATCGCGGAGCCGCCTTTTTCGCGAGTCGGGCAGCATGGCGATGGCGGGGCGACTTGACTTCGGGCCATGTCGTCCCCAGCCAAGACGGGCATGACCGCCCGATCTCCCCTTGACGACCTTAAAGCCGTTCTCGCCGGAACCGCGCGCGCGGTCGCGCATGATGCGGGTGCCGATGTCGGCTTTACCGCCGATGCGCCGCACATGGCGGGCAAGACGATCAAGGTGCCGACCCCGGGCCGCAACCTGTCACCCGACCAGGTCGCGCTGGCGCGGGGCTTTGCCGATTCGATGGCGCTCAAGCTGCGGCATCACGACAGCGCGCTCCACAACCGCCACATGCCCGCCGAACCCGCCGCGCGCGCCGTCTATGACGCGGTCGAGATGGTGCGGTACGAGGCGCTCGGGTCGAGGGGGTTCGCGGGCACGCGCGCCAATCTCTCCGCCGCGCTGGCGATGCGCACCGGCAGCGACCCGATCACCCGCGCCAAGTCCGCGGACGAGGTGCCGATCCAGGGCGCGCTGGCGCTGTTGCTGCGCGAGAAGCTGACCGGCGAGCCGGTTCCCGCCGCCGCCGAGAAGGGCGTGGCGATGCTGCGTCCCTGGATCGACGACAAGGCAAGCGCCGATTTCGAGGCGATGGAGCTGTGCCTCGACGATCAGCGCGCGTTCCAGAAGACCGTGCTGTCGATGCTCGAGCATCTCGAGCTGGTCGATGCCGATTCGCTTCCCGAAACCGACGAGGACGAGCAGGCCGACGACAGCGATCAGGACCAGCAGGACGGCGACGAGGACACGCCCGAGCAGGAGGGCGATTCGGATGCCCGTACCGAAGCGCGCTCAGAGGAGCAGCAGGACGGTGAGGACGACAGCGAGGGCGAGTCGGGCGAACAGGATTTCGATCCCGACATGGATGGCGATCCCGGCGACATGGACGACGACGGCATGCTGCCCGTCCGCCCGAATCGCCCGCGAATCGAGGATGGGCCGCAGCTCGACTATAGTGTCTTCACCCGCGCGCATGACGAGGAGATCGCCGCGTCCGACCTGTGCGACGCGGACGAGCTGGTGCGGCTTCGCGGCTTTCTCGACCAGCAGCTCGCGCATTTCCAGGGGGTCGTGACCAAGCTCGCCAACCGGCTACAGCGGCGGCTGATGGCGCAGCAGCTCAGGAGCTGGGATTTCGACCAGGAGGAAGGTCTGCTCGACGCGGCGCGGCTCGCGCGCGTTATCGTCGCACCGGGCCAGTCGCTGAGCTACAAGCAGGAGCGCGACACCGAATTCCGTGACACCGTCGTCACGCTGCTGATCGACAATTCGGGCTCGATGCGCGGGCGGCCGATCGGAATCGCAGCCGTGAGCGCCGACATCCTCGCCCGCACGCTCGAGCGCTGCGGGGTGAAAACCGAGATTCTCGGCTTTACGACTCGCGCTTGGAAGGGCGGGCAGAGCCGCGAGGACTGGCTGGCGGCGGGGCGGCCGGCGACTCCGGGCCGCCTCAACGACCTGCGCCACATCGTCTACAAGAAGGCCGACGAGCCCTGGCGGCGCGCGCGCACCGCGCTGGGCCTGATGATGCGTGAGGGGCTTCTCAAGGAGAATATCGACGGCGAGGCGCTGCTGTGGGCGCATGCCCGGCTGCTTGCCCGGCATGAGGACCGCCGCATCCTGATGGTCATTTCGGACGGCGCGCCGGTCGACGATTCGACCCTCTCGGTGAACAGCGGCACCTATCTGGAGCGGCATCTGCGCCAGGTGATCGACTGGATCGAGACCAAGTCGCCGGTCCAGCTCGTCGCGATCGGTATCGGCCATGACGTGACGCGCTATTATCAGCGCGCGGTGACGATCATGGATGTGGAGCAGCTCGGCGGGACGATGATCGAGCAGCTTGCGGGACTGTTCGACACGGATTGAGTCCGCCGCCCCTTCGTCACCCCAGCAAAGGCTGGGGTCTTCCTCGGCTTGGCGCGACCCTGAACCAGACCCCAGCTTGCGCTGGGGTGACGGAGGGGGAATTTACCCCAGCGCGCGCCGCAGGAAGGCCGCGTAGATGCGCGCCAGCGAGCGCAGATCCTCGACTGCCACCGCCTCGTCGCGCTTGTGCATGGTGGCGTTGTTGAGGCCGAACTCCGCCACCGGCGCGATGGCGCAGAGGAAGCGCGCGTCGGACGTGCCGCCGCTGGTCGACAGCTCGGGGGCGAGGCCGGTCACGTCGGTGATCGCGGCGGCGAGCATGTCGGTCAGCGGGCCGCTCTGCGTCAGGAACGCCTCTCCGCTGATCTTCGCCTCCAGCGTCCCGCCCTCCCCCTCGACGATGGCACGGACGCGCTCGACCAGCGAGGCGCCGCTGTGGAGCACGTTGAAGCGGATGTTGATCCGCGCGGTGGCGCGTGCCGGAATGACGTTGGTGGCGGGGTTGCCCACCGCGACATCGGTGATCTCGATATTGCTCGGCTGGAACCACGCCGTTCCCTCGTCGAGGCGGATCGCGTCGATCGCTGACAGGATGTGGACGAGGCGCGGGACCGGATTGTCGGCGAGGTGCGGATAGGCGACATGGCCCTGAGCGCCCTCGACCGCGATCCACATGTTGACCGATCCGCGTCGCCCGATCTTGACCGTGTCGCCCAGCCGGTGGCTGGAGGTCGGCTCGCCCACCAGGATCATGTCGGGGCGGATGGCGCGCGCCGCCATATGCTCCATCAGCGCGGGCGTGCCGTGAGTCGCCGGGCCTTCCTCGTCGCCGGTGATGATGAGGCTGATCGTGCCGGGCAGGTCGGCGGCGTCGGCCGCAGCGGCGGCGAACGCAGCGATGGCGCCCTTCATGTCGACCGCGCCGCGCCCGTGGAGCAGGTCGCCGCGCCGCTCCGGCACGAACGGCCCGCTCGTCCACCCTTCGCCGGGCGGCACGACATCGAGATGCCCCCCAAAAGCGACATGCGCGCCGTCGCCGTTGCGGCGCACGGCCAGCAGATTCTCGACCGGGCCGTCGGGCGCGTCGCCGTCGACGAAGCGTTCCACGTGGAACCCCAGCGGCAGAATGGCTTGCTCAAGCACGTCGAACACCGCGCCGGTTGCGGGGGTGACGGAGGGCGCGGCGATCAGCGCTTCGGTCAGCGCGACGGGATCGATGGCGGTTGCGGTCGTGGTCATGCTAGGCTCGATAGCCCGCAGCGCACGTCAGGGAAAGGAGCCGCCATGCCGAAGATCGATCTCGAGAGCATCCCGCAGGTCAGCCGGACAGGCTATCCCGCGCCCTTCGCCGAAGCGGTGGCCGGCCGCTGGTATCGGCGGCTGGGGCCGGCAAGCGGCCTTAGCCAGTTCGCCGTCAGTCACGTCGTGCTCAAACCCGGAGCCTGGTCGTCGCAGCGCCACTGGCACGATGCGGAGGACGAGTTTCTGGCTATGATCGCGGGCGAGGCCGTGCTGGTCGAGGATGAAGGCGAGACGGTGCTGCGCGCGGGGGACTGCGCCAGCTTTCCCAAGGGCACGGGCAACGGGCACCATCTGCAGAACCGGAGCGCCGAAGACTGCACCTTCGTCGTTGTCGGTGCGGCCGGTTTGCTCGGCGGCGGCGGCTATTCCGACATCGACATGATGTTCACCGCCGACGGACGCTATGTCCGCAAGGACGGCACGCCTTATTGAGCGTCAGCGCTCATATTGCGGCAGCACCCAGGATTCGGCGTTGGCGGCATCGATCCACTCGCGAATCCACGGGTGCGCCATCACCGCGTCGACATAGGCGCGCGCGGCTGGCGGAACCGGCAGATGATAGGTGGTGATCCGGCTCGCGACGGGCGCGAAGGCGATGTCGGCCGCACCGAACGCGCCGAACAGCCAGGGCTCGTCGCCGCTCGCCAGCATGCGCGCCCGCGCCCATAGCTCGGCGATCCGGTCGAGGTCGGCCAGCACCTCCGCGCTCGGAAACGTGGGATAGCTCTTGCGCACGTTCATCGGATGCTCGCGCCGCAGCGGCTGAAAGCCCGAGTGCATTTCGGTGACTATCGACAATGCCAGCGCGCGCGCGGCGGGGTCGGCGGGCCAGAAGCGCGTGCCGCCGGTGCGGGCGTCGAGGTGGAGAAGGATGGCGAGACTGTCCCAGATCACCAGATCGCCGTCCCACAGGGTCGGCACCTTGCCGGCGGAAGGGGCAAGGTCCGCCTGCCGCTTCCGCTCGGGCCATGCCTCGTCATAAAGCGGGGCCACCAACTCCTCGAACGGCAGGCCCGACTGCTTGACCGCCAGCCAGCCGCGAAGCGACCAGCTCGAATAGGCCTTGTTGCCGATGATGAGCCTGAGCATGTGCTATTACCCCGCGATAAGCCTCTGTCCGCTCGACACGAACGGAAGGTGGGCCTTTAACGGATTTGCTTGAATCTGTCAGGCCGCGCGTAGTGCCTGCGGCATTCTGTGGGTTCGCGCAGAGGCGCAGAGAGCGCAGAGGATCGATGGACGCGAGGCGTCGCCAAATCTCCTCCGCGTCCCCGCGTCTCCGCGTGAGCACTATGATGCCGCTGCGCGGCGGTGCCGGAACTGGCGATGGATCGCGCACCGGTCGGTCCATGCTCGCGGCGAAGCCGTGTATTTGCAGGTTCACGCGGAGACGCGAAGACGCGAAGGCGTTGCGCCATCCTCTCTGCGTCCTCCGCGCCTCTGCGCGAATCAAAATCACGCGACGCTATCGGAACGGCATGCCGCATCTGGTTCGCGCAAAGGCGCAGAGGACGCAGAGGTTCGATGGGCGCGAGGCGGCGCCAAATCTCCTCCGCGTCTTCGCGTCTCCGCGTGAACGATTGAAAGCCGCGGCGCGGCGTCAGGCGGTGATGGCTTCCAGGATGGCGGCGCGCAGTTCGGGCACGCCCATGCCCTTTTCGGCGGAGGTGGGGATGAGGTCGGGATGCGCGGCGGGGCGCTTGCGGATTGCGGCCTGGGTGGCGGCGGTCACGTCGGCCAGTTCGCTCGCCTTGATCTTGTCGGCCTTGGTCAGGACGACGCGATAGCTCACGGCCGCCGCGTCGAGCATGTCGAGCATCTCATTATCGACGTCCTTGATGCCGTGGCGGCTGTCGATCAGCACCAGCGCGCGCTTGAGCGCGGGGCGGCCGCGCAGATAGTCGTTCACCAGATGACGCCATTGGCGCACCATGTCCTTGGGCGCCTTGGCATAGCCATAGCCCGGCATGT
>CAZHGR010000121.1:0-6911 GCA_964532255.1 uncultured Sphingobium sp.
GCCGACGCCCGTCGCCGCGCCCTGATAGGGTTCGATGTAGCTGGGGTGGTTGTGGCTTTCCATCTTGAAGATGGCGGCCAGCTTCTTGCCGTCGGGCCCTTCGCCGATGTCGATGACGCCGGCATTCTCGCCGGGACCGCAGATCACATGAGGGCCCTCGGTCGGCAGCTTCTTGAGGTGGATGCGGCTCGACTTGTAGCTGCAATGCTCGGACCACATGACCGAGAAGATGCCGAGTTCGGTCAGATTCGGCTCGCGGCCCAGCGCGTTGAGGATGCGGGCATATTCATCCTCGCTCAGCCCGTGTTCGGCGACGATTTCGGGCGTGATGGCGGCGGGGGCTGCAGCGGTCTGGGTCATGGCGAGCCACTTAGTTGCGTGCGGCGCAAATGAAAAGGCCGACCCCGTAACAGGGCCGGCCGGAGATGGACGAAAGAGGGTCGGGGGTGAGGCGGATCAGGCCTTGCAGCTCTGTCCGTTGAAGGTGATGGTGTCGCCGCTTCCGCTCAGCGTCATGCCGCCGTCGGCGGAGGTGAAGGTGTCGGCGGGCGCCGTCTCGTTGTTCTCGGCTGCGGGGGCGTTCAGGACCGTGAGCGGCCCGCCCTCCTCGGTGCGCACCTGCACGGTGTTGTTGGTCATGAACTGGACGGTCACAAGGCTGTTGTCCTTGCAACGATATTCGTCCTGCTTCTGGATCATCGGCGGCGCTTCGACGGGCGCGGCGTTCGCCAGCTGCTCCTCCATCGGGTCGGCGATGGTGTCGTTGACGGTTTCGGTCTGATTGCTGTTGCAGGCGGAAAGAGCCGCGAGCGCCAGCAGCGGAAGAGCAAGGGGGCTTTTGTGGTGCATAGCGTCGCCGCTTATTTGCAATGCAGCATGAATCGTCAACCCGCAAATTGTCGCATTGCGGCTGGTCCGGCGCGGTTCGGTCGCCGCCATCGCCCTTGACCGGGGGCGGCGCTCCCGCCAAAGCAGCAGGATGGCGGGACAGGATCAGGGTCAGGACCTTTCGTTCGAGGACGCGCTGGCGCGGCTCGAAGCGATCGTCCAGCAGCTTGAGCGCGGCGATGTGCCGCTCGAGCGCTCGATCGACCTCTATGCCGAGGGCGACCGGCTGCGCGCGCAGTGCCAGAAGCGGCTGGAGTCGGCGCAGGCGCGCATCGAGCAGATCGTCGCCGGTCCCGACGGTGTCGCCACCGCTGTCAAGCCGTTCGAGGCGCGTTGAGCACGGCGTTGATGACGGGGCTGGAGCCGCCCGCGCTGGCCGAGGCGCTGCACGCGGTCGGCGTTGCCATCGACGATGCGTTCGACTCGCTGCTCGACGTTCCCGACGACCCGCGCGCGCCGCTCTATCGTGCGATGCGGCACAGCGCGATCGGCGGCGGCAAGCGGCTGCGACCGTTGTTGGTGAAGGCGGGCAGCGCGCTGTTCGGCGTGGCGGACGAATCGGCGCTGCGCGTCGGGCTGGCGGTCGAATGCATCCATGTCTACTCGCTGATCCACGACGATCTGCCGGCGATGGACGATGACGACATGCGGCGCGGCAAGCCGAGCACGCACATCGCGTTCGACGAGGCGACGGCGATCCTGGCGGGCGACTGCCTCCACGACCTCGCCTTCGGGCTGCTGACCGATGAGGCGACTCACGCCGACCCGTTCGTGCGCTGCGAGCTGGTCCGCGCGCTGGCGCTGGCGAGCGGTCCGGCGGGCATGGCGGGCGGGCAGATGATGGATCTGGCGGCCGAAACCGCCAGCTTCGACCTGCCGACCATCACCCGGCTGCAGCAGCTCAAGACCGGCGCTCTCATCGCCTTTTCGGTCGAGGCCGGAGCGATACTGGGCCGGGCGTCGGCGGAAGCGCGGGTGCACATGAGCGGCTATGCCCATGATCTGGGACTCGCGTTCCAGATCGTCGACGACCTGATGGACGTGGCGGGCGACCCTGAGCGCGCGGGCAAGGCGCTGGGCAAGGACGCGGCGGCGGGCAAGGCCACCTTTGTCTCGGTGCTGGGCGTGGAGCGCGCCCGGGAACAGGCGCAGATGCTGGTCGACCAGGCCAAGTCGCATCTTCGCAGCTATGGCGAGGAGGCGGACCTTCTGCGCCACATCGCCGACTTCGTCGTCGCGCGCGACCGATAATCGGACATCAGGGAACAGGCAGGCAGATCATGGCAGCAGCAAGCATGCGCGTCGGCGTCTATCCGGGAACATTCGACCCCATCACGCTCGGCCATATGGACATCATCCGGCGCGGCGCGAAGCTGGTCGACCGGCTGGTGATCGGCGTGACCACCAACCCCAGCAAGTCGCCGCTGTTCTCGACCGAGCAGCGGCTGGAGATGGTGCGGCGCGAATGCGCGGATATCGATACCGAGATCGAAGTGGTGTCGTTCAACGCGCTGCTGATGCATTTTGCGGAGCAGCAGGGCGCTACGGTGATCATCCGGGGGCTTCGCGCGGTTGCCGACTTCGAATATGAGTTCCAGATGGCGGGCATGAACCAGCAGCTCAACAGCACGATCGAGACGGTATTCCTGATGGCCGACGTCTCGCTGCAGCCGATCGCGTCGCGGCTGGTCAAGGAAATCGCGATGTTCGACGGCGATATCAGCCGCTTCGTCAGCGCGGAGGTGAAGACCGAGATGCTCGACCGCATCGCGCAGATGCGGCAGGCCGATGCGTGAGGTAGGGTCAGCGGCGGTTCATCGCAGCAAGGTTAGGAGCACCGCTCCGGGTATGAGGACAAGAGGATCGATGGTGCGGACGCTTTTGGGATGGATGCCGGCGGTGGCGCTGATGCTGGGAGTCGCCGGCGCCCCCGCCCGGGCGCAACAGAGCAACGAGGACCGGCTCGAGGAAGCGGCGCGGCAGGTCAAGGCCAAGCGCGACGCCGACATGCTGCGCAAGGAAGCCGCCAAGAACAAGGGCGAGGTGCTCCAGGCGACAGTGCCAGTGACGCCGGAGAATGTGTGGGTCCTTCGCCTCTCGAACGGTAGTCAGGTGCGCGTTCAGCTCCGCCCCGATGTCGCGCCCGCGACGGTCGAGCGGATCAAGACCCTGACCCGCCAGAATTTCTACAACGGCCTGCGCTTTCACCGCGTGATCCCCGGCTTCATGGCGCAGGGCGGCGATCCCAAGGGCGACGGGACCGGCGGATCGACGCTGCCCGACCTGACGGCCGAGTTCAACTGGCTGCCGCACATGCGTGGAACCGTGGCAATGGCGCGTGCCGGCGATCCGAACAGCGCCAACAGCCAGTTCTTCATCATGACGATGCCGCGCTTTCAGCTCGACAACAAATATACGGTGTTCGGCCGCGTGATCGAGGGCATGGACGGCGTCGATGCCATCGCACAGGGCGAGCCGCCGGCAAATCCGACGACGATCGTCAGTGCCGCGATCGAGGGTGATGGGACGGCCTCCGCGGGAGGCTGACGGAGGCTGACGGAGACCGGGCGGAGACTGGGCGACGGTGCGCGTCGATGCGTTCGATTTCGATCTGCCCCCCGACCGGATCGCGCTTCGTCCGGCGCGGCCGCGCGACAGCGCGCGAATGCTGGTCGTTGCAGGCGATGCGCCGTTCGCCGACCTGACGGTGCGCGACCTGCCCGCGCAGCTTCGGCGCGGCGACTGCCTGGTTTTCAACGACACACGGGTGATCCCGGCGCAGCTCGAGGGACGGCGGGCAGGCAGGGGTGACGGGGCCGCGGTCGGCGCGACGCTCCACCGCCGGCTCGGACCGCGTCGCTGGGCCGCGTTCATGCGCAATGCCCGGCGGGTCCGTGCGGGCGACGCGGTGGAGTTCGGCGCGGGCGTCGTCGCGATCTCGGCGGGACGTGACGAGGACGGCGCGGTGATCCTCGACTTTCAGGGCGAAGAGCCGGTCGAGATCCTGCTCGAACGTGCGGGCCGCATGCCGCTGCCCCCCTATATCGCGGGAAAGCGTGCCGTCGACGAGGCGGACCGGCAGGATTATCAGACGATGTTCGCAGCCAGCGACGGCGCGGTCGCGGCACCGACCGCCGCGCTCCATTTCACCCCGGCGCTGATGGACGGGCTGGCGGCGGCGGGGATCGCCAGCGAGACGGTGACACTCCATGTCGGCGCGGGGACCTTCCTGCCGGTCAAGGCGGACGACACCGCCGACCACCGCATGCACGCCGAATGGGGCCGCATCGATGCTCCCGTGGCCGACCGGCTGAACGCCGTGCGGCGCGCGGGAGGCCGGGTGATCGCGGTCGGCACCACCAGCCTGCGCGTCCTGGAAAGCGCGGTGGGCGAGGACGGGGTCATCCGCGCGTATGAGGACGAAACGCGCATCTTCATCACGCCCGGCTATCGCTTTCGTGCGATCGACGGCCTGATGACCAACTTCCATCTGCCCCGGTCCACGCTGTTCATGCTGGTGAGTGCGCTGATGGGGCTGGAGCGGATGCAGGCGGCCTATGCGCATGCGATCGAGCGCGAGTATCGCTTCTACAGCTATGGCGATGCGAGCCTGCTGCTGCCATCATGACCCGGCGATAGGGGAGATAGGCCGATGACCGAGACTTCAACCGAGCTGGCCTATCCGGTCACGGTCACGTTCAACGGGCTGATGCTGGATTTCCTCAAAGACCAGCACATCTATCTGCAGTTCCACAACCGGATCGACGGGGTAATCCCGCAGTGGAGGCCGCTGACCTTTGACTGCCCGATCTATGTCGAACCCGAAGCGACGCTGGGCGGCGGCGGCTTCTGGTCGTCGGGCGCCTTTTCCTACAGCCAGTCCTGGCTGCCTCAGGACACCGAGGTCGGCCGCTATTGCAGCATCGCGATGGGCGTCGAGGTCATGGGCTATGAGCATCCGACCGACTGGATCAGCACGCACGTGTTCAGCCACCAGCCCTATTTCAACGAGGCGATGGCCGCGCTCCACGGGGCCGCACCCGAGACACCCGCCTTCGACCGGGATCGCGGGCCGGTCGTAATCGGCAATGACGTGTGGATCGGCCAGCGGGTCCTGATCCGGCGCGGGGTGACCATCGGCGACGGCGCGATCGTGGCGGCGGGGGCCGTCGTCATGGCGGACGTTCCGCCCTTCGCCATCGTGGGCGGCGTGCCCGCGCGCGTGATCCGCTATCGCTTTTCCGAGCCGATGATCGACAGGCTGCGCGAAGCCGCCTGGTGGCAGTATCATCTGGCCGATTTCGCTGGCCTGTCGCTTGCCGAGCCCGAGCGGTTCCTGGACGGGCTCGGCGAAAGGCGCGCGGCCGGAGCTATCGAGGCTTATGAGCCGACATCGTTCAACCTCCCGCTCATCTTCTCGGTGCTGGGCGCGTCCTGATGGGGCGCAGCGACCGGCATCCCTTCAAAAAAAATCGTATTTCGCTTCGCAATTCATGGTTAACTTTGATCGGGCTATTGTTACCATATTGAACAGACCCGGCGTTCGGTTCAGCCATGCCGAGCGGGCGGGCCTATGCAGGATGGGGATGCCGGCCGCTTTCTGGCGGGAAGGGTCGTTGAAACGACCGCAGGAGTGCCCCCCTTGCACGACGATGTCCTGAAGCTTGCCCTCGAGCTTTCGAGTACCACCGCCGCCAAGATCGGCTCCATCGACTCCATCATGGTAAAGACGCAGATCCTTGCGATGAACGCGCGGCTGGAGGCAGCGCGGGCGGGCGAGGCGGGAAAGAGCTTTGCCGTCGTTGCCCAGGAAATGGGCGCGGTCACCGATCAGGTCAGTTCGGTGTCTGCGGACCTTCGCGCCGCGATTACCGAGAACGCCGCGCGGATCGAGGCGGCGGGACGCCAGATGGCGGCGGATTTCAAGGGCAAGCGCCTCGCCGACATGGCGCGCAACGCGGTCGAGATCATCGACCGCAACCTGTATGAGCGGTCGTGCGACGTGCGCTGGTGGGCGACCGACAGCGCCGTGGTCAACGCCGTCCAGACGCCTTCGCCCGAGGCGCAGGCCCATGCGTCGAGCCGGCTGGCGACGATCCTGCGCTCGTACACCGTCTATCTCGACCTGTGGATCGCCGACCGCAACGGCATCGTGGTCGCGAACGGCCGGCCGGACCGCTATCCGCATGTGGCGGGGCGCGACGTGTCGGGCAGCCAATGGTTCCGCACGGGTCAGGCGACAACGAGCGGCGACGACTTCGCGGTCTGCGACATCATGATCGAGGCAGGGCTGGGCGGCGAGGAGGTCGCGACCTATTCGACCGCGATCCGGCGGAACGGCGAGGAAAACGGCGCGCCGATCGGGGTGCTCGGCATTTTTTTCGACTGGGCACCGCAAGCGCGGGCAATCGTCCGGGGCGTGCCGCTGAGCGAGGAGGAGGCGCGAGCGACGCGGGTGATGCTTCTCAACGCCTCGCACCGCATCATCGCTTCGTCCGACGGGCATGCCGACGGGGAAACCTATCCGCTGAAGGCCGAGGATGATTATGGCTATTATCGGGACCGAAGCGGGCGGCTGGTCTGCTATGGCCTGACGCCGGGATATGAAACCTACAAGGGCCTCGGCTGGTACGGCTGCATCGAGACAACCGCCTGACCGCAGCCGCAGTGCTTGCCAGCGGGGCCGCAGCCGCTACATCGGCCCGCCATGACACCGCCCCGTTTCCGCTTCGACATCCACGCCCGTGACGGTGCCGCGCGCCAGGGCACGCTCTCGCTGACAAGGGGCGAGATCCGCACCCCTGCCTTCATGCCGGTAGGCACGGCGGCGACCGTCAAGGCTATGCGCCCGGCGGAGGTGCGCGCGACGGGTGCCGACATCATCCTCGGCAACACCTATCATCTGATGCTTCGCCCCGGGGCGGAGCGTGTGGCGCGGCTGGGCGGGCTGCACCGCTTCATGGGCTGGGACCGGCCGATCCTGACCGACAGCGGCGGCTATCAGGTGATGAGCCTGTCGGCGC
>CAZHGR010000122.1:0-6842 GCA_964532255.1 uncultured Sphingobium sp.
GCCGCCGAACACCACCGAGTGGATCGCGCCGATGCGCGTGCAGGCCAGCATCGCGAACGCCGCTTCGGGCATGTTGGGCATGTAGAGCGTGACGCGGTCGCCCTTGCCGACGCCAAGGCCCTTCATCGCATTGGCGAAGCGGCAGACCTCCTCGTGCAGCTCGCGATAGCTGATGCGGCGCGTCTCGCCCGGCTCGTCGCCTTCCCAGATGATCGCGGTGGCGTCTGCCCGATCCTTGAGGTGCCGGTCGATGCAGTTGGCCGAGACGTTGAGCACGCCGTCCTCGAACCATTTGATGCCGAAGCTCGCCTCGTCGAAGCTCGTGTTCTTCACCCTGGTAAAGGGCGTGATCCAGTCGATCCGCTTCGCCTGTTCGCGCCAGAAGGCTTCGGGATCGGCGAGCGAGGCAGCGTACATCTCGCGATAGCGATCGGCGGTGATGATCGCGTCGCGCGCGAGATCCTGTGGTACGGGATAGACGTTGCCCTCTGACATCCGGGTCCTCCTTGTCGTTATGGCAAGGTCTAGCACCGGGCGCGCACCGTCGCCAACATGGCAAAAGGTCGTGGGCCTTAGCCTGAACGAGTGTGTCAGCCGCCCGCCGTCATCCCCGCCAGCGCCATGATCGAGCGGACATGCCGCCGCGCGACCGCCATCCGGTCGTCGCCATAGCCGCCGCCCAGCGTGCTCGCGAGCGGGATGCCGCGCGCCCGCGCCTGGCCGATCACCAGATGCTCGCGGGCGATCAGCCCCCCGTCGGTGAGCGCCAGCCGCCCCAGCCGGTCATCGACATGCGGATCGACCCCCGCCTGATAGAGGATGATGTCGGGCGCAAAGTCGTGGAGCACGCGCGGCAGTATGTCGGCGAGCCGCTCCAGATAGGCATCGTCGCCCATGCCGTCGGGCAAGGCGATGTCGAGCGTCGAGCGCGCCTTTCGCGCGGGGAAGTTCCGCTCCGCATGCATCGACAGGGTGAAGATCTCCGGCCGGCCCGCCATCAGCGCGGCGGTCCCGTCACCCTGATGCACGTCGAGGTCAAGGATCAGGACGCGCCGCGCATCGCCTTCCTCGACCAGCCGGTTGGCTGTGATCGCAAGGTCGTTGAACACGCAGTAACCGGCACCCGTATCATGCAGCGCATGATGGCTGCCCCCCGCGCCGTTCGCGGCAAAGCCGCGGCGCAAGGCCAGCCGCGCGGCGAGCCAGGTGCCGCCGGGGGTGAGCTGCGCGCGGGCGCTGACCGCCTGCGTGACCGGAAAGCCGATCCGCCGCTGCTTCTCCGCCGGGACGCTGGTGGTCAGCACTTCCTCGACATAGGCGGGGTCGTGCACCGCCTCGATCCAGTGCCGGCCGATGGGGTCGGGGCGGTGAACGGTGACGGGCACGCCGCTCTCCTCCACCGCCATCATCACCAGCGCATATTTGTTGAAGCCAAAGGTCGCGCCGGGGCTCGGCACATTGCCATAGGCGGGGTGGTGGACGAAGTGCAGCATGTTGCGACTATATGGACCGATCGCAGCCGCGATGCATATCCATCGACTTACGGTCGGTGGCTCGCGAGACGCCGGTGCGTCGTCGCGCCATGGGGATCGAGGAGAACAAGATGCAATTGGGATTCATCGGACTCGGCGATCAAGGTGCGCCGATCGCGCACCGCCTGCTCGACGCCGGCCATCCGGTCATGCTTTGGGCAAGGCGAGCCGAATCGCTGGTTCCGTTTCAGCAAAGTCCTGCGACCGTCGCGGCTGATCTCCAGATGCTGGCGCAAAGCTGCGACTGGATCGGCATCTGTGTGTTCGACGATGCGGGCGTCGTCGAGGTCTGCCAGGGATTGCTGCCCCATATGCGTAAGGGGGCTTGCATGGTCGTGCACTCGACGGTCCATCCGGATACCTGCAGGGCTATGGCCGAACAGGCAGGCGCACATGGCGTGCATTTCGTTGACGGACCCGTGTCTGGCGGCAGCGCGGCTGCTGTTGCCGGAACGCTGACGATCATGGTGGGTGCATCGCCGGAGGCGTTCGCCTTGAGTGAGCCGGTGTTCGCCTGTTACGCGTCGCTGATCAGAAGGTTGGGTGATGTTGGTGCTGGCCAGATGGCCAAGTTGCTCAACAACATGCTCCTGGCGACCAATGTCGCGCTGGGCAATGCCGCGCTCGAGTCTGCCGACCAGCTTGGCATCGACCGTGAGACCCTGGCGGAGATCGTCAACGCCAGCTCTGGACGCAGCTTCGGGTTTTCGGTGGTCGCGTCCCTCGGGCGTGCGGACTTGCCGCGTGCGGCGGCGCTTCTGAGCAAGGATGTCGGACTGTTTGCGTCCTGCGTACAAGCCGACCGGGCGATTAGCCCATTCGTCCGCCTGACCAGCGGATTTTTGGAGAGTGCCGCGCGGGGCGGCTAGGCACCAAGAGCACGGTCATCGGTCCCTCAGCATTTCCACAAGGACATGACTGGTGATGAACGGGCCGACGCCGGGCAGATGCGCGGCGATGCGGCTGAAGGGCGCGGCGGCGGGCTTGTTGCTCAGGACGCCGTGGCGCTCGAACCGGGCGAAGCGGAAGCCCGCGTCACGCGCCAGACGCCGGAAAGCACGCTCCGACAGCTCGTTGATATAGGCCTGCTCCGCAAAGCTGCGCCATTGCCGCCATTTGTTGGGCAGCTTGGCACCGTTGGCGTCCATATCCCAGTGGCGCGGGCGATAGGCGGGGTCGTCGTAGAGCGCTTCCGCCGCCTCGAACATCGCGCGCTGGCCGAACAGATAGTGCGCCCAGGGAATCGGGATCAGCGCGTTCATGTGCGGACCATAAGGACCGGCATAGGGGAACCATTCGATCAGCACGCGCCCGCCCGGCCGCAGCACGCGCCGCCATTCGGCGAGGATCGCCGCCGGCTCCATGACATGCTCGAGGCAGTCAAAGGCGAGCAGCGTGTCGGCGCTGGCATCGTCGGCGGGGATACGCTGCGCATCGCCCAGCAGGAATCGCACCGGCATGGCGGGCGCGGGCGTCATTCGCGCGAGCGCTTCGCTCGCGCGCTCGATGTCGCGCGCATAGAGATCGACGCCGGTGATGCTGCGCGGCGATCGGGTCGCGGCGAGGAACAGCGACAGCGGTCCGGCACCGCAGCCGAAGTCGATCACGTCGCGCCCGTTCACATGCGCATCGGAAAAGCGCGCCCAACTCGCGCTGAGCGATGCGTCGCGCCAGCCCGCATAGTCGTCGGCGCTGGGCACCGCGTCGGGTCCCGACCGGTGGAGCGCGGGGCGGCACAGCGCCAGGCACAACCGCCCGCGCAGCGACATCGGCGTCGCGCGTTCCGCATCAGCTATCGTCGTCCGGGTCATCGCGACTGGCCTCTATCAAGCGGTGATGAAGAAACTGCTCTAACCCTGTTCCAGCGCGGCAGGCTGCCCGGTACGGTGGCTTTTCCACCGGTCCCAGCGTGTCGTGACATAGCGGGCGCAGGGCCGCTCGACAAAGCGGTTGACCGCGTAGCCCAGCCCGATCGCGGCGGCGATAGCCAGCGTATAGCCAAGCAAGGGGTGCCAGCCCGCCGCATCGGTGCGCAGCATGATGGTGAAGCCGATATGCTGGTGGACGAGGTAGAGCGAGTAGCTGATCTGTCCGATCCAGATCAGCGGCGGCACGCAGATCCAGCGCAGCCGCCCTTCGACCACGCCCCAGAAGGTGAGCATCAGCAGCGCGGTGAACAGTATCACGTCCCACGTCTCGCTGATCGTCACGGTCAGCAGGATGAGTGCGAGCAGCGGTACCTGATCCTGCCAGCGCCGCTCCCCCGCCCACACGCGGTAGCTCGCCATGCCGATCGCGAACCAGCAGACGTAGCGAAGCACGAGCAGCATTACGAGCCGTTCGGGAAGGTCCGGAAACCAGAGGACAAAGCCGAGCTTCAGCAGCAGCCACGCAGCGATCAGCCGTTCGACCCGGACCAGCCGCGTCGTCATCCACAGCGCCAGGATGCACGCATAGAAGGCCAGCTCGACCGTCAGCGTCCAATAGGCGCCATCGACGGGGGGAACGAAGAAGAACCCCTGCAGCATCGTGGTGTTGACCAGCGCCGCATAGGTGGGGACATAAAGCTGGGTGACATGGCCCGCATGCTCGATGCCGAGCGTCAGCGCGATCGCCATCCAGTAGGCGGGGAACAGCCGCGCGAAGCGGCCGACGACGAAGTCCGCCGCGCTGCGCGTCCTTTGTGTCGCGAAAAAGATCGCGAAGCCCGAAATGGCGAAGAACAGAAGGACTCGATAGCCGCCCCCGCCGATGGTGAAGGGGACATGGCCCGCCTGCGGGAACAGCTCGTGAAAGCGGGTGCTGAAATGGAAGTTGATGACGAGCAGCGCGCCGAGGCCACGCAGCGCGTCCAGCTCGGCGAGACGCCGGCGCGGCGGGGTGGCCGGCGTCATGGCTCAGCGCCCCGTGTCGTCCAGCGCATGGCCGAAGCCCGCGCCGCGTCCACGCAGCAGCGCGATCAGCTCGGCGACGGTGTCGCGCGAGAGGAGGAGAAGCAGTGCCGCATAGAGTGCCGCCCCCGCTGCGGCGAGAAGCGCGAGGCGCAGTGGCGGCGCGAGCGGCGGCAGCACCAGCAGGTCGATGCCCAGCACCACGGCGGCCATGAGCATGGCGGCGCTCGCCCCCGGCACGATCGCCGCGAGCAATGCCGAGGTCTTGAGATCGACAAGCCGCCCCGCCATGCGGACGGTCGCGACGGCGAACAGCGGATATCCGGCGAGCCACGCCCAGGCCAGTCCCTCGGCGCCATGCGTGATGCCGATCAGGAACGCCGCCGGCATGATCAGCGCGCCGACCGCCGCGATCCATGCGCCCAATCCGGGTCGGCCCATGGCGTTGCACATCGGCGGGAACATCACCTGCAGCGTCAGGAAGGGCATGGCCAGCGCGAGCAGCCGGACAAGCGGTGCCATGTCGCGCCATTTCTCGCCGAACAGCGTCAGCACCAGCGGCTCCGCCGTGATCGCCATGCCGAGATAGAGCGGGCAGGCGACCAGCAGCACCAGCTTGATCGCCTTGCACAAGGCCGCCGCCACCCGCTCGCGGTCGGCCTGCATCCGCGCATAGATGGGGAAGGCGACATCGTTGAGCGGCGGCACGAACCGGCTGACGAAGATCTGCGTCAGGAACAGCGCCTCGGCATAGAGGCCCAGCCGGTGCGGTTCCAGCACGCGGCCGCCGATGAACACGTCGGACTGGCTCTGGATCAGGAAGAAGAGCTGTCCGCCGAGCAGCGAAAAAGCGAAGACCACGGTTGATCCCGCGCCGCGAAAGTCGAAGCTCGGCCAGATGAAAAAGCGCGTGACGATGACATAGCCGATCGCGCGCACGTAAAAGCCCGCGATGGGCGCCCAGACGAGCGTCCATACACCCCAGCCGGCCAGCGCGCCGCCGATCGCGACCAGCGCCGCCGTCACCCCGGCGATCAGGCCGACATAGGCGGGCCTGCGGAATTCGAGGCTGCGGCCCATCAGCACTTCGGGAAGCGCGACGAAGGGCGTCGACAGATAGATCAGCGCCTGCACTCTCAGCAGGTCGGCGACCATCGGCTGATGATAATAGTCCGCCGCCAACGGCGCGAGCACGAGCTGCGCCGCCGCCAGCCCGCCGTTCAGCACCAGCATCAGTCCGAATGCCTGACGCAGCCGGTGGGTGTCGATGCTGTCCGCCTGAACCAGCGCACTGACGAGGCCGTATCCGTTCAGGAACTGCATGAAGGCGATCACCGCCTGGGTCATCGCAAACAGGCCATAGTCGGCGGGATCGAGGATGCGAACGACCATCAGCGTCGACACCCAGCTCAGCATCTGCGTGACGATCTGCCCGCCCGACCGCCAGAACAGCGCGCTGCGCACGCGCGACCCGAACGCCGAATGCGACGCGTCAACGTCGCCGGCGGCGATCGGGTCTGAATGCGATGTCTGGCCCCGCGCATGCATGCCGCCGCTGTCTAGCGGCAAGGCAACAAGAAATCTCTAATCCTGCCCCCGCGCGTCACGCAGCAGCCAGCAGCGCAGGACGCTGGCGAGGTTGGCGGTGGCTCCCGCATCCACACGGTCGGCGTCGATGCGGGCGACGAGGGCGCTGAGCGGGAGCGATCGCGCCAGCGCCGCCGCCTCGAGCGCGCGCCAGAAGGGCGGCTCGAGGCTGATCGAGGTTTCGTGGCCGGCGATGGTGATGCTGCGCTTGACCGGCCCGGCGAACAGATCGGATCGCTCCGAACTCATCGCCGCGCCGACAGCGTCAGTACATATGCTGGCCGCCGTTGACCGACATGGTCGACCCGGTGATAAACCCGGCGTCCTCGCTGACCAGGAACGCCACCGCGCGGGCGATTTCGTCGGCATGGCCAAGGCGACCGACCGGGATCTTGGCGACGATCTTTTCCAGCACGGTTGCGGGCACCGCCGCCACCATGTCGGTGTCGATATAGCCGGGCGCTATGGCGTTGACGGTGACGCCGTTCTTCGCGCCCTCCTGCGCCAGCGCCTTGGTGAAGCCGTGGATGCCCGACTTGGCGGCGGCGTAGTTGACCTGGCCATATTGGCCCGCCTGGCCGTTGATCGACCCGATGTTGACAATGCGGCCCCAGCCGCGCTCGCGCATGCCGCCGAACGTGGCCTTGGCCATGTTGAAGCAGCCGCCCAGATTGATGCGGATGACTTCGTTCCAGTCGTCGAAGCTCATCTTGGCGAGCACGCCGTCGCGCGTGATGCCCGCGTTGTTGACGACGACGTCGATCGGGCCGAGTTCCTCGGCGACGCGGGCGCAGCCGTCGAGGCACGCCTGATGGTCGCCGACATCCCATTT
>CAZHGR010000123.1:0-6772 GCA_964532255.1 uncultured Sphingobium sp.
AACGTGCCCTGCACCTCGTCGCACGCCCGTACGCAGCGCGAGCAGACGATGCATTTGGACGGGTCGAAGTCGAAATAGGGGTTCGACCGGTCCTTGGGCTGGCCCATGTTGGTCGCGCCGTCATAGCCGTAGCGCACGTCGCGCAGGCCCACGGCACCCGCCTGATCCTGCAGCTCGCAGTCGCCATTGGCCGCGCAGGTCAGGCAGTCGAGCGGATGGTCGGAGATATAGAGCTCCATCACCCCCCGGCGGAGCTGCTTCAGCCGCTCGGTCTGGGTGCGGACGACCATGCCTTCGGCGACCGGCGTGGTGCAGGAGGCGGGATAGCCCGCGCGCCCCTCCACCTCGACGAGACACAGGCGGCAGGAGCCGAAGCTTTCGACACTGTCGGTCGCGCAGAGCTTCGGGATCGAGCAGCCGGTGAGCGACGCGGCGCGCATGATGCTGGTGCCCTCGGGCATCGACACCTGTTCGCCGTCGATGGTCAGCGTGACGGTGCGGCCGGTGACGACGGCTGGCGGGGTGCCGTGATCGGCTTCGCGGGAGAAGGTCATTCCGCTGCCTCCTTGATCGGTGCGGGTGCCCCGAAGTCCTCGGGGAAATGGTCGAGTGCGCTCAGCACGGGATAGGGCGTGAAGCCGCCCAGCGCGCAGAGCGATCCGAACTTCATCGTGTCGCACAGGTCGCGGAGCAGCGTGGTCTGCGCTTCGAGCGACGAGGCGATGCGGGCGGGGGAGCGGGAATAGAGGGCTTTGTTCAGATTGACGTCATCCCAGCGAAGGCTGGGATCTCTCTCCTCCCGATGCGCGCCATCGAGAGAGATGCCAGCCTGCGCTGGCATGACGGATCGTGGTGCGCGCCCCGCGATGATCCGATCTACGATCTCCACCCCGCGCGTCGATCCGATCCGGCAGGGCGTGCATTTGCCGCAGCTTTCAGCTGCGCAGAATTCCATGGCGAAGCGCGCCATGTGCGCCATGTCGACACTGTCGTCGAACACGGTGATCCCGGCATGGCCGATCAGGCCGCCCGCGGCGGCGAACGCCTCATAGTCGAATGGCAGGTGGAACATCGACGGCGGGAAATAGGCGCCCAAAGGCCCTCCCACCTGAACCGCGCGCACCGGACGGCCGCTTGCCGTGCCGCCACCGATGCCGTTGACCAGCTCGCCCAATGTGATGCCGAAGCCGATCTCGTAGAGCCCGCCATGGCGGACATTGCCCGCGAGCTGGACCGTCATCGTGCCCCGCGACCGGCCGAAGCCGACTGCCGCATAGGCCTCTGCGCCCTCGGACAGGATGAACGGCACGGCGGCGAGGCTCAGCACATTGTTGATGACGGTCGGCTGGCCGAACAGGCCGCTGATCGCGGGCAGCGGCGGCTTGGCGCGCACCATGCCACGCTTGCCCTCGATACTGTCGAGAAGCGCCGTCTCCTCGCCGCAGACATAGGCACCCGCGCCCTCGCGCACCTCCAGCGTGAAGGGCGCGACACGATCCGCCGATGCGGCGATGGCGGCGCGCATGGTCGCGACGGCGAAGGGATATTCGGAACGGATGTAGATATAGCCGTGGCTTGCCCCGACGGCATGGGCGGCGATCGCCATGCCTTCGATCAGGCAGAAGGGGTCGCCCTCCATCAGCATCCGGTCGGCGAAGGTGCCGCTGTCGCCCTCGTCGGCGTTGCAGACGATGAACTTGGGGGAGGCCGGTGCGTCGAGCACGGTCTGCCACTTGATGCCGGTCGGAAAGCCCGCGCCGCCGCGCCCGCGAAGGCCCGACGCCTTGACCGCATCGACCACCATCTGCGGCGACTGCGCGCGCGCCGCATCCAGCCCGCGCCAGCCACCATGCGCGGCATAGTCGTCGAGGCTGAGCGGGTCGATGATGCCGCAGCGGGCGAAGGTGAAGCGCTGCTGCGAGGCGAAGAAGGCGAGGGTGTCGACCGGCTCGCCCCAAATGCCGTCCATTGCGCGATCGCGCGAATGGCTCAGAATGGCCGGAACATCGTCGACGCCCACCGGCCCATAAGCCAGCCGAACGCCGTCCACTTCCACCTCGACCAGCGGCTCGATGGAAAACAGCCCGCGCGAGCCGGTGCGGATCACCTCGCAGCCCGCGTCTGCAAGCGCGCGTGCCACATCGTCCGCGCCGAGCGCGACCGATGCCATGTCGCGGCTGACATAGACCCGGCTCATGCCGCGATCTCTGCCGCGATACGGGTCAGCGCATCGGCATTCAGCCGCGCGACCGGCCGGCCATCCACCAGCGCGCTCGGGCCGCTCGCACAGAGCCCGAGGCAATAGACCGGCTCCAGCGTCACCGCGCCGTCGCGCCGCGTCTCGCCCATGGGCACGCCAAGCCGTCGCTCCGCCTCTGCCTCCAGAGCTGCGCCACCGCGCGCCTGGCAGCTTTCGGCGCGGCACAGGCGAATGACATAGCGGCCGGGCGGGGTGCGACGGAAGTCATGGTAGAAGGTCACGACGCCATGCACGTCGGCGCGGCTGAGGTTCAGGGCCGCCGCGATCGCGGGGAGCCAGTCGTCATCGATATAGCCTATCTCTGCCTGAGCCGCGTGAAGCAGCGGCAGCAACTGGTCGCGGGTTCGGCCGTGGCGCTTCGTCCACTCCGTCACGAAAACCTCAGCATCCACCTGCCGCATATTCGGCCATTCTCCCTGCCTGTATGCCCGGAACAATGACGCTGCTCCCGGGCCAGGTCAAATCGAAGCACCGGATCGATGATAGGATATCTCTATCAACTTTCGGAGGCGTCGCCCGACAGCCGGAGAGTCCGTGCGATCTCCATCACACTGTGGGCGAGCGGCGGCATGGGGCTGCGGTCGGACACGATCAGGCCGATGCGGTTGGGCTCGGTCGACCGGGGCAGGGGAACAGTCGCCGCCCAGTCGAGCCCGCTCAGCAGCATGGCGTGGCTGTCGGGCATCACCGTGCAGAGCCGTCCTTGCCGGACGACGGCGAGCAGCGCGACATAGCTGTCGGCGGTGACCAGTGGGCGCAAGGCCAGCCCTAGAGACGCGAGCCGTGCATCGAGAATCCGCCGGTTCTGCATCCCCTGATGGAGCAGGCACAGCGGCAGCGCGGCAAGATCGGCCCAATCGACCGGATCGGGCACCGCGACCCCGCCATGCGCGCTGACCAACATGCTGCTTTCGCTGTAGAGCGGAACCGCGAGCGCATGGGCGGGCGGCTCGAAGTCGAGATAGGTCAGCCCCGCGTCGAGCTCGAACGCCGCGAGCTCGCGCTCGATCTGACGCGATGTCAGCGCGCGGAGCTGGACATTCAGATGCGGGTGGCGGGCATGGATCGCATCGACCAGCAGACCGGCGGTGGGCATCGACGCGGGAATCGCGCCCAGCCGCACTTCGCCCTTCAGCGGCCCGCGCGCGGTTTCCGCCGCCTGTTCCAGCGCTTCCGCCGCTGCCACCAGTTGCCGCGCCCAGGGCAGGATGGCTTCCCCCTCCGCCGTCAGCCCCGCATATTTGCGGTCGCGCGCGACCAGCCGCTTGCCGAGCTGTTGCTCGAGCATTGCGATGCCCGCCGACAATGTCGGCTGCGACACGTTGCACGCCGCCGCCGCGCGCGCGAAATGGCGCTCGCGCTCGAGCGAGAGGAAATATTCGACAAGGCGTGTCTGCACCTGTGCAGTCATGTCTGCTTGGGCGTCAAAAGGCAATTCGGCAGGCGGAGCTTGCGCTCGGCGCTCCCTGCGGGCACTTTCCCGCTGCCCCCGCCTGACCGCGTGCGCCCCAGAGGATGACCCGACCCCCATGCAGCCCGACCAGTTCCGCTCGATCCACGCGCACGGCATGGTGCGCATCGCCGCCGCCACGCCGCTGGCCTCGGTGGGCGACGTGGCGTTCAACGTCGACGCAATCGTCGCGCTCGCGCGGCGAGCGGCCACGGAGCATGCCGACCTCGTGCTCTTTCCCGAACTGAGCGTCTCGTCCTACGCCATCGACGACCTGTTCCTTCAGGACACGCAGCTCGATGCGGTCGAAGCGGGTATCGCGCGGCTGGTAGCGGCGAGCGAGAAGATCGCCGCCGTTCTGATCGTGGGCGCGCCGGTGCGGCGTGCGGGACGGCTGTACAATTGCGCACTGGTGATCGCGCGCGGCCGGCTGCTGGGGGTCGTGCCCAAGAGCTTCCTGCCCAACTACCGCGAATATTACGAGAAGCGCTGGTTCGCGTCGGGTGCCGGAATGACCGGGCTGGAGGTCGAGATCGCGGGCCAGACGGTCCCGTTCGGCACCGATCTCCTCTTCGCCGCGAGCGACCTCAAGGACTTCGTGATCCACGCCGAGATTTGCGAGGATTATTGGGCGGCGACCCCGCCGTCGACCATGGGCGCCCTCGCGGGAGCCACGGTGCTGTGCAACCTGTCGGCGTCGAACATCGTCGTGGGCAAGGCGCGCGAGCGGGCGATGCTGTCCGCCTCGCAATCGTCGCGGACAATCTCGGCCTATGTCTATTCGGCGGCGGGACCGGGTGAGAGCACGACCGACCTGTCGTGGGACGGGCAGGCGATGATCCACGAAATGGGCGACCTGCTCGCCGCGTCGGACCGTTTCGCGACCGAAGCGCAGCTCATCTGTGCGGACGTGGACCTCCAGCGGATTCGCCTCAACCGGATGCGCAACGGCACCTTCAACGACGCTGCGGTGCATGCCGGCCATCCCGAGCGCAGCTTTCGCCGCATCGCCTTTCACTTGCGGCCGGCGAGCGCCGACATCGGCCTCCGCCGCACGGTGGAGCGCTTTCCCTTCGTGCCGAGCGATACGTTGCGGCTCCATGCCGACTGTTACGAGGCGTTCAACATCCAGGTCGAAGGTCTTGCCCGTCGCATGCAGGCGACGGGGTCGAAGCACCTCATCATCGGCATTTCGGGTGGCCTCGATTCGACACACGCTTTGATCATCGCCGCCAAGGCGTGCGACCGGCTCGGCAAGCCGCGGTCGTGCATCCGCGCCTATACCATGCCCGGCTTCGCGACGAGCGAGGGGACCAAGGCCAATGCCTGGGCGCTGATGCGCGCGATGGGCGTGACCGCGGAGGAGATCGACATCCGCCCGGCCGCCCGGCAGATGCTGGGCGACATCGGCCATCCTTTTGCCGGGGGCGAGCCGGTGTACGACATCGCTTTCGAGAATGTGCAGGCCGGGCTTCGCACCGACTATCTCTTCCGTCTGGCCAACCATCATGGCGGATTTGTTGTCGGGACGGGTGACCTGTCGGAACTGGCGCTTGGCTGGTGCACCTATGGCGTCGGCGATCAGATGAGCCATTATGCCGCCAATTGCGGCGTGCCCAAGACGCTGATCCAGTATCTGATCCGCTGGTCGGTCGAGACGGGGCAGTTCGACGAGGAGACGGGCCGCACGCTGCTCGCGATCCTCGCCACCGAGATTTCGCCGGAACTGGTTCCGGCTGATGCCGAGGGCGCGTTGCAGAGCACGGAGGAAAAGGTCGGGCCTTATGCGCTCAACGACTTCTTCCTCCATTATGTCGCGCGCCATGGCCTGCCGCCGTCGAAGATCGCCTTCCTCGCCTGGCATGCCTGGCGGGATGCGGGGCAGGGACCGTGGCCCGAGGGGTTTCCGGAGGCGAGCAGGCGCGCCTACAGCCTGGGCGAGATTCGCCATTGGCTTCGCAACTTCCTGTTCCGCTTTTTCCAGATCAGCCAGTATAAGCGGTCGGCGATTCCCAATGGTCCCAAGGTGTCGTCGAGCGGTGCGCTGTCGCCGCGCGGCGACTGGCGCGCGCCGTCCGATGGCGGCGCGGGGGTCTGGCTGGCAGAACTGGATGCCGCTCTGCCGGCGGAGACGGTCGACAGGCTCTGAGTGTTACCAATGAAGAGGAGTATTGCGATGAACAGGATGTTCTTGGCGGCGGGTGCCGCGCTGATGGCTGCGGGCCTCGGCGGTGCCGCGCTCGTTGCGCAGACCACCCCGCCTGAGATGGCGGGCAAGGCCGACCCCAAGCTGGTGACCGCCGGCACCTACACCATCGACGGCAATCACACGCAGGTGCTGTTCGCCTTCAATCACATGGGCTTCACCCGCAATCTGGGGCTGTTCGCGCAGGCCAAGGGGACGCTGATGCTCGACCCGGCGGCGCCGCAGAATGCCAAGCTGTCGGTCGAGATTCCCATCGGTTCGGTCGCGACGGGCGTGCCGAAGTTCAACGAGCATCTGCTCTCAGCCGACTTCTTCGATGCGGCCAAGTTCCCAACCGCCACCTTCACCTCGACCGAGATCAAGGTCGAGGGCACCGAAGCCGAGATCACCGGCGATCTGACGATCAAGGGTATTACCAAGCCGGTGACGCTCGACGCCGAGTTCGTGGCGGCGGGTTCGCACCCGATGAACAAGAAGCTCAACGTCGGCTTCACCGCGTCGACGACGATCAAGCGCAGCGAGTTCGGGCTGGGTGCATATGTGCCCGTCGTTGCCGACGAGGTCGAACTGAGGATCGTCGCCGCGTTCGAGAAGTAATCGCCCCGCACGTCATGCCAGCGCAGGCTGGCATCTCGTGCGGTCGCGCGTCCGCGCAAACGACCCCAGCCTGCGCTGGGGTGACGGAATGGACAAGCGGGGTCGATGATGCAGCCCCGCTTGCCTTTTGCGCCGCCAATGGCTATGCGGCGCGCTTGTCCGTTCGCTTGGCGTCCGGGCTGACCTTGAAGTCCACGGATGCCTTATGGTCCATGGATCACCGCTGGCCGGCGAGTTTCGCCCGCCGGCGCGTTCGTGC
>CAZHGR010000124.1:0-6589 GCA_964532255.1 uncultured Sphingobium sp.
CATCAGGCCGGATGAAGCGCTCCCAATAAGCTGGCGTAGTCCGGCCTGATGACCACCGTCCCGCAGGCGCGCAATGGGTGCGTTCTGGATTCGGGAGGGGGTCCGGGGGAGGGACTGGCAAGCTGTGGATATTTCAGAAGAACCGATCTCCATCCAGGAACGCCGCGAAGCAGATGGACTGGACGCCCACATTCCGATCATCCTGCGCGATGGTACGATCTATGATCCTGATCTCGATCGCTACTTCCTCGATCTGCCGCTCAACGGCGCGCGTTCGCGCCACTCGCTGCGGGCACACGGCTACGATGTCCTGGTTTGGTTGCGGTTTCTGGGTTCGGCTCGCCGCAAGACCGTCTGGCAAGCCGATACCGATGATGTCGGTGCGTATCATCGGGCACGCCGGCGTAGTGACGCCGAGTTCCGGATATCAGCCTCGTCGTGGAACCGGGCGGTTGCATCGCTGGACAAGCTCTATCGATGGGCCGAGCGCGAGGGCCTGGTCGAGCGTACGCCATTCACCCATCGGCAGATCTGGCGAAGATCGCACGGCGGTCGGCGCGCTGCCATCGCCGGGCATAACGAAGCTTATGAGCGGGCTGCGCGCCGGTCCGATGTGCGCTTCGTCGATCTTCCCGCCTACCATGTATTCCGAGACGTCGGCCTGCGCGGCCTGACCGTCGAGGGAGCTGAGCGCCCGGGAGCGCGCGACCGCAATGGTGCACGCAACGCGCTGTTCGCTGACCTGCTGGTCACCACCGGTTTGCGTCTCGAGGAAGCATCCTTCCTTCTCGCAGCGGAGATTCCCGGCAGCGATGTTCGTGTAGAGCGCCAACGCCGGGTAGAACTGCCGGCGGCCCTGACCAAGGGCGACCGGGGCCGGACCATGCTGCTACCGCGTCGCCTGCTGCCCGCATTCGATGCATACATTGCGGTCGAGCGCGCATCGGCGGTGGCCAAGTTCGCCTCACGTCGAGGTTGGGAGGCCATCGACCGCCCGATCTTCATACACCGCCCACCCACCGCACCGACCGCTTTGCACCTCGTGGGTGGCGGCATGATGGATATGGAAGTCGTCACACCGGATGAACGGGCCAGGCTCGTGATTTGTGCCGACGATGGCACGCCAGGTGAGGCGGCAGTCCTCTGGCTCACCGAGGTCGGGCAACCGGTGCTGCCCAACTCGTGGGAAGCGATCTTTGCCCGGGCGAGCCGTCGATGCACGGATGCCGGTATTTCCGTTCGCGTCAGCCCCCATCAGCTCAGGCATTCGTTCGCCGTGCACATGCTGGCGATGCTGATCCAGCGGCGCCTCGGCGAAGTTGCTGCACCGGCAGGCGCCATGGACGGCTATCGCCAGTTGCTCGGTGATCCGCTGCAGCAGGTGCAACGCCTGCTCGGCCATTCCAGCCTTGCCACCACGTCGATCTATCTCGATCACATTGCCACTCGTGCCGATACCGTCGATGCGGCGGTGGAAGAGTTGCTTGCGCGTGTGCCGGGCTATCTCCGGCCATGACCGCCGCTCCTCGTAAAGGTCGCAAGGTCGGGTTCGAGGGCCAGACCACAGAGCCCGAGCCCGACCCATGGCTGCAGATCAGCACGCTGCGCTTCACGATCGCCCCGCCGTATGGGGGCGAGGTTCTTGTCGATTTCACCAGACTGCACCCACGGGGACTGGCACTCGCCTTTGCCCGAGGCCTGTTCATGCTGGTCGCTCCACGCGGGCCCGTAACGGTTCGCTCCTCCATCAAGACATACATGACCCAGCTGCCGAGCTTCTTTGCCTATCTTGCTGGGACTGGTGATCGGATCTCCGGGCCGGCCGACCTGCGAGCCAGCCACATCGATGGATACGAAGCGTGGCTCGAAGCTCAGGGCAAGTCGCGGGGCCACGCGCCGACCTTTGTCGCCAAGGTCGTTTCCGTGCTTCGCCGGATCGCTTCCGATCAGCCTGATGTCATCGAGGCGGGCTTGCGTGAGCGGCTTCGCTACGTCAGCTCGCAACCTTACGCCCCGCCACGCCCACGCGACGCCTACAGCCCGTTCATTGCCCGCCAGCTCCGTGACGCGGCCCGCATCGATCTGGTCGCGATCGAGGCCAGATTGCGGGCTGGCCCATGCTTTGGCGAGATCCGGGAGATCGAGGCAACTGCCCGCAAGGCGCACGCCGCGATAGAGGCGCGTGGGATCCTCAGGCATCGCGACCCTGAGTGGATGGCACTCTATGCCAGGCGTTGGAAGCGCGGCCTCTGGAACGCGGATTTCAGCATGACGCTGCACAGCGCTCATTACCTGACGTCCGTCGATATCGTGCCGCTGCTGGTCCTGCTTTCGCTGGAGACCGGGCTTGAGCTCGAGTGCTGCAAAACGCTGACCGTCGATTGTTTGCGCAACGCCTCGGGCGGTACGGTGGAGATCGCTTACACCAAGCTTCGCGCACATGGCGCCGAACACAAGACCATCAGGGTGCGAGACGGTGCCTCGTCGACGCCGGGAGGGCTGATCCGGCGCATCATCGCACTCTCGGCAAGCGCGCGGGCCCATAATTCCAGCGATTGCCTGTGGGTCTATTACCAGGCCGGTGAGATCGTCCACGGCATTCGCCATCCGCGCTCGACCATCGATGCATGGACCACGCGCCACGCCATTGCCGATGACGCGGGCAGACCGCTGTATCTGCGCCTGTCCCGGCTCCGCAAAACTCACAAGGCGCTCTGGTATCTCAAGACCGAAGGGCACATGGCACGGTTCGCCGTCGGCCACACGATCGAGATCGCAGCGCGGCACTATGCCGATGTTCCCTCGCTCAGACCCCTGCATGAGCAGACCGTCGCCGACGCCCTCGAGGAGGCAGTCGCCGGTCCCCGAGTCATTCCTCCCTCCGAGGAAGATCATCTGCGCAGTCGAGCCGCAAGCGCGGACCAGATTGCCGAAGCGCCATCGGTTGCCGTGCTCGACGGAGAACAGGACGTATGGCTGGCGAGCTGCGGCGGCTTCTACGCAAGCCCTTTTGCCGCAGCTGTCGGCTCTCCATGTCCCACGCCGTTCTGGGGCTGCCTCGATTGCAAAAACGCGGTGATCACTGCGCGCAAGTTGCCAGCGATCCTCGCGTTTCTCACCTTTGTCGATGAGCAGCGCGCAGGCATGAACACGAACGAGTGGGCGGCCAAGTTTGGTCACGCCCGTGAACGCATCGTCCGCCAGATCCTGCCTGCCTTTGGCGATGACGCGGTGGCTCAGGCTCGCGCGCGGCTCGCCGCCCAGCATCCCATTGTCTATCTGCCGCCCGAGGCCCGGGCATGACTGCCGTATCCTTGCCGGCCCATGACGACGGGGCGCGCGAGACGCTTCCCGTACTCATGTCGGTTCCGTTGCGGCCTGGCTACAACCGCGCCGATCTCTCGCGTTACGGCGATCAGACCTGGGATCTGTCGCCGGGCGTCTTTCGCGATAACGCCAGGCGCTGCCATGTCACCGTGCATTTTAGCAGCATCGAAGGCCCAGCCATTGCCGATGCCCTGCGCCAGTTTCTCCATGCGCGGCTCAATGTCGATCTGCCGGGCCATCGCCCCCGGCTTCAGCCGGCAGCGGTGCGGGGTGAGGCCAACCGGGCTCTGCTTTTCTTCAACTTCGTGAAGGCCGACCTTGGGCGCTTCGATCTTGAGCGGGTCGATCAGTCTCTGCTTGACCGCTTTGCCCGTTCGAAGCGCCGTGAGGGGCTACGTCCGGTTGCGGTCGCAGTATTGCTGCGCGTCATCTTCGACCTTCACGAGTTGCGCCGCCACCTTCCAACGGCTCGTCTTCGTATCGATCCGTGGCCCGGGCGCAGCCCGTTCTCGGTTGCCGGTGCCCGGTACATCCCTGGCGAGAACCGGACGCCGCGCATTCCCGAAGAGATCATGACGCCGCTGCTGGCATGGTCGCTGCGCTATGTGACCCACTTCGCGCCCGACATTTTCGCTGCGCGCCGGGAGCTTGAGCGTCTCGAAGCCAGGCGCAGCCGATTGATTGCGCGCGAGGCTCATCTCGATCAGGCCGAACGCCGCGCGCGGCAACGGCAACGGCTGACCGCATACCTCACGGGCTTGCGGCGGCAGGGCCGCGGCGTTCCCATCTGGACCGGCTTGTACAACGCTGCTGTCCGCACCGATCCGTTGACCGGCGAGCAGCTGCCACCGATCAACTACCATCTCCTTCATCTCCACGCCGGCGTCGATGCGCAGGCAGAGCCCGCCATGCACCTCAGTCTGACGACCGGTGCACCAGACCTGATCGCTGCCGCCATCACGGAACTCGGCACCGAAGTCGGGGGGATGGATACACCGATTGCCGTGGATCCCGGGACCCTCCAACCCTGGCGCAGCCGGTTCGATGTCAAGGCGTTGGCCCTGGAAGAGGTCATGCTACAGGCCGCCGCCTACATTGTTTGCGCCTATCTGTCGGGTATGCGCGACAGCGAGATCCAGGCAATGAAGCGTGGTTGCCTGTCCATCGTCAGAGACGAAGACGGCGTTATATTGCGTCACCGCATCAAGTCGGTCGCGTACAAGGGCAAGCGCGGAGGCGGAGAACAAGCGGAGTGGGTTACGATCGCGCCCGTTGCCGACGCGATCGCCGTGCTCGAGCAGCTGTCCGAGCGGGCCGGACGAGCGCGGGGCACTACGACGCTTTGGCCTGTGCTGTCACTTCGCGCCAACACCAAGACTCATGTCTCTGCCGAGATCGTCCGCCAGATCAACCGGTTTCGTGACCATCTCAACCAGCAGTTCGGATCGCCTGATGCGCCGGTCATTCCTTCACGACCCGATGGCGCACCCTGGCGGCTGACCACCCGTCAGTTCCGCCGCACGATTGCCTGGCATATTGCCAACCGGCCATTCGGGACGATCGCCGGCATGATCCAGTACAAGCACGCCAGTGTTGCCGCCTTCGAAGGCTATGCCGGAAGCAGCCGGTCGGGATTCCGCGGCGAGATCGAAGCGCAGCGCGCGCTCGGCCAGATCGACGACATCCTCGCCTATTTCGACGAGCGGCAAGCTGGTGCCCGCTTGGGTGGCCCTGCCGCGAACCGCGTCGGGACCGGGCTCGATGTCGTTGCAAGCGAGCTGGCGCCGCTGCCCGCCATGATCGCCGACCGACCGCGTTTGCGCACCATGCTCGCCAGTCTCGCGCGAACACTGCATGTTGGCCCGCTGGCCGACTGCTTTTTCGATCCTGCAACGGCCCTGTGTCTCAACCGGATCACACAGCCCGGCCCGCCAGCACCGATGATTTCGATGTGCGAACCGCTCCGCTGCCCCAACGCCTGCGTCACCGCGCGGCATCGCGCGTCCTGGCAGCGCGGGGCCGACGAAGCGCGCCTGCTGCTGCGCGAGAAGCGGCTCCCTGAGCCGCAGCGGATCACGCTTCAGGCCGAAGTCGCAAGGATCGAGACAGTTCTCGCTCAGATCGTGCCCGGTACCGCCACACCGCATGCCGGTGTGGCGGGAGAGGAAGAGGAGGCCGGTTTTGGGGTGACGGACTGAAGGAGGGGGAGAGAGTTTCCCTCCGACCGTCGTGGAGACCTGCCATGACCCGATCCCACCCAGCATCGGCGCGCGCCGACGTCTATTCACGCATCACCGCCGAGATCGTTGATGCCATCGAAGCCGGTGCCGGTGACTGGCGCATGCCGTGGCATCACGACTGCGCGGCCACCACCCGGCCGCAGAATGTCACCTCTCGTCGGCGCTATCGGGGCGTCAACGTGCTGGCGCTCTGGATTGCTGCCGAAGCGGCTGCTTATTCCAGCGGTCTGTGGGGCACCTACCGTCAGTGGGCGGCTCTCGGTGCGCAGGTTCGCAAAGGGGAGCACGGCACCACGGTCGTATTCTGGAAGCAGGCTACATCGCGCGCCGCCGATGATCATGATGAGGGCGAAGCCGGCCCCGGGCGCATGTTCGCCCGCGCGTTCACCGTGTTCAACCTCGCTCAGGTGGAAGGCTACGAGCCTGCACCGGTCGCGGTCTTGCCCGAGAGCGAACGGTTCGCGCACGCCGAGGCGTTCGTTTCTGCATTGAAGATTCCGGTCACCGAGGGGGCATACGACGCGCATTACCGGATCGATCTCGACCAGATTTTCATGCCGACCTTTGCCACATTCCGCGACGCGTCGGCCCACATGGGCACATTGCTGCACGAATGTGGTCACGCCACTGGCGCAAAGCACCGGCTCGACCGCAACTTCGCCGAACGGTTCAAGCGCGACAGCCTCGCGATCGAGGAAATTTGCGCCGAACTTACCGCATCGTTCGTCCTCGCGGATCTCGGTATCGCCCATCACCCACGGCCCGATCACGCCGCCTACGTCGCGTCCTGGCTGCGCGTGTTCAAGGATGACCCACGTGCGATTTTCACAGCTGCCAGCAAGGCCCAGGCCGCAGCCGACTGGATGCATGCCCAGCAGCCTCAGGCTGAGGAGATGGCGGCGTGAAACAGGTTCGCAAAAATGGCGCTGGAATTCACATTAGCGCTGGACTGTCAGGATATGTCGCGGAAATCGGGGCAGGGCTGTGCTGCGCCGATCTGGATCTCCCGAATATCCTACACG
>CAZHGR010000125.1:0-6547 GCA_964532255.1 uncultured Sphingobium sp.
CGATTGCCTTGGTTGCGTCGGGACCACGCTCGGCCTTGCCGACCATCGCGAGCAGGCCCTGCTCCAGCATCATGCGGGTGAACTTGTCCATCCGCGTGGCCGTCGTTGGCCCTGCCGGCCCCACCACTTCCTCGCCGACCGGATCGACCGGCCCGACATAATAGATGACCCGGCCGCGGAAGCTGACGGGCAGTTCCTCGCCCCGGTCGAGCATGTCCTTGATCCGCTTGTGCGCGGCATCGCGCCCGGTCAGCATCTTGCCGTTGAGCAGCAGCCGGTCGCCCTGCTTCCAGCCCTGCACCGCCTCGGGCGTCAGCGTATCGAGATCGACGCGGATCGCGGCGCTGTCCGGCTGCCAGTCGACCTTGGGCCATTCGTCGAGCCTGGGCGCTTCCAGATAGGCCGGGCCGGAGCCGTCGAGCGTGAAATGCGCGTGGCGGGTGGCGGCGCAATTGGGGATCATCGCCACCGGCTTGCCCGCCGCATGGCAGGGATAATCGTGGATCTTGACGTCGAGGATGGTCGACAGCCCGCCCAGCCCCTGCGCGCCGATGCCGAGCGCGTTGACCTTGTCGAAAATCTCGATTCGCAGCGCTTCGATGTCGTTGCGCGGCCCGCGCGCCTTGAGCGGACCCATGTCGATCGGCTCCATCAGTGCTTCCTTGGCGAGAGCGACCGCCTTTTCCGCGGTGCCGCCGATGCCGATGCCCAGCATGCCCGGCGGACACCAGCCCGCGCCCATTTGCGGGATCATTTCCAGAACCCAGTCGACAATATTGTCCGACGGGTTCATCATCTTGAACTTCGACTTGTTTTCCGAGCCGCCGCCCTTGGCCGCGACATCGACGGACACTTTCGATCCGGGCACCAGCTCCACCGACAGGATGCAGGGGGTGTTGTCTTTGGTATTGCGCCGGGTGAAGGCAGGGTCGGCGAGCACCGAAGCGCGCAGCTTGTTGTCGGGGTTGGTATAGCCCTGCCGCACGCCCTCGTCGACGACCTCCTGCAGCGAGCGCGAGGTGTCGTCGAGCACGCAGTCCATGCCCCATTTGACGAACACGTTGACGATGCCGGTGTCCTGGCAGATCGGCCGGTGGCCCTCCGCGCACATGCGGCTGTTGGTCAGGATCTGCGCGATCGCGTCCTTGGCCGCCGGGCCCTGCTCCGCCTCATAGGCTTCGCCCAGCGCGCGGATATAGTCCATCGGATGATAGAAGCTGATGAACTGAAGCGCGTCCGCGACGCTTTCGATCAGGTCGGCACTCTTGATGATCGTGGGCATGTGACGTTTCCCCCTCGGCGTTGAGAGGCCTATAATTCAACAGCCGCACGAGTCCATATGGACGCTTGCGTATGAGGGGCTGGTGGGCAATCCTGTTGTCCCCACAGCGTCGTCATGCCAGCGAAGGCCGGCATCTCAGGCGGTCAGGGACCCCGGCCCTTGCTGGGAGTGACGAAAGCGAGGCGCAGATCATGTTCGCGATCATCGGATGGATCATCTCCGGCCTGTTCATCGGCGCGCTCGCCCGCTGGTTCTATCCGGGCGAGGTCGAACTGGGGTGGATCGCCACTATCCTGCTCGGCATCGGCGGGTCGTTCGTCGGCGGCTGGCTCGGCAATCTGATCGGCGGTGGCGGGCGGCGTGTGGAGCCAGCGGGGTGCATCGGATCGGTCGTGGGCGCGATGCTGATCATCTTTCTCGTCCGGGCGATCGGCTGAGCCTATTGGCCCGGCGGATCGGTTGGCACGCTCGCGCGCCACACATCGGCGGCCTGGATGATCCCTTCCGCGCTCCGCCCCCTGGCGATGGCGGCGAGCTGCGGCGTCACACCATCGACGGTGCGCGGATCGACCTTGTCGGGCACGGCAAGCTTCAGCGTCTCCAGCGCATAGTGAAACTGTTGCCGCCGCTCGGGCGGGAGGGTCTGCGGCAGCGCGCGGAGCGCATTGGCGACTTCCTCCGGCGTTTCGCCCGCAACCGTTGTCTGGACGGGGTCACCCCGGCCGAGCCACCGGATCTGCTCGCAGCCCGAAAGCAGCAAGCCGGCAGCAATCAGCCCGAGAAAACGTCCGTCCCACATGCCCGCACGCTTTGGTGCCGGCGGCTTAATGCCAACCGAAACGACAGCGTGAATGAAGCGCTTACGTCGTTTGCTCGTCCAGCTCGCCGCTCGTCGCGCTGACCACCTGCGCCGCGACGAGGTCGCCGATGACGTTGACCGTCGTCCGGCACATGTCGAGGAAGCGGTCGACGCCCAGCACGATGCCGATCCCCTCGGGCGGCGCGCCGACCGACGCCAGGATCAGCGCGATCACCGGCAGCGTCGCCGCAGGTATGCCTGCCGTGCCGATTCCGCCGAGCACGCAGATCATCATCACCATCGCCTGCTGCCCCAGGGTCAGGTCGACGCCGAAGAACTGTGCGAGGAACAGCACGGTCACGCCCTCGAACATCGCCGATCCGTTCTGGTTCGCCGTGGCGCCGATGGTCAGCACGAAGCGCGACACGGTGGGCGGCAGCCGCAACTGCTCCTGCGCCGCACGCAGGCTGGTCGGGAGCGTGGCGTTCGAGGAGGCGGTCGCGAACGCCATCACCATCGGCTCGCGCACCTCGCGGAAGAAGGCGACCGGGCTCTTGCGGCCCAAAGTGCGCAGCAGGATGGGGAAGGTGACGAAAAGCTGGATGCCGAGCGCCAGCACGACGACGCCCACGAAGCTGAACAGGCGGATGATCAGGTCCCAGCCGAATTGCGCGGCCAGGTTGAACATGAAGCAGAAGATCGCAATCGGCGCGAGGCGGATGACGAGGCCGATGAGCCGCATCGAAATTTCGAACACCCCGTCGATGGCGCGGCGAAGCGTCGCGGTCTTTTCCTGCGGAACGAGCAGGAAGCCGATGCCGAACATGAGCGCGAAGAACATCACCGCCAATATGTCATTGGTGCTCATCGCGCCGATGATGTTGGTGGGCACGATCGCGATGAGCTGCTCGATCCCCGATTTGCTTTCGCCCAGATTGCTCGTGATCGACGCCGCGCCTGCCCGCGACTGCTCGAGCAGTGTCGCGGCAACCGCGGGATCGACACCCTCGCCGGGACGGATGATGTTGACGGTGAGCAGGCTGATCCCGACGGCGATGGTCGCGACGACGACGGTGTAGACCAACGTGCGGATGCCGATCGAGCGCAGCGTTGCCATCTCGCCCATGTCGGCGACGCCGATGATCAGCGCCGACAGCAGCAGCGGCAGCACCAGCATGAACAGCAGCCGCAGAAAAATCTGGCCGATGGGGCCGGTGACATAAGTGACGACCGTGTCGACCCAGGCGGCGTCACGCGCCACGCTGTAAGTCAGCAGCCCCAGCAGCAGCCCGCCGAGAAAGCCGCCCAGCATATAATATTGCAGCCGGGTCTCGCCCTGTTCCGCTACCGTGTCGGCTGCCGTCATTCGCGCGTCCCCGCTGTCATGGTCTTGCCTCCATCCTGCCACCATGGCGGCAAGGTACCAAACGGAAAGGTCTCCCGCCGCGAACAAGGGCAGTCACAACAGAAACGGCCGGGCACTAGGCCCGGCCGTCCGTTATGCTGGTCTGCAACCGATCAGCGAGCCGGCTTGGCCTCGACCGAGGCCGAGGTTCCGGTCGAGGCGTCGGTGCCGGCGGCGTCACCCGAGACACTGCCGCTGCCCGATGCGCTTGCGTCAGGCGCGGCTTCCTTCGCCTTGTCGGCAGCATGGTCTGCCGCGCTGTGCGCGCCATGGGCGGTGTCGCTCGCGGCGGTGCCTGCGCCCTGCGTGGTGTCGGTTACCGTCGATCCGGCGTCCGGGGTCGAGCCGGAAACGGTGCCGCCGACACTGGCACCGACCTGTGCCTGCGCGGCGAACGGCAGAATCGATGCGGCCGCTGCGATAGCGATAAGGGTCGATTTCATTGTCATGCTCTCCTTCTAATCCGGAGATCATAAGAGCCAATCGGCTATGAAGTTGCTCGATTCGCCGTGCAACTCAACAATTCGTCGCAGATGAACAGAAATTCATGATGTCGTTATTTGCCGATACCTCAGCCACATTGCGCACGATGCAGCAGATACTGGTCCGCAAGCACAAAGGCGACCATGGCCTCAACGACCGGAACGCCGCGAATACCCACGCAGGGGTCATGGCGTCCCCTGGTGACGATCTCGGTCGCCTCGCCCGCCCGGTCGATGGTCGGCACCGGGATCAGGATCGAACTGGTCGGCTTGAACGCGACCCGGACTCGAACCGGCTGTCCGTTGGAGATTCCGCCCATGATCCCGCCGCCATGGTTGGACAGATAGACGGGACCGCCCTCACCGGGTCGGATCGCGTCGGCATTGTCCTCGCCGCGCGCGCTTGCCGCCGCGAAACCGTCGCCGATCTCCACGCCCTTGACCGCGTTGATGCTCATACAGGCGGCAGCGATCTCGCTGTCGAGCTTGGCATAGAGCGGCGCACCCCAGCCGGGCGGAACCCCGGTCGCCTCGCACTCCACCAGCGCGCCGACCGACGATCCGCTCTTGCGCACCGCGTCCATCAGCGCTTCCCAGCGCACCGCTGCCGCGCGGTCGGGACAGAAGAAGGGGTTCTCGCCGATTGCGTCGGCATCGAAGACGTCGGGGTCGATGGCATCGCCGCCGATCGCGCTGACCCATCCGGTGATCGTCACCTGCGGGATGATCAGCCGTGCGACCGCCCCGGCGGCGACGCGCGCGGCCGTCTCGCGCGCCGAGGATCGCCCGCCGCCGCGATAGTCGCGAAAGCCGTATTTCATGTCGTAGGTCTGGTCGGCATGGCCGGGCCGATAGGCCTCCGCGACGTCCGAATAATCCTTCGACCGTTGATCGACATTCTCGATCATCAGGCTGATCGGGGTGCCCGTCGTCCGACCCTCGAACACACCCGAAAGGATGCGCACCGCGTCGGGCTCGCGCCGCTGCGTCGTGTGGCGCGATGTGCCGGGACGCCGTTTGTCGAGCCAGGGCTGGATGTCGGCCTCCGACAGCACGATACCCGGCGGGCAGCCGTCGATCACGACGCCGATGGCCGGCCCGTGGCTTTCCCCCCAGGTCGTGAAACGCAGCGCGCGGCCGAATGTGTTGTAGCTCATACATCCCTCTCCCTCTGGGAGAGGGCGGGGCCCAAGCCGAAGGCTTGGGAGGGTGAGGGGCCGAAGGCGGCACTCGAAATGGCCAACAACACGCCCTCCATGTTACCCATCACCTCAGAATTGGTGAACCGCACCACTTTGAATCCTTCGCTCTCAAGGTGCGCCGTCCTCAGTGCATCCGCCGCCTGAGTAAACGCATGCGTGTCTCCGTCAACCTCAACGACCAGCATCACCTCGAGACAGAGGAAATCGACGATGTACTTGCCGATCGGCACCTGTCGCCGAAACTTCAGACAGCCCAGTTGGCGATTGCGGAGCCGCTGCCATAAAAATCGCTCGGGCCCGGTCGCATTCTGACGCAAGCGCCGAGTGTATGTGGATGATGTGCCGCCAATCCGCCTTGCGTCCATCCTTCACCCTCCCACCGCTACGCGGCGGGCCCCTCCCTCTCCCGACGGGAGAGGGAACAGGTTCATCATTTCTCGAGCGCGATGTCGGGGGCGTCCTCGGCTTTCATGCCGATGACATTGTAGCCCGCGTCGACATGGTGGATCTCGCCCGTCACGCCCGAGGCGAGGTCGGACAGCATGTAGAGGCCGGCACCGCCGACATCCTCGATCGTGACGTTGCGGCGCAGCGGGCTGTTATATTCGTTCCACTTCATGATGTAGCGGAAATCGCCGATGCCCGACGCGGCGAGCGTCTTGATCGGGCCGGCGGAGATGGCGTTGACGCGGATATTCTCCGGCCCGAGGTCCATCGCCAGATATTTGACGCTGGCTTCCAGCGCGGCCTTGGCGACGCCCATGACGTTGTAGTGCGGAATGACCTTTTCGGCGCCATAATAGGTCAGCGTCAGGATCGATCCGCCCGCGCCCATCAGCGGCCGGGCACGCTTGGTGACGGCCACCAGCGAATAGGCGCTGATGTTCATTGTCAGCAGGAAATTGTCGAGGCTGGTGTCGACGAACTTGCCGCGAAGCTCGTTCTTGTCCGAAAAGCCGATGGCATGGACGAGGAAGTCGAGCCGTCCCCAGCGCTTCTCCACCTCCGCGAAAGCCGCGTCGATCGAACCCATGTCGCCGACATCACACGGCACCAGGAAATCGGAACCCACCTCCGCCGCCAGCGGGCGCACGCGCCGCTCCAGAGCCTCTCCCAGATAGGAAAACGCCAGTTCCGCGCCTTGTGCATGGAGCGCCTTCGCGATCCCCCATGCCAGCGACTTGTCGTTGGCGAGGCCCATGATCAGGCCGCGCTTTCCGCTCATCAGCCCGCTCATTCGCCCCCAGTCTCCTTTATGCGTGCGGTCCGGTCCAACGCCTCGCCCCCTGTTTCCCGGTCGGGGAAATCCGCCAGCGCAGCGTTGATTTCGGCGCCAATTACCACGCCGAGCCCGATGATGAAGAAAAAAATGAGGGT
>CAZHGR010000126.1:0-6491 GCA_964532255.1 uncultured Sphingobium sp.
GCGACGACGCTGCGCAGCCTGGGTCCCGATCCGTGGAACTGCGCCTATGTGCAGCCCAGCCGCCGCCCGACCGACGGCCGCTATGGCGAGAATCCCAACCGGCTCCAGCATTATTACCAGTATCAGGTGATCATGAAGCCTTCGCCGCCCAACCTCCAGGAACTGTATCTCGGCAGCCTGGCGGCAATCGGTATCGACCCGCTGCTTCACGACATCCGCTTTGTCGAGGACGACTGGGAAAGCCCCACCTTGGGCGCCTGGGGCCTCGGCTGGGAAGTGTGGTGCGACGGGATGGAGGTGACCCAGTTCACCTATTTCCAGCAGATGGGCGGGTTCGACTGCAAGCCGGTGGCGGGCGAGCTGACCTACGGGCTCGAACGGCTGGCGATGTATATTCAGGGCGTCGACAGCGTTTACGACCTGCGCTTCAACGATGCCGTGGGGGACCGGCCGGCGGTGAGCTATGGCGACGTCTTCCTCGCCAATGAGCGGCAGATGTCGAAATGGAATTTCGAGATTGCCGACACTGACAAGCTCTTCCGCTGGTTCCGCGACTGCGAGACGGAGTGCAAGGCGAGCATCGACGCGGGCGTTCCGCTCGCGGCCTATGACCAGGCGATCGAGGCGAGCCATGTCTTCAACCTGCTCCAGGCGCGCGGCGTCATCAGCGTGCAGGAACGCGCGAGCTACATCGGCCGCGTGCGCGACCTCGCCAAGGGAAGCTGCGAGGCATGGATGCGCGTCAACGGGTGGGCGGAATGACTCCTCCCCGGCACGGGGAGGGGGACCGCGCCGCGCAGCGGCGTGGTGGAGGGGGCGTGCCTGTCGCGCACCGGCCGGTCGTCGTTCGTGCACGCGCGCTCCGTGGAAGCATGACCTTGCCCGAGATTCTCCTTTGGCAGCGGCTGCGGGGTGGGCAAACCGGCAGCAGGTTCCGCCGCCAGCACCCGATCGGCCCTTATATCGCTGATTTTTATTGTAGCCGCCTGCGGCTGGTGATCGAAGTTGATGGCGAGACTCATGGCAGAGGCACCGTGCCGGAATATGACCGGCGCAGAGACGGCTTCCTGGAAGAAAATGGATATCGCATCATGCGTATAGCCGCCGTGGACGTTCTGCGGAACATTGATGGCGTGATGGCGGCAATCGCTGCGTCGGTGGCACCGCCCCTCCACCACCAGCCTGCGGCTGGCGGTCCCCCTCCCCGTGCCGGGGAGGAGAGACCATGACCGACTTCCTCCTCGAACTGCGCTGCGAGGAAATCCCCGCGCGCATGCAGGCCAAGGCGTCGGACGATCTGGCGCGGCTGTTCACCGAGCGGCTGGCCGAGGCGGGACTGACGCCCGACCGGATCACCAGCCTTGTCACGCCCCGCCGCCTCGCGCTGATCGCGCACGGCCTGCCCGCCGAGACGGCGGCGGTGAGCGAGGAATACAAGGGCCCGCGCACCAGCGCCCCCGATCAGGCGCTCGAAGGCTTTCTCCGCAAGACCGGCCTCAGCAAGGATCAGCTCGAGGATCGCGGCGGCGTGTGGTTCGCCGTCGTCGAGAAGCCCGGCCGCGCCACCGCCGACGTGCTCGCCGAAGCGGTGCCCGCCGTCATCCGCGCCTTTCCCTGGCCCAAGTCGATGCGCTGGGGCGATGCCAGCGTCACCACCGAAAGCCTGCGCTGGGTCCGCCCGCTGCAGGGGATCGTCGCGATCCTGGGCGAGGAACTGGTGCCGGTCGAGGTCGACGGCATCCGCTCGGGCTATGCAACGCTCGGCCACCGCTTCCACCATCCCGGCGAGATCACCATCGGCGGCGCGCATGACTATGCGGAGAAGCTGCGCGCCTGCCATGTCATCGTTGCCCATGAGGAGCGGCAGGCGATCATCGCCGAACGCGCCGCGGCGCTGGCGGCGGAGCGCGGCTATGTGCTCGTCGAGGACAAGGGGCTGGTGGCGGAGAATGCCGGCCTGACCGAATGGCCGGTGCCGCTGCTGGGCGACTTCGACCCCGCCTTCCTTGAGGTGCCGCCCGAGGTCATCCAGCTAACGCTCCGCATCAACCAGAAATATTTCGTACTGCGGGATGGCGCGGGGCGGCTGGCCCCGGCGTTCATCTGCACTGCCAATATCGATGCCAAGGACGGCGGCGCGGCGATTGTCGCAGGCAATGGCAAGGTGCTCGCCGCGCGCCTGTCCGATGCGCGCTTCTTCTGGGAGCAGGACAGGAAGACGAAGCTTGCGGATCACGCCACGAAGCTGGCGCGGATCACGTTTCACGAGAAACTGGGCACCGTCGCCGACAAGGTGGAGCGGGTCGCGAAGCTCGCGCGGTGGCTGGTGGAAGAGGGGATAATCGGCGCTTCTCCCTCTCCCGTATCGGGAGAGGGAAGGGGCCCGCTCGCGCAAGCGAGCGGGAAGGGTGAGGGTGCATCAGCCGCGGACGTTGCCCCCCCTCACCCCGGCCCTCTCCCCGGCGGGGAGAGGGAGCGTCTCGCCGACCTCGCCGAACAGGCCGCGCGGCTGTGCAAGGCCGATCTCGTCACCGACATGGTCGGCGAGTTCCCTGAGCTTCAGGGACTTATGGGCGGCTATTACGCCCGTGCCGAAGGTCTGCCGGAGGACGTCGCCGACGCAATCCGCGACCATTACAAGCCGGTCGGACAGGGCGACGACGTGCCCACCGCGCCGGTGACGGTGGCGGTGTCGCTGGCGGACAAGCTGGATACGCTCGGCCGATTTTTCTCTATCGACGAGGTTCCAACTGGGTCGAAAGATCCATTTGCGCTACGGCGTGCGGCTTTGGGCGTATTGAGAACGATTAGATCTAACGAACTGGACTTCAATGTCTGCGATGTGATCAGAGCGGCACTCTACCTTGGATCAGATGTGATTGATGAGGATGATGCATCATCCTCCACTTGGCGGCCGATTTACGCATTGAACGGATTCTTTCTCGATCGTCTTCGGCAGATTTTGCGGGATGAAGGGAGCCGCTACGACTTGGTAGACGCTGTTGTGCCCGAGGGCGGGGTCGGCTTTAGTGTGAGATCAGCCATAAGTGCCTGCTATGCCTTGCAGAGGTTTTTAGAGGACGAAGACGGCAAGAACCTCCTCGCCGGCTATCGCCGCGCAGCCAATATTCTGAAGAAGGAAAATTGGGAAAGCACCAAGCCCGCGATGACGACCGCTGCCAGCCAGGGCATCTCGCAGACCGGTGAGGAAGACCCGATGGTGCTGGTCGACGATCCGATTCTGGGCGACGCCATTTCGGAATTCGCGACCGCCGGGCAGCACGCATCTTCCTATGCGCCCGAGCCCGCCGAGGCGGCGCTGACCGATGCGCTTGCCGTGGTCGAGCCCGCGGTCGACGCGGCGCTGGCGGCGGAGGATTTCGGCGCGGCGATGGCGGCGCTGGCGGGGCTTCGCGCGCCGATCGACGCCTTCTTCGATCAGGTCACGGTGAATGACCCGGATCAGGACAAGCGTGTCGCGCGTCTTGACCAGCTTGCGAGAATTCGTGACGCTATGCACAAAATTGCAGACTTTTCGCGTATAGAGGGCTGAACGTCTGCCGTTTGTCGCGTATGTAATCTATTGCGCGATGCAGCATCGACAGAAGAGAAAGAGCAGAACCAATGACCCGGTATGTCTATCGTTTTGGTGGTGGGGCAACGGACAGCGCGGATGCGGGTGTCAGCGGCGACAAGAATCTGCTCGGCGGCAAGGGCGCCAATCTCGACGGCATGGCCTCGATCGGACTGCCGGTCCCGCCGGGCTTCACCATCACGACGGAGATGTGCACCCGATACTATCAGGAGGGGCAGAGCTATCCCGATTCGCTCCGCGCGGAAGTCGCCGAGGGCCTGGCACATATCGAGGCGGTGACCGGCAAGCGCTTCGGCGATGTCGCCGACCCTCTGCTCGTATCGGTCCGGTCGGGCGCGCGCGTGTCGATGCCGGGCATGATGGACACGGTCCTGAACCTCGGCCTCAATGACGAGACGGTGCAGGGGCTGGCGACGGTGTCGTCCGACCCCCGCTTCGCCTGGGACAGCTATCGCCGCTTCATCCAGATGTATTCGGACGTGGTGCTCGAACTCGACCATGGCGAATTCGAGGAGGCGCTGGAGATCGCCAAGGAGGATCGCGGCTATCATCTCGATACCGAGATGCAGGCCGAGGACTGGCAGGCGCTGGTCGCCGAGTACAAGCAGATCGTCGAGCGGCTCTGGGAAAAGCCTTTCCCGCAGGATGTGCACGAACAGCTATGGGGCGCGGTCGGCGCGGTGTTCGGAAGCTGGCAGTCGGAACGCGCCAAGGTCTATCGCCGCCTCAACAATATTCCGGGAGAATGGGGCACGGCCGTCAACGTCCAGGCGATGGTGTTCGGCAACATGGGCGAGACGTCGGCCACCGGCGTCGCCTTCACGCGCGACCCGGCGACGGGCGAGAACATCTATTATGGCGAATATCTGATCAACGCGCAGGGCGAGGATGTCGTCGCCGGCATCCGGACGCCGCAATATCTGACCAAGGCCGCGCGCGAAAAGGCCGGCGCTGCCGCGGCGAGCATGGAAGAGGCGATGCCCCAGACCTTCGCCGAGCTGGCACGGGTCTTCCACACGCTCGAAACCCATTATCGCGACATGCAGGACATCGAGTTCACGGTCCAGCAGGGCAAGCTGTGGATGCTGCAGACCCGCAGCGGCAAGCGCACCGCCAAGGCGTCGCTCAAGATCGCGGTGGAAATGGCCAATGAGGGCCTGATCACGCAGGAAGAGGCGGTGGCGCGAGTCGACCCCTCGGCGCTCGACCAGCTTCTCCATCCCACGCTCGACCCGAAGGCACCGCGCGACGTGCTGACCAAGGGACTGCCCGCCAGCCCCGGTGCCGCGTCGGGCCAGATCGTGTTCGATGCCGACGCCGCCGAACGTCGCAACGAAATGGGCGAAGCGGTCATCCTGGTCCGCGTCGAGACCAGCCCCGAGGACATTCACGGCATGCACGCCGCAAGGGGCATACTGACCGCGCGCGGCGGCATGACCAGCCACGCGGCCGTGGTCGCGCGCGGCATGGGCCGCCCCTGCGTCTCGGGTGCGGGATCGCTGTCGATCGACAATGCCAACCGGGTCATGCGCATCGGCGAGCGGACGCTCAAGGAAGGCGAGATCATCACCATCGACGGTGCCACCGGCGAAGTGATGGCGGGTGAGGTTCCGACTGTTCAGCCGGAACTGGCGGGCGATTTCAACACGCTGATGGTCTGGGCCGACAAGGTGCGCCGCCTCAAGGTCCGCGCCAATGCCGAAACGCCGCTCGACTGCCGCACCGCGCGCGATTTCGGTGCGGAAGGCGTGGGCCTGTGCCGCACCGAGCACATGTTCTTCGATGCGGAGCGGATCACCGCCGTTCGCCAGATGATCCTCGCCGAGAATGAAAAGGGCCGCCGCGTGGCGCTCGGCAAGCTGCTGCCCGAACAGCGCGCCGACTTCACCGAGATATTCACGGTCATGGCGGGCCTGCCGGTCACGATCCGGCTGCTCGATCCGCCGCTGCACGAATTCCTGCCGCACGCCGACAGCGAGTTCGCTGAGGTCGCAGAAGCGGCCGGGGTCAGCATCGATACGCTCAAGCGCCGCGCGTCGGAGCTTCACGAGTTCAATCCGATGCTCGGCCATCGCGGCTGTCGTCTGGGCGTGACCTATCCCGAGATCTACGAAATGCAGGCGCAGGCGATCTTCGAGGCGGCGATCGACGTCGCGGCGACGAGCGGGGTGGCCCCGATCCCCGAAATCATGATCCCGCTGGTCGCGACCAAGCGCGAGCTGGAACTGATGAAGGACATCGTCGACGCCGCCGCGAAGGCGGTGTTCGCCGAGAAGGGCCGCGAGATCGAATATCTCGTCGGCACGATGATCGAGCTGCCGCGCGCGGCGCTCAAGGCGGACGAGATCGCGGAGGCGGGCGAGTTCTTCTCGTTCGGCACCAACGACCTCACCCAGACCACCATCGGCATCAGCCGCGACGACGCCGGCCGGTTCCTGACGCAATATGTCGACAAGGGCATTTTCCTGCGCGACCCGTTCGTCAGCCTGGATGTGGAGGGTGTAGGTCAGCTTATCGAGATCGCCGCCGAGCGTGGCCGCAAGACCCGGCCCGACATCAAGCTGGGCATCTGCGGCGAGCATGGCGGCGACCCCGACAGCATCGCCTTCTGCGAGAAAACGGGCCTCGATTATGTCTCGGCCTCGCCCTATCGCGTTCCGATCGCGCGGCTGGCGGCGGCGCAGGCCGCGCTCAAGCACCGGTCATGAGTTTTTGAGCGGATAGGGGGTTGCCAGAACCGGCGACCCCCTCTATCTGCGCCTTTCCCGCGACGGCCTTGGGCCTGTCCCGGGTTCACCGCAACCTTGTGGTGCACGCGCCCGTAGCTCAGCTGGATAGAGCATCAGACTACGAATCTGAGGGTCGGACGTTCGAATCGTTCCGGGCGCGCCATTTT
>CAZHGR010000127.1:0-6422 GCA_964532255.1 uncultured Sphingobium sp.
CTTCATCTTGGACTTGATGAGGCTGTGGCCGGTCTTCCACATCAGCGGCTGGCCACCCAGTTCGGCGATTCGGTCATAGAGCGCCTGGCTGGCCTTGACGTCGGCGATGATCGTCGCCCCGGGCTGCTCTTTCAGAACCGGTTCGGCGAAGATCGAAAGAAGCTGATCGCCCCAGATCACGCGGCCTTCACCGTCGATCGCGCCGATCCGGTCGCCGTCGCCGTCGAAAGCCACTCCGAAATCGAGCTTCTTGTCGGCGACGAGCGCCTTGAGGTCAGCCAGATTCTTTTCCTCGGTAGGATCGGGATGATGATTGGGAAAATTGCCGTCGACATCGGTGAACAGCGTATGATGCTCACCCGGCAGGAGCTTGACGAGCTTGTCGACGACGGGACCCGCCGCGCCATTGCCCGCGTCCCAGCCGATGCGATAGGTGCCGCCGTCGAAATCCTGCATCAGCCGCTCGACGTAGCGGTCCATGATCTCGACCGTCTCGCTTCCCGCGCTGCCATCGGCCCAGTCGCCCGCCGCCGCCATGCGGCCCAGCCCCTGAATGTCCTCGCCGAAAAAGGGACGGTGCTGAAACACCATCTTGAAGCCGTTGTAATTGGCGGGATTGTGGCTGCCGGTTATCTGGATGCCGCCATCTACCTCCAGCACCGCCTCGGCATAATATAGCATCGGGGTCGGACCCATGCCGACGCGGACGGCGTGGACTCCCGCCGCGTTCAGTCCCTCGACCAGCGCGGCCTCCAGCACCGGGGAGCTGACGCGGCCATCATAGCCCACCGCGACCTTCGATCCGCCCGCGCGGACGATCAGCGTGCCGAAACCACGCCCGATCGCGCGCGCGTCATCCTCGGTAAGCGTTTCGCCGACGATACCGCGAATGTCATACTCGCGCAGTGTTGTGGGGTGGAACTGGTGGGTCATGCGATCTCCCTGTTGAGCGGCAATGGGCGCAACGCGGTTAGAAGACTTCCGTTGCTTTCCTGTGAATCCTGCGGGCGGCGATCATTCGGGCAGCGTTCGCAGCAGATGGTCGCGCGCGGCGTTGATCTGCCGGGCGAGCGCTTCGGTGCCGCCGCTGTCGGGATGGGTGCGTGCGATGAGGCGCCGATGCGCCGCGATCACGGCGGCGCGGTCGGCCCCCGCGTCCAGTCCGAGAAGGTCCAGCGATTCGCGGGTGGTCGTGTCGACCGGCGGCGCTGCGCTGGCTGCTTTGGGCGTCGATGACAGCGACAACCAGGCGAGCCCCGCCGCTGCCATGCCGCCACCGATCAGCGGCCGTCCGCGCGCCGCGATGGCACCACCCACGACCGACAGCACCATCGCTGCGATCTGGCGGGCGGAAGGCCGCTTCAGCTTGCCGGTCAGGACCAGCCAGCCGAGCACGCCGCCCACGATGAGGACGAGCAGCGCCACCGTGCTTCAGGCGGCGTCCCGCGCCGGTTCGCGCGCCGGCATCTGCGGAAGGGCAAGGCCGGCGACCATTTCGCGCAGTTCCTGCCGCGCCGCGATGTGCGCCACGCCCAGATCGCCCAGATGCCCCTTGTCGAGCAGCGTCAGGCCCGACGGGAACAGCTCGCGGAAGATCACGCGTTCGGACAGCCCCGGAATGACACGGAACCCGACGCGCTTGGACAGCTCGGTCAGCGCCTCGCCCACACGCTTCTGGTTGCGCGCCTCATTATTGTGGAGGCGATTGCGCAGCAGCACCCAGTCGATCGACACGCCATCGGTCTTGGCGCGGACCTTGCGGGTCTCCCACATCAGCTCGGCATAGAAGCTGAGGCGCCGGACCTTGAAATTTTCCGGGTCGACCTGCCCGATCAGGTCGAAATCGACAAAGCTGTCGTTGATCGGCGTGACCAGCGTGCGCGCCCTCGTTGCCGCATGCCGCGCCAGCGGATCGTCGCGGCCGGGGGTGTCGATGATGACGAAGTCGGCACCCTCGCCCTGCTCGGCGATGCAGGCATCGAGCGCTTCGGTATCACCCTCGGCAAACACCGCGAATCGCGGGTGCGGCAAGCCGATCTCTCGGCGTCGCATCGTTTCGGCGCGGTTCTCCAGATAGCGGGTCACGGTGCGCTGGCGGGCGTCGAGGTCGATGACTGCCACCTTCAGTCCCTGCGTGGCGAGGGCGACCGCGGTATGAACGGCGGTGGTCGACTTGCCCGTGCCGCCCTTTTCATTGGCGAAAACGATGCAGTGCGCCCTGGTGTCGGTCATGCGGAATAATCCTGTAACTGGTCTGTCGACGCCGCCGCGGCCATTCTTGACCCGCCGGGCGGCAGTCGCCAAGACCGCGGCGCGGTATCGCCCAAACGCTTATCGGAGGCCTCGGCACCGTGCAAATCATCCGTGATCTATCCACACTTTATGACGCCTTGACCACGCTTCGCGGCGATGGCGGCCGGATTGCGATGGTCCCGACCATGGGGGCTCTGCACGAAGGCCATATGGCGCTGGTGCGTGAAGCGGGGGAGAGGGCCGACGCGGTCGTGGTGTCCATCTTCGTCAATCCCACGCAGTTCGGGGCGAACGAGGATCTGGATGCCTATCCCCGGCAGGAGGCGGCCGACGCCGCCCTGTTGCGCAAGGCGGGGGTGGCGCTGCTGTGGGCACCGACGGTGGCGGAGATGTACCCGTCGGGCTTTGCCACCAATGTGCATGTCGCAGGCGTCAGCGAAGGGCTGTGCGGCGCGGCCCGGCCCGGCCATTTCGACGGGGTGGCGACCGTGGTGACGAAGCTGCTGGGGCAGGTGCGGCCCGATGTCGCGCTGTTCGGTGAAAAGGATTTCCAGCAGCTCGCCGTGATCCGACGCGTCGTCGCCGACCTGAACCTGCGGGTCGAGATCGTCGGCGTGCCGACCGAGAGAGCACCCGACGGCCTCGCCCTGTCCTCGCGCAACGCCTATCTTTCCGAGTCCGAGCGGGCGGCCGCCGTCGCGCTGCCGCGGGCGCTGACGCAGGCGGCAGAGGCAATGCGCGCAGGCACGCCGGTCGCGGTCGCGCTCGCGACGGCCGAGGCCGCGCTGATCGAGGCAGGATTCGCGCGAATCGACTATGTCGCGCTTTGCGACGCCGACAGCCTGCGGCCTGCCGATTCGCTGGACCGGCCTGTCAGGCTGCTCGCCGCCGCGCGGCTGGGGACGACGCGACTCATCGACAATATCGCCGTTAACTACTGAAATCAGCGGCTAAGCAGCCGACAGCCCCTGTCCCGAAACGCGGGCGGTCGCGGCGTTAACCCTGTTTTAAGCGCGGGATGGTGTGTTGTGCCCGGGGACCGACTGAGGGGGTTATCTTCGTGGGCAACAGCATCGCCAGCGCGCGTTTCCTGATCGAGAGCCGTTTGCGCGATGCCGCACGCGGCAATGCTCAGGCACTTTATGACCTGGGTGTCGCCTATAGCTGCGGCATCGGGGGGGTCGATATCGACCTCATCGAGGCACATAAATGGTTCAACCTGGCCGCCTTGTCGGGCAACGAGGAAGGGCAGGCGTGCCGCGCCGAAGTGGCGGAAGAGATGACCGCGCGCGAAATCGCGGAAGCGCAGCGCCAGGCCCGTTCGTGGCTGGCAATCCACAGCCGTCGCGCCGCCTGATCCTTCGCTTTCAGTCGCACGCCTTCCTGAAGGGCGCGTGCGAATCGAGGTAAGCGCGGTCGCTTTCCACCGCCGCCGATTCGCGCGCCAGAAAGTCGGCGACCGCCCGGCGGAAGCCCGGATCGGGAATATGGTGCGCCGACCAGGTCGGCACCGGGCGATAGCCGCGCGCCAGCTTGTGCGATCCCTGCGCGCCCGCTTCGACACGAGTGAGGCCGCGCGTGATCGCGGCATCGATCGCCTGATAGTAGCATAATTCGAAATGGAGGAAGGGCACCTCCTCGGTACAGCCCCAGTAGCGGCCATACAGCGTGTCAGCGCCGATCAGGTTGAGCGCGCCCGCTATGGCATCGTCGCCGCGCATCGCGAACATCAGCAGCACCTTGTCCGCCAGCCGCTCGCCCAGCAGCGAGAAGAAGCGTCGCGTGAGATAGGGTCGGCCCCATTTGCGCGCGCCGGTGTCCTGATAAAAGTCCCAGAAGCGGTCCCAGTGCGCCTCGCTGATCTCGCCACCGGTCAGGTGGACGATCTCCAGCCCCTCGCGCGCCTTTTCCCGCTCCTTGCGGATGTCCTTGCGTTTGCGGCTCGACAGCGCCGACAGGAAGTCCTCGAAACAGGCGTAGCCGTCATTGGTCCAGTGGAACTGGCTGTCCTGCCGGATCAGCCAGCCCGCCTCCCGAAACAGCGCAAGCTGGTCCTCCTCGACAAAGGTGGCGTGCGCCGACGAGAGGCCGTTCTGGTCGACGAGCGCGGCGATTCCTGCCAGCAGCGCCGGCCCCGCCGCGGAATCGCGCAACAGCAGGCGCGGGCCGGGCACCGGCGAGAAAGGCGCGGCAATCTGGATTTTGGGATAGTAGCGCCCGCCCGCGCGCTCCCACGCCTCCGCCCAGCCATGATCGAACACATATTCTCCCTGGCTGTGCGACTTGGCATAAGCGGGCGCGGCGGCGGCGATGCGGCCGTCGCCGGCTTCCACCACCAGCGGCAGCGGCTGCCAGCCCGAACGGCCGCCGACGCTCTCCGACTCTTCCAGCGCGGAGAGGAACGCGTGGCTGACAAAGGGGTTGGCGGTGCCGGCACAGGCGTCCCATTCGGCGGCGTCGATGGCGCGAACGCTGTCATAGGCCCGAATGGTGTAGCGATCGGCGCTCACGGCAGGGCGCGGTGACGCGGGCAAGCGGACGAGGGGCAGGCCATGCGTGCCGCGCGCAAATGCAGTGATGTCAGGCCCACCGGTGTCACGAGCCGTCAGATGGGATGGCGGTCGGCCGAATTCCAGTCGAAACGATTCGCTCGATCAATCGCGGAGCGCGACCACCGCATCGACCTCGACCACTGCGCCCAGCGGCAGCACCGGAACGCCGACCGCAGCGCGCGCATGCGTCCCCTTGTCGCCGAACACCCGCGCCATCAGCTCGGACGCGCCGTTGGCGACCTTGGGCTGGTCGGTGAAGTCGGCGGTGCTCGATATGAAGCAGCCCAGTTTCAGCACGCGCTCGACCCGGTCGAGGTCGCCGATCGCGGCGCGAAGCTGCGCCAGGATCATGAGACCGCAGCGCTCCGCTGCCTGCTGGCCAAAGGTCATGTCGCGGTCCTCGCCCATGCGGCCGGTCATCAGCGCGCCGTCGGCAGCGAACGGAAGCTGGCCGCTGACATGGGCGACGCCGCCGTGAACGACGACGGGGACATAGGCGGCGACGGGGGCGGCGGGCTGGGGCAGGATGATCCCCAGGGCGCTCAGATGCTGGTCGATGCGGCTCATGGCCGCGCAGTCAGCATGGACGCCTCCCCCCGTCAAGTCGTTCCGTCTAGCCGTTGCGCCAAGCTATCGCGTCAATCCGCATCCGTGATCCGCGCGGCGATCCAGCGTTCGGCCTCGGCCCAGCGGTCGATTCGCTGATGCGCGTCGGGGCAGGGCGCGACATGGGGCGCCAGCTCCGGCTCGCCCACCATGTGGAGCCGCCAGACCTGCGGGCAATGCTCGGCGAGGCTGGCGTGATTCGATTCGAGGTCGTCGATGAAGATCGCGACCGACGGGCGATAATCCGCCAGCAACCGGACGACCGCTGGCCCCTTGCCGCCACGGTTGGTGTGGACGGGCAGGTGGATGCCGTGCCCCGCGAGTTGCGCGATTCGCGCTTCCTGCCGATGATCCTCCAGATTGGTCAGGATGACGATGTCTGCGACCGCGCCCAGCCTCTCCAAAGCTGCGCACGCACCCTCGATGGGCATCTGGGTCGGCATCTGCGTGTCGAAAAACTCGCCGAGCAGTGTCCAGACGCGATTCCGTTCGACCGGCGTCCCGGCGTCCTTGTGGCGGAATGCCTCCTCATAGGGGCTGCCGAGGGTGAAGTGGATGCCGTGCGCCGCGTCGAGCCAGGCCCGAAATGGGACAATCATGTGCAGCAGCACTTCGTCGCAGTCGCTGATGATGAGCGGCCGGTTCATGGCGTCAGCACCTGGCGGGCCGCGACGAGCGCTTCTGCGGCCACGCCCGTATCCTCCGCACAGGCGATCAGGTCGGGCTCGTGCGAGAGGAGAAAATCGAGCGCTGCGGCCTGGACTCCCGACTCCCCCACGCCTGCGCGCAGTTCGGCGGGGTCAAGACCGGTAAGGTCCAGAAAGCGCTCGGCGCGGCGCGGCTCGGACACGATCCAGCCGATAGTGGACAAGGCAATGCTTTGCGCCTCGATCCGATTGGGGTAAGTCGGGGGCATAATAGCATTTTCTCCGCTCAGTGTCGGGACGAGGAACGGTCAGGCCGAACGCAACCGGGGGTTTGGTGGCAAAGCGCGTACTCGTTGTCGAGGAC
>CAZHGR010000128.1:0-6337 GCA_964532255.1 uncultured Sphingobium sp.
CGGTCTTGATCGAGAGCAGCGTCGATAGCTGGACTTCGTTGCGCGGATGATGCGCGCGGTGGATCGTCTGCGCATCGTACAGCAGGTCCATGAACGGCCGCTCGAACAGCGCCGCGATTTCGGCGCGGGTCCAGTCGGTGCGGGGTTCGTATGAGAGTGCGGTCATGTCACTTCTCCGTTCGTGTCGAGCGAAGTCGAGACACTGTCCCACATCTGCTTCTCGACTGCGCTCGAAGCGAACGGCACTATTGAAAAGACCATCAAATCTGCTCCAGCGCCTGATCCATGTCGGCGATGATATCGTCGATATGCTCGATCCCGACCGAGACGCGCACCACGTCGGGCCCGGCCCCCGCCTCGATCTGCGCGCCTTCCTCAAGCTGGCGGTGCGTTGTCGATGCGGGATGGATGATCAGCGAACGTGTGTCGCCGATATTGGCAAGATGGCTGAACAGATTCACCGCAGAGACGAGCTTGGTACCCGCCGCATAGCCGCCCTTGACGCCGAAGGTGAACACGGCACCGCCCTTGCCGCCCAGATATTGCTGCGCGAGCGCGTGATAGGGGTCGTCCGGCAGGCCCGCATAGGACACCCATTCGACCTTGGGATGATCCTTCAACCACTCGGCGAGCGCGAGCGCGTTGGCGCAATGCCGCTCCATGCGCAGGTGAAGCGTTTCCATGCCCGTCAGCGCCAGAAAGGCGTTCATTGGCGCGAGCGCCGGTCCCAGGTCGCGCAGGCCCAGCGCGCGGGCGGCCAGGATGAACGCGATATTGCCGAACGCCTGAGTGAACACCTTGCCGTGATAGGACGGATTGGGCTCGCTGAGATAGGGATAGGCCCCGCTCTTCGCCCAGTCGAATGTCCCGGCATCGACGATCGCGCCGCCGATGCTGTTGCCATGGCCATTGAGGAACTTGGTGAGCGAATGGACGACGATGTCTGCGCCATGCTCGATCGGACGGCAGAGCGCGGGCGTGGCGAGCGTGTTATCGACGATCAGCGGCAGACCTGCGTCATGCGCGACCTTGGCGATGGCGGCGATATCCATCACCACGCCGCCGGGATTGGCAAGGCTCTCGATGAAGACCGCACGCGTCTTGTCCGTGATCGCACCTGCGACTTCTGCCACGTTCGACGCATCGACAAACGTCGTCGACCAGCCCATCTTGCGGAAGCTGTGGCCGAGCTGGTTGAGCGATCCGCCATAGAGCTTCTTGGCCGCGACGATCTCGCAGCCCGGCTCCATCAGCGTGTGAAAGGTCAGGAACTGCGCGGCATGGCCCGATGCGACCGCCAGCGCCGCCGCCCCGCCCTCCAGCGCGGCGAGCTTGCCTTCCAGCGCGCCGTTGGTGGGGTTGCCGATGCGGGTATAGATGTTGCCGAATTCCTCGATGTTGAACAGCGCGGCGGCATGGTCCACGCTGTCGAACACATAGGATGCGGTCTGGTAGATCGGGGTGATCCGCGCCTTGGTGGTCGGATCGGGCTCGGTCCCTGCATGAACCGCCAGCGTCTCCGGTCTCTGGGTCATTCGGCCGCCTCTCGCTCCTCGCCCGAAGGGGGCATGTTGTGGCCGAGGAGGCGCAGCACGTCGGCCGCGCATTCGACCACGTTGGAGCCGGGACCATAAATGCCCTGAACACCCGCGTCGCGCAGAAAATCGTAATCCTGCGCGGGAATGACGCCGCCCGCGATGACCTTGATGTCGCTGCGCCCGGCCTCGCGCAGCTTGGCGATCAGTTCGGGGATCAGCGTCTTGTGACCGGCCGCAAGGCTCGACGCGCCGACGACATCGACGCCGCGCTCCAAAGCGAGCACGACCGTTTCGTCAGGCGTCTGGAACAGCGGTCCCGACACGACGTCGAAACCCATGTCGCCGAACGCCGACGCGATGACATTGGCCCCGCGATCATGGCCGTCCTGGCCCATCTTGGCGACGAGCAACTTCGGCTTGCGCCCCATGCGCCGCTCGACCGCCGCCACGCCGTCGAGCACAGCCTGCCAGCGCGGATCGCCGGCATAGGGCGCGGCATAGATGCCCTTCACCGGACGCGGCAGCGTGTCGTAGCGGCCGAAGACATCCTCCATCGCCGTGCTGATCTCGCCCAGCGTCGCGCGGGCGCGCGCCGCATCGACCGCGAGCGCCAGGAGGTTCGCGCCGCCCTTGGCCCCCTCGCGCAGCGCGTCGAGCGCCGCCCGGCAGGCGTCTTCGTCACGCGCGGCCTTGACCCGGCCGATGCGTTCGATCTGGCCCTGGCGAACCCGGACGTTATCGACGTCGAGGATTTCGATATCGTCTTCCTGCGCGAGCCGATATTTGTTGACGCCGACGATCACGTCATCGCCACGATCGACGCGGGCCTGCCGCGCAGCCGCGGCTTCCTCGATCATCGCCTTGGGCCAGCCGGCGGCCACCGCCTTGGCCATGCCGCCTTCAGCCTCGACTCGTTCGATGATCTCCCACGCGCGGTCGACCAGCTCCTGCGTCAGCGCCTCGATATAATAGGAGCCGCCGAGCGGGTCGACGACCTTGGTCATCCCCGTCTCTTCCTGCAGGATGATCTGCGTATTGCGGGCGATGCGCGCCGAGAAGTCGGTCGGCAGCGCAATCGCCTCGTCAAGCGCATTGGTGTGGAGCGACTGGGTGCCGCCCAGCATCGCCGCCATCGCCTCGACCGTCGTGCGGATGACGTTGTTGTAGGGGTCCTGCTCGGTCAGCGACACGCCCGACGTCTGGCAATGGGTACGCAGCATCTTGGACCGCTCGTCCTGCGCGCCCAGCTTCGTCATCACCCGGTGCCACAGCACGCGCGCGGCACGCAGCTTCGCCACTTCCATGAAGAAGTTCATGCCGATGGCGAAGAAGAAGCTCAGACGGCCTGCGAACTTGTCGATGTCGAGGCCTGAAGCAACGCCATATTTCACATATTCCATGCCGTCGGCGATGGTGAAGGCGAGCTCCTGCATCTGCGTCGCCCCGGCCTCCTGCATATGATAGCCGGAGATGGAAATGCTGTTGAATTTCGGCATGTTGGCCGAAGTATAGGCGAAGATGTCCGAGATGATCCGCATGCTCGGTTCGGGCGGGTAGATATAGGTGTTGCGGACCATGAACTCCTTGAGGATGTCGTTCTGGATCGTGCCGTCGAGCAGATGCTGCGGCACGCCCTGTTCCTCACCCGCGACGATGAAGAAGGCGAGGATCGGGATCACCGCGCCGTTCATCGTCATGCTGACCGACATCTGGTCGAGCGGAATGCCGTCGAACAGGATCTTCATGTCCTCAACGGTGTCGATCGCAACGCCCGCCTTGCCGACATCGCCGGTCACGCGTGGATGGTCGCTGTCATAGCCGCGATGCGTGGCAAGGTCGAAGGCGACCGACAGGCCCTTCTGTCCCGCCGCGAGGTTGCGGCGATAGAAAGCGTTCGACTCCTCGGCGGTCGAGAATCCCGCATATTGCCGGATCGTCCAGGGCCGACCCGCATACATCGACGCGCGCACGCCGCGCGTGAAGGGCGCGAATCCCGGCAGGCCGGGATCGGCGGTGACATCCTCCGCCGTGTAGAGCGGCTTGACGATGATCCCCTCCGGCGTGTGCCAGTCGAGGTCCTTGCCCTTCACTTCCTTGGCGGCGGCGTTTTTCCAGTCGTCGAGCGTCGTCATCGTCATTCGCCCTTGAATATAGGTGTGCGCTTCTCTCCGAAGGCGGTCACCGCTTCGCGAAAATCGGCCGTCCGGCCAGCAACCGTCTGATTGGCCGCCTCGAGCTCCAGCACATCGGAGAAGGACAGGTCCATCGCGGCATTCACCGCGCTGCGGATCATCCCCAGCGCCTGTGTCGGGGCATTGGCCAGACCGTCGACAAGCGCCCGCGCCGCCGAGGTCAGTTCGTCATCAGGAACGACCCGGTTGATGAGGCCCCAGTCGAGCGCCTGACGCGCGGCGATGCGCTCGCCCAGCAGGGCCAGTTCCATCGCCCGGGCGCGGCCGACGGCTTTGGCGACCGACCATGTCGCGCCCGCATCGGGAACGAGGCCGATGTTCGCGAAGGCGAGCAGGAAATAGGCCCCCTCGCCTGCAATCACCAGGTCAGCAGCCAGCGCGAGCGCGCAGCCAGCACCGGCCACCGCGCCTTGCACCGCCGCGACAACCGGCACCGGCAAGTCACGTATAGCCCTGATCGCAGGTTCATAATGGTCCCGCAGCAGCACGCCGAGGTCGTCGGGAAGACCCGACGCAAGATCGGCGCCGGAGCAGAACCCGCGCCCTTCGCCCGTCAGCAACACCGCGCGAACGCGATCGGAGCGCGCACGCTCGGCCGCCACGACCAGCGCGTCGAGAAGCGCGGGCGACAGCGCGTTGATCCGGTCAGGCCGGTTCAGCGTGATTGTCGCGACGCGACCGTCACTGCCATACCGGATCGGCTCTTCGCTCAATGATGCGCCCCTGCAGCGGGAGATTCCATGATCTCGGTGAGCTGCCCGCCCATATCCTTGGGGTGGACGAAGAAGATGAGCGTTCCATGCGCGCCGATGCGCGGCTCACCAAGCACACGCTTGCCCTGCCCCTCGAACCAGGCTTTCGCCACGTGAATATCCGGCACTTCGTAGCAAATATGATGCTGGCCGCCGAGCGGGTTTTTCTCCAGCCATTTGCCCACCGCACTGTCGGGGTCGGTCGGTTCCAGCAGCTCGATCTGGGTGCCCGCCGTGCCATTCTCTCCCGGCGTGTTGACGAAACAGACCCGAACCTTCTGGCTTTCGAGAACGAACGGCTCGGTGATGTCGGCCGCGCCCATCACATCGCGGTAGAAGGCGATCGACGCGTCGAGATCGGGTGTCGCGACACCGATGTGATTGAGGCGGCCGAGCTTCATATCAGACCCTTTCGATCACGATGGCGATGCCCTGCCCGCCGCCGATGCACATGCTGATGAGGCCGTAGCGGCCGCCGGTGCGCTGAAGCTCGTAGAGGCACTTGACGGTGATCACGACACCCGTGGCACCGATGGGATGGCCGAGCGAGATGCCGCTGCCGTTGGGATTGACCTTTGCGGGATCGAAACCGAGTTGCTGCGCCACACCGCACGCCTGCGCCGCGAACGCCTCGTTGCTTTCGATCACGTCGATCTGGTCGAGGGTCAGCCCCGCGCGCGCCAGCGCAATCGGGACAGCCTCGACAGGGCCCAGCCCCATGATCCTCGGCTCGACACCCGCATGACCCCAGGCGACGATCCGCGCGAGCGGCTTCAGACCTTGCTCGCCGACAGCCTTACCCGACGCCAGCACCACTGCCGCTGCGCCGTCGTTGATCCCGCTGGCGTTGCCGGCGGTGACGGTGCCGTCCTTCTTGAACACCGGCTTCAGCGTCGCCAGCGACTCCACCGTAGTATCGGTACGGAAATGCTCGTCGGTGTCGAACACGGTCACACCCTTGCGGGTCTTGATCTCGATCGGTGTGATCTGCTCCTTGAAATAGCCCTCGGCGGCCGCCTTCGCCGCGCGCCGATGGCTTTCGGCGGCAAGCGAATCCTGCTGCTCGCGCGAGATGGAACACTGCTCCGCCACATTTTCGGCAGTCACGCCCATGTGGATGTTCTCGAAGGGGTCGTGGAGCGCGGCCAGCATCGCGTCGATGAGGCTGGTGTCGCCCATCTTGGTGCCCCAGCGGACGCCCGTCGCCCAGTATGGCGCACGGCTCATATTCTCCGCGCCGGCCGCGACACCAACGTCGCATTCGCCAAGCTGGAGCATCTGCGCCATCGAGACGATCGCCTGCGCACCGGACCCGCAGAGCCGGTTGAGAGTCATCGCGGGTGCCTGGACCGGGATGCCGGCCTCCACGGCGCATACGCGGCTGAGATAGGCATCCTTGGGCTCGTTCGGAATGACATTGCCCATCACGACATGCTGGACAGCGTCGGGCGTGATCCCCGCGCGCCGGATCGCCTCGGCGATCACGGTCTTGCCGAGCGTGGTGATCGGAACGTCTTTCAGCGATCCGCCGAAACTGCCGACCGCAGTGCGCGTGCCAGATATGATGAATACGTCCTGCAGAGCCGTCATTTGCTGTCCTTGCGCCCAAAATCTGGGGGGAAATAGGTGTCAGAGCGGGATGTTATCGTGCTTTTTCCAAGGATTTTCGAGGCTCTTGTTGCGCAGCTTGCGCAGGCCGAGCGCGATCCGCCGCCGGGTCGAATGGGGCTGGATCACCTCGTCGATGAAGCCCTTTGACGCAGCGACGAACGGATTCGCGAAGCGGTCCTCATATTCCTTGGTCTTTTCCGCGATTTCCTCGGGCGAGAGGCCGCGGAAGATGATCTCGACCGCG
>CAZHGR010000129.1:0-6292 GCA_964532255.1 uncultured Sphingobium sp.
CGCAGCCGACGATGGGGCGCCGGCTCACTGCGATGGAGTCACGGACGGGTGCGCGGTTGCTGCAGCGCCTGCCCGGTGGCTATGCGTTGACTCCCCTTGGGGAGACTGTGCTGGGCAATGCCGAACGCGTGGAAGCGGAGGTACTGGCCGCCGAACGCACCATCACCGGCAAGGACGTGGCGCTCGAAGGCCTAGTCAGGCTGACCACGGTCGACACGCTTGCAGCGCGGATCGTCACCCCGGCGCTCGTCACCCTGCAAGCCAAGCATCCGGGCATCGTTGTCGAACTGGTTCCCGACACGCGTTCGCTCAGCCTGTCCAAGCGGGAGGCCGATATCGCGCTGCGCATGTCACGCTTTGAGGGGAACGAGGTGGCAGCCCGACGCGTCGGCGCGCTCGCCATGGGACTGTACTCAGCCCCGGATATGGCCCGGCCCATCGAGGAGGGGCAAGCCCGCCTCGTAACGGTGCTCGACGATCAGGCGCATTTGCCGGAGGCCAAATGGCTGCGGGATGCCTTTCCCGATGCGCTTATCGGTTTTCGCTCCAACAGCCGCGAAGTGCAGGTTCACGCGACTCTTGCAGGGGCCGGGGTTGCCGCGCTCGCCCGCTATCGTGCCGATGGGGAGCCCGGGCTAATTCGCCTGTACCCCGACAGACCTGACCTTGTTCGAGACATCTGGATAGGTGTGCATGTGGACATGCGCCACATGCCGAGAGTGCGGGCAGTAACCGATACAGTTGTCGAAGCACTGCGGAAAAACGCCGCGATTCTCAATCCGGGTCACTGAACCCCAGGTGTTGATAGAGCAAGACAGGCTCGAGCACACGCTGGAGCCAGCTTTTCGTCGCAATACCTTGATCAACCGTCGCCGGATCCGCTGCTACCTAGAGAGCTACCTAGCGATCTGCGAGCGGAAATCCGGTTGGCCCAAGGGCCATTTAATACGTTGAAATATATGGAGAATTTGGTGGACGCACTTGGGCTCGAACCAAGGACCCGCTGATTAAGAGTCAGCTGCTCTACCAACTGAGCTATGCGTCCATCGCCGCGTTCGGCGGGGCCGGGGCCTTGCCGTTTCGTCGGGAGCGGCGCGGTTAGCATGGGGTGGGCGGGGTTGCAATGGCTAAATCGCCCACATGGCTAGCGGTCCTCACGCCCAGCCGGCGGCTGGCTCAGGATCCGCCACGAGCGTCAAGCGTCGGTGCCGTCAGGGCCAGGTCGACGAACGGCGGCGGGCGTCGCGGTCGATGTTCATGATGATGCCGACGCACAGCATGATGGTCAGCATCGACGACCCGCCATAGGACATGAAGGGCAGGGGGATGCCCACGACCGGGGCCAGGCCCATCACCATCATCAGGTTGATCGCTACATAGAAGAAGATGGTGGCGGTCAGTCCCCCGGCCACCATGCGCGAAAATCGGTCCGACGCATTCTGCGCAACCCCCATGCCCCAGCGCAGCAGCAGCATGAACGCCCCGATCAGCAGCACTCCGCCGACCACGCCCCATTCCTCCGCCATGGTGGCGAAGACGAAGTCGGTATGCCCTTCGGGCAGATAGTCGAGATGGCTCTGGCTGCCGTTGAGGAAGCCCTTGCCGAAAATGCCGCCCGACCCGATCGCGATCTTGGACTGGCTGATATGGTAACCCGCGCCCAGCGGATCATTCTCCGGGTTGAGGAAGATGAGCACGCGCTTCTGCTGATATTCGTGGAGCATGGTGAAGGCGACGGGGATCGCCGCCGCCAGCGCCGCGCCCGCGCCCACGAAAAGCCGCATCGGCAGCCCGGCGAGGAACATGACGGTCACGCCGCCGGCCGCCACCATCAACGACGTGCCGAGGTCGGGCTGCACCATGATGAAGGCCACCGGCACGAGGATGAGGCCCAGCGCCGGCCAGATCGCGGTCCAGGTGCGCACCTGTCCCGTCGGCAACAGCGCATAGAAACGCGCGACCGCCAGCACGACCGCGAGTTTCATCATCTCCGACGGCTGGAACTGCATGAAGCCCAGGTTCAGCCATCGCTGGCTTCCCCCGCCGACGGCGCCGATCAGCTCGACGAGGATCAGCGCGACGAGCAGGAAGGCATAGATCGGCAGCGCCCCCTCGCGGATCAGCGACAGCGGCAATCGCGCGATCATTTCGGCCATGACGAGGAAGATGAGGAAGCGGGCGCCCTGCATCGCGGCCCAGGGGAGCATGTGCCCCCCCGCCGCGCTGTACAGCACGACGCAGCCGAATCCCGCCATTGCGGTCAGCAGCGCATAGACTCGCCAGGGAATACGGCGCAGCGGTTCGGGGACGATGCTCATTCGGGTGCGTCCTCGGCCGCGTCCGGGTTCGGGGCGGGCGGTGGCGATGTCTCCGGTGCAACCGGCTCCGGCTCGTCCGCGCTGTTGCCTGCTGCCGGGGCTGCATCGTTCACATTGGCGGTGACGCCGGCTTCATTGGCAACATTGTCGAGCGACGGGGCCACGCCCTGGGCGATCCGGTAAGCGTCCATCTGGCGGGCGTAGCGCTGCTGCGGGGTACCGCCCCAACCTGCTTCATATTTCTCGAGCCGTTCCAGAGCGCCCGTGGGATCATAGAGATAGGACAGGACATCGCTCGAGATCATCGGAGCGTCCTCGATGCGGTTGAGATGGCCGCCATGCTCAATGATCGTGCCGATCGCATAGCGCGGGTCGTGGTAGGGTGCGAACCCGATAAAGAGAGCATGATCGCGCGAGCGAAACGGCAGCGAGGCATTGTTGCGGCGGCCATCCCTGATCCCGCGCGCCTGGGCGGTGCCGGTCTTGCCGGCCATCATGACGCCCGGGATGGAGAGGCGCGCCGCCCCGCCGGTGCCGCCTTCGTTGACCACAGCGCTCATCGCATTGCGAATGACCTCGATGTTCTCCGGCCGGACGCCCAATGGCCCCGGACTGCTCCGCCGCGGATCGGCCACGACATTGGGCATCAGCAGCTTGCCGGAGGCGAGCCGTGCGCTCATGACCGCCATCTGGGTGGGATTGACGAGCATGAAACCTTGGCCGATGGTAGCGTTTACCGTGTCGTAGACCTGCCACTCCGCGTCATATTTGCGCTTCTTCCACTCGGGATCAGGCACCGTCCCATAGCTCTGGCTGGGGAAAGGCAGCGGGAACTTCTGTCCCAGCCCCATCCGGCGCGACATCTCTGCGATCACCGGCATGCCGATGCGCTGGGCCATGGTGTAGAAATAGACATTGCAGCTGTATTTGATCGCACGGTGCATATCGACTGCGCCATGCCCGCTCCGCTTGTGGCAGTGGAACAGTCGGTTGCCGAGCCGGATGGCGCCGCGGCAAACCACCTGCTCGGACGCCGGCAACCCTGCCTCCAGGAACGAAAGCGCGATCATCGGCTTGACCGTCGAACCGGGTGGATACAGCCCCTGCAGCGCCTTGTTGCGGAGCGGCACATGGTCGTCCGCAGAGAGCATGTTCCATTCCAGATGGCTGATCCCATCGGAAAAGCTGTTGGGATCGAAGCTCGGCATCGAAGCCATGGCAAGAACGTCGCCGGTGTGGCATTCGATGACGACCACCGCGCCGCTCTGCGTGGCGAGGCGGCGGCCGGCATATTCCTGCAAGCCCGCGTCGATGGTGAGCTGCAGCGATTGGCCGGGCGTGTCGGGGCGGGTGGCCAGGTCGCGGACGATCCGCCCGCGCGCCGTCACCTCGACTCGGCGGGCGCCGGGCTTGCCGGTCAGGCGGCCGTCGAAGAACTTCTCCAGCCCCTGCTTGCCGACCTTGAATCCGGGGGTGATCAGCAGCGGGTCCTTGGACTCCTTGTATTCCTCGGCCGACGCCGCACCGACATAGCCGATCAGATGGCCGACCGAAGAGCCCGCCGGATAGTGCCGGGAAAAGCCCTGTGACGGGGTGACTCCGGGAAGGTCGGGCAGGCGGACGCTGACCGCCGCATATTGTTCGTAGCTGAGGCCGTCGGCGACCTGAACCGGCTGGAACCCCGGGCCTGCCTCGACTTCCTCCCGGATGCGGTCGACATCCTCGGGCTTCAGTGCCAGCAGCTCGGCGAGCAGGCCGATCACGCGGTCGTCGTCGCGCAGCCGCTCCGGGATGATATCGACGCGGAAATCGGTGCGGTTGTTGGCGATGGGCAGGCCGTTGCGGTCGACGATCCAGCCGCGCCGGGGCGGGATCAGCGTCAGGTTGACGCGGTTGCTCTCCGAGAGCAGCGTATATTTCTCGTTCTCGGCGATGGCGATATAGCCCATGCGCGCCACGAGCAGCGCGCCGACACCCAGTTGGCCCGCGCCGAGCAGCATGGCGCGGCGGGAAAAGACCAAGCCCTGCTGCGGCTCGGTCAGGGTCTTGTTGCCCAGCAAGGCCTTGACACCGAACTTCACGGCAGGCGCCAGCGGTCAAGCGCGGCGCAGATGCGCGCGACAAACGGGAAGAGGAGGATGCTCGCCGCGATCTGTGGGACCAGCGCGGACAGGGGACCGCCGGCACTGCCCGCGATGATGTGCATGAACAGCCAGCTCATCGTGATCACGCATATAAGCGCGGCGGCGGCGATGAGCCAGTCCTGCACATAATCGCGCCACAGCAGGCGCACGCTGGCGGATTCTATGGCCATCAGCACCAGTGTCCACAGCGCCATGGCGGTGCCCACCGGTTGCCCGGTCACCAGGTCGTCGAAGAAGCCCAGCGGCAGTGCGATCCACAGTGGCCACATCTCCGGGCGCAGCAGCCGCCAGGCGAGCAGCATCAGCAGCCCCAGCGGCGGAATGGCGGGGCTGAGCGACACCATCGGCAGCATCGACGGGATCAGCGACGCCAGCATGACCGACACGATCGGCGTGCCACGAATCCGCAGCGGGCTCCGATGGCGGGCGAGCCGGCCCGACATCGCCGGCATCAGGGTGCTGCGGCCGCGCCGTTGCCGGGCGTGGCTTTCTCATCCGCCGCCGGGGCCGGGGTCGGGACCACGGGCGCGCGATTCTCCGCCGACTGATAGGTGCGCTCGACGGCCACCAGCTCGACTCGCGACGGGTTGGCGAGCGGGATCGCGACGGTGCGGTCGCGCTCTGTCCGGGCGGCGATGGCGACCGGGATGTTGGGGCGATAGATGCCGCCGATGCCCGACGTCACGAACACGTCGCCCGGACGGAACGGGTTGCGGTCGGCGTTGAGAGCGCGAATCTCGATCGTGCCGTCGCCCAGGCCGTGGGCGATGGCAGGGATGTTGTCGCGTGTCCGCCGCACCGGCACCACATTCTGCTCGTCGACGATCAGCAGCACGTCCGAGGTGTTGGGGCTGGTCCACAGGATCCGCCCCACCAGCCCTTCGGGCGCGCGCACCGGCATGCCTTGCTGAACGCCGCGCCGCGTGCCGATGTCGAGCCGCGCCAGACGCCGGCTGCTGCTGGCCGACGAGCTGATCAGCCGCCCGGCGGCGACCGCGTCGTCGGTCCGGTTCATCAGGTTCAGAAGCTGCTTGAGGCGCGCATTCTCCTGTTCGATCGCCTCGGCCTCGATCAACCGGGTTCGGGTGGTGTCGATCTGGCGGCGCAGGCTGATATTCTGGCTGCCCGCCCTGACATAGGCGCTGACGATTTCGTCGAGATTGCCGATGGTTGTGACCGCAGTTCGCAGGCTGGCCGAGATCGGCCGCGTGACCTCCGCGATCGCACCGCGCAGGACGGCAAAACCGGCAGGATCGGCGGCTGACAGGACAAGCATCAGCAGCGCCGTTATCACCCCGGCGATCGCGATCACATAGCTCGCGAACAGTCCATATTGCGCCTTCCGGTCATAGCCGGGGCGCCGTTTGCCTGGCGGCGCCACTCGCGCGTCCCCCTCCTAGGATCAGGCGGTCTGCAGAACGCCCCGAAAAATCGCTTCCTCCATCGCGCGGCCGGTGCCGATGGCGACGCAGGTCAGCGGGTCCTCGGCGACGCTCACCGGCAGGCCGGTCTCGTCGCGCAACTCCTCGTCCAGCCCCTTGAGCAGCGCGCCGCCGCCAGTCAGCACGATGCCCTGGTCGACGATGTCGGCCGCCAGTTCGGGCGCGGTATTCTCCAGCGCGATGCGGACGCCCTCGACGATGGTGCCGATCGGCTCCGACAGCGCGTCGGCGATCTGGCCCTGGTTGATCGAAATTTCCTTGGGCACGCCGTTGACGAGGTCGCGGCCCTTGATGTGGATCGTCTCGCCCACGCCGTCCTCGGGCTTGCGCGCGACGCCATATTCCTTCTTGATCCGCTCCGCGGTGGCTTCACCGATCAGCAGGTTGT
>CAZHGR010000130.1:0-6185 GCA_964532255.1 uncultured Sphingobium sp.
CGGACCGAGAAGTCCGCGTCACCGCGTCGGTGGAGTGGCATATATGGGGGGGTCCTTTGCCCGTCAACGGGTTTTTGCATTTTTGTGTCACAAACTTCGGATCGACCCTGCCGGAAAGTCCGGAAACCCCCAGAAATTCAGCGTTGTTTCGGGACGCGCCATGATCCGCGGTTTGATCGAAACGGCGTTCGGTGACGCCCGCGCAAGGCCGAATCCGCCCTTGCAGCGATGCGCGAATCCCGAATCTCCCCCCCTCGGCGGACGATTCACGCGCTCTGGATGTATTCGCGCATGGCCTCGGCTTCGGATTCGATGTGGTCGATTCGGGATTTGACCAGATCGCCGATGCTGACGAACCCCACCAACCGGTCGTCGGACACTATCGGGAGGTGCCGGATTCGCCGCTTGGTCATCATCGACAGCGCAGTCAGGATCGGCGTGTCCTTCTCGATGGTGATCGCCGGCTTGGTCATCACCTCGCCCACCAGCATGTCGAGCAGCGCAGACCCGCGCTGCGCCAGGCCATAGATCACGTCGCGTTCGGAGAAGATGCCGGCGATGCTATCGCCGTCGACCACCGGTACGCAGCCGATGCGTCGCTCCGCCAGCATTTTGATCACATCGGCAACGCGGTCGCTCGCCTGTGCCGTGATTATGTCGCCCCGCCCGCGGTCGACGATCTTCGCTACAGTCATCACTTCTCTCCCGTCCTGTCTTGCGCCGCAGGCGGCCCGTCTGCGGCGGGAGAGAGAGTATGCGCCTCGCGCGCGCGGCCGTCAAAGCCTGTTGCCATCGCCCCGCCACCTGCCTACCTCCGCCGGCATGGACGAGCGGCCCGGACTCGACGATCATCGCGACGCCCGCTTCGCCTGGGCGCGCTATCGCCGTATCCTGGGTTATATGAACCTCGTGTCGATCGCCGTCGGTGCGGCGGTGGTCGCCTTCTTCTGGATGCGCGACCCGACGCTGCCCTGGCTGTTCGCGCTGTTCATCTTCATCGGCGTCTACGGCACGCTGATCCTGGGTGCGGCGCTGATGGGACTGATGTTCCTGTCGAACGGCACCGGCCACGATGCACATGTGATCGACAGAATGGAAGGGAGCCACCCCATAGATGACTGAGCACAAGGGCAGCGTGCAGCCGATTCTGCGGGTCGCCCCCAGGACGGCGGACCTCAACGCGAACGGGCATATTTTCGGTGGCTGGGTGCTGTCGCAGATGGACATAGCGGGCGGCATCGTCGCCGCGCGGGAGGCGCAGGGACGGGTCGCGACCGTCGCGATCGAGGCGATGCAGTTCATCGCGCCGATCCTGATCATGGATGTCGTATCGCTATACGCCCGCGTGGTCCGGCGTGGAACGACATCGCTTGCGGTGGAGATCGAAGTCCTCGCGGATCGCGCCACAGCAGAGATGCCAGTGGCGGTCACGCGCGGCGTCTTCACATTCGTCGCCATCGATGACGACGCTCGCCCGCGACCGCTACCTTAGATTGTGATCGTTTCAGGCTGAATCACCCTGAAACGTGAATCACGGTCGCAAGCGTTTGAAGAGACCCTGACCCACGGCTGCGGTAGGAGTGCTTCGCTCCACCGCAACCGCGGGTCGAGGACTGGCACGATTACTCGGCGGCTGCCTGCACCTTGCCGGCCTCATAGCGTTCGATCGCCTCGAGCGTGATCCGGCGCGCCTCGGCGGCGTCACCCCAGGTGCCGACGCGGACCCACTTTTCCTTCTCGAGATCCTTGTAGTGCGTGAAGAAATGCTCGATCTGCGCGAAAACGATGTCGGGCAGGTCCTCCTTCTCGCGGACGTTGTTGTAATAAGGAAAGGTCTTGGAATCGGGCACGCAGACGAGCTTCTCGTCGCCGCCATGCTCGTCCTCGAGGTTCAGCACCGCGATCGGGCGCACGCGCACCACGCAGCCGGGAATGAAGGGCGAGCGCGCAACCACCAGCGCGTCGAGCGGATCGCCGTCGGGCGAAAGCGTGTGCGGCACAAAGCCGTAATTGGCAGGATAGCGCATCGGGGTGTGCAGGATGCGGTCGACGAACAGCGCGCCCGACGCCTTGTCGAACTCGTATTTCACGGGCTCGCCGCCGGTCGGCACCTCGATGATGACGTTCAGATTCTCGGGCGGATTCTCGCCCACCGTGATCATGTCGATACGCATTGATGTTCCGCCTGATTCGCATGGAGCCGGGCAACGGCCAGTGCCGCGCCCAACCGCCTGGTTGAGTCCTGATACTCGTCGAACACCCCGTTCAGCGGGTCTTCGGTGCGAGCAGCCTGTCGAGGCTTCCCTCACCCTCTCCTGTTTTGTCGAGGCGCGGATACCGAATGCCGCCGAAATAATCGAGTGCAATCGTGGTAAATCGCTCACCCCGTCTGACGAGAAGCCGCACCGGCTTGGCCGTGTCGCGGAGTGCGGCCAGGAATCGCTCGCGGCTATAGGCCATATCGCCGATCGCCAGCACGCGGTCGCCGCTCGTCAGTCCCGCCTTGAAGCCGGGACTGTCCCAGATCACCGATGCGATCTCGCCGTCATCCTTGATCACCAGGCCGATGCCATAGCTCTGGTCGACATATTTGCGCTCGGTCTCGCGCGTGCGGATCATCGGGCCGGGCGTGTCGCCGAAGCCGAGCCGATAGCCGCCGAGCGTGAAGCCCGCCTTGGTCACCTCGCTCGACAGGCCGTCGATTCGCTGCGCCAGAAAGCCGTCCCAGTCATGCGGCATCACGCCGTTCAGCGCCGCGACCACATCGCCGCGATCATAAGTGCGAACGCCCCAGTCGCCCTCGACACCGCCGAAGAAGCCGCGCGCGAAGTCGTCGAGCCCGCGCCGTCCGCCGGTGCTGCGCCGGATGATCGCATCGGCCTCCAGCCAGACCAGCATGCCCTCGTTATAATAGTCCTCGCTGCGCTGCCAGTCGGGCCAGGCCTTTGGCCGCCGCGCCGCGACGATGGGATCGCGGGTGGTGTCGAACACCGGCCTCCATTCGCGGCCGCGCACCGTGTCGAGCCCCGCCGCGATCGAGGCGAGCGCGTCGAGCGTCTGTGCCTTGCTGTAAATGCCCGAGCGCGCGCCGAGCACATAGCCCCAGAATTGCGTCTGCCCCTCATAGACCCAGAGCAGATCGTCGCGCATCGGGGTCGCATAATCGGGCGTCCACAGCCCCTCCGGCCGCCGGTGCTTGCCGTTCCAGCTATGCACCAGCTCGTGCGGCAGCAGGTTGCGCCCGCCCGGCCCGTCGTTCCACTTGCGGAAATAGCCGGGCGGCAGTGCATTCTCGCTCGACCGGTGATGCTCCAGCCCGATTCGGCCGAACGTGTCGCTCAGCGCCAGCAGGAAATCATAATGGTCGAACTGGCGTGCACCGAACAGCGCCACCGTTTCGTCGACCAGCTTTCGGTGAGCAGCGATCTGCTCCGGCGTCGCCGCCAGCTCCGCCGGATCGTCGGCAAAGACGTTCAGCATGACCGACCGGCCGAGATCGTGGCTCTTGACATGCGCGCCCGCAAAGACCGGCGAATCGATCAGCGTCTCGAAATCGGTCGGGGCATAGCGCACCACGTCGCCCTGCCGCGTGCCGCGAAGCGCGGTGTGCGCGGTCCAGCCGGCGGGATAGGTGACGCTCGCCTCCACCGGCAGGCGGCGCACATGATAGCCCGCCGGATAAAGCGCGAGATTCTCCCATTGCAGGTTCATGATCGTGTCGGTGATCTTGACCCGCCCCTCGTCGGGTTCGATCGAGGCGAGATACTGGAACTCCGCCACCAGCATGCGGGCGTCGGGCGGCAGATCGAGGTGAAAGGCATAGACATTGTACGGATCGCGCCGCCAGCCGACCGTCCGCCCGTCCGCGGCAAAGCGCAGGCCCGCCAGCTTGGCGATCTCGCCGCGGGGCGCGTGATTGCCGGGCAGCCATTCAGGAAGCAGCAGCGTCAAGGGCGCGGACGCGGCACCGAGCGGGATCGTCTGCTGCACGCGCACGATTCGCCGTTCGGTGTCGGTGGCATCGACTTCCAGCCGCATCGTGCCGCCCGGCCAGGCGACATCACGCGGCGGCGGCACCCCCTCCGCGACGGCAGCGGCCACCGGACGGCTGTTGCCGGGCGGCTGTTCCCAGGCAGCGGCAATCGAGGGGAGGAGGCAGAAAAGCGGGGCAGCGGCCAGCAGCGCGCGTGGGCGAAATACCATCATGCCCCCGATCATGGCGAAGCGCGTCGCCGCCGTCCACCCGGCGATTCAGTCACTTGGAAAGCGGTCGAAGGCGGGCAGCGCATGTGCATCGGCCATCCAGCCGATCCGCTCCGCCACCTGGATATGCACCTGGGGCGCGAGCGCGTCGGGGTCGTCGAAGGTCGCGAGCTGCACGTCGATCAGCCCCGGCAACGCCTCTTCGTTCACGAACAGCAGCCCCGTTCCGCAGTCGGGACAGAAGCTGCGCATCGACGCGCCCGACGAATTGCGCGTCCTCACTTCCCCCTGCGTGATCGTCACTGCGGCGGCATCGAACGCCGCCCACGCCACCATCGGCGCGCCCGACGCGCGGCGGCAGTCGGTGCAGTGGCACAGCGCCACATGATGAGGCTCACCCCGCACCTGATATCGAACCGCGCCGCAATGGCATCCTCCCGACTGCTCGACCATGATCGCCTCCTGATGGTTTCATGTGGAACATAAACAGAACACCGCCGCTGCGGAACCCTGTTTTCACCGGGACCGATTACCGCTAGACGCGCGCCCATGGCGAAAATCGAAACTCCCCGCCCGGTCAGGGGCACGCAGGACATGCTGGAGGGTCATGGCGACAATCTCGCCGGGCGCTTCCATCATGTCGTCGAAACCTTCGACCGGGTGCGCAGGCTCTACGGCTTCCGGCGGATCGAGGTGCCGATGTTCGAGCCGACGGCGGTGTTCGCCCGCTCGCTCGGCGAAACCACTGATGTCGTGTCGAAGGAGATGTACAGCTTCGAGGATCGCGGCGGCGACTCGATCACGCTGCGCCCCGAATTCACGGCCGGCATCGCGCGCGCCTATATCACCGAGGGCTGGCAGCAATATGCGCCGCTGAAGGTCGCGACTCACGGCGCGCTGTTCCGCTACGAGCGCCCGCAAAAGGGCCGCTACCGCCAGTTCCACCAGCTCGACGCCGAGATCATCGGCGCGGCCGAGCCGCTGGCGGACGCCGAACTCCTGATCTTCGCCGACCAGCTCCTGCGCGAACTGGGCATCGTCGAGGGCGTGACGCTGACCCTCAACACGCTGGGCGACGCCGCCAGCCGCGACGCTTGGCGCGCCGGCCTGATCGCACATTTCGACGGCCACCGGGCGCAACTGTCCGAAGACAGCATCGATCGGCTGGAGCGCAATCCGCTGCGAATCCTCGACAGCAAGGACCCCCGCGACAAGGCGGTGGTGGAAACCGCGCCGGACATCGATGCCTATCTCACCGACGAGGCACGCGCCTTTTTCGAGAAGGTGACCGATGGCCTCAAGGCAGCGGGCGTGGCGTGGGAGAGGAATGCGCGGCTGGTGCGCGGCCTCGATTACTACCGCCACACCGCGTTCGAGTTCGTCACCGACCGGCTGGGCGCACAGGGCACGGTGCTGGGCGGCGGCCGCTATGACGGGCTGATCGAGAATCTGGGCGGACCGGCGACGCCGGCCGTGGGATGGGCGGCGGGGATCGAGCGGTTGGCGATGTTGGTGGATGAGGTTGAGCAGGACACCTCACGGCTGCTGGCGGTCGTTCCGGAGCAGGCCGAGGTCGACGCAGACGCCACACGCATCGCCGCTTCTTTGCGGGAATCAAAGTGGCAGGTCGAACTCGGCTATCGTGGCAATTCCAAAAAACGTGTTGAAGCTGCCAAGCGCAAGGGCATCCAAGCCATTCTCTTTGTAAAGAAGAGTGGGGATGGCGTTGCCCTCCACCTCTCCGACATCACAAAGACGCACAAGGAAGCGACGGCCCTCCTGCTCGAGATACTCGGTTGTCTTCCCGACCAATACAATCAAATCAGCGGCGACGATCGTTGATGCAAGGTAGGCCTAAAATGACACCATCAAAGCCCCTCCCCTTCAGGGGAGGGGTTGGGGTGGGGCGCCACGAGCGATGCGTCCAGCGGCCTGGGGGGGGGGGGGGGGGGGGGGGGGGGGGGGGGGGGGGGGGGGGGGGG
>CAZHGR010000131.1:0-6149 GCA_964532255.1 uncultured Sphingobium sp.
TCTTCTGCTCCAGCGGGATCTGATTGAGGATCGTCTCGGCCGATGAGCTGGTGACGATGATGTCGGACAGCGCCTTCACCTCCGCCGAGCAGTTGATGTAGCTGAGCGCAATATGGTCGGGATGCGCCTCGCGGAACGCCTTGAAGCGGTCGGGCGGGCAACTGTCCTCGAGGCTGCAGCCGGCGTCCATGTCGGGCAGCACGACGATCTTCTGCGGGCTAAGGATCTTGGCCGTCTCGGCCATGAAGCGAACGCCGCAAAAGGCGATCACGTCCGCGTCGGTGTCGGCCGCCTTGCGCGAAAGCTCGAGCGAGTCGCCGACGAAATCGGCGAGGTCCTGAATCTCCGGCTTCTGGTAGTAGTGCGCCAGAATGACCGCGTTGCGCTCCTTGCGGAGCCGCGCGATCTCGGCGAGCAGGTCAACCCCGGCCAGCGATCCGCCGATCCCACCGCGTGCGTCCATTGTTAGGTCCCTTCCCCTCAGCCCGCGGAAAAGCGGGCGACAATTGTTGCCTCATCCAGCCCCGCCGCGCGCAGCGGCATGGCGAAGCTGCGCTCGATCGCCTTGCGCGTCGCGTCCTGAGCCAGACGCATCGGCACCGCGCCGCGCGCCTGACGGATCAGCTCCTGCTGACCGCGCTGGCGGTTGGCGGCGTCGAGCGTGGTCTCCGCATCGGTTAGCGCAGACAGGATTCCGCCGGCGTCATAGACCTGGATGCCGTTGAGGTCGACCTCCGGCCCCGCGACGATCAAGGGCGGCAGGATGACGGTCAGCGTGTTGTTGCCGGCATCCCACACCACATCCTGATCGCGGATCTTCGACAGGTCGAGTTCGTAGCGGACGAGGCCCGGCATGATCATCGTCTGCCGCGCCTTGAGGCCGAAACGCGCCTGCTCGCTGGTGCTGACCGCAACGAAGCGCGCGACGAAGGCGGTAAGGCGCGCCTGTTCGCGCAGGCCCTGAAGGCTCGCCGTGGCGACGCTCTCCACCGATCCTTCCATGCGCGCGCGGGTCCAGCGTTCGAACAGGTAGAGCCCGCCACCGATGATCAGGAGGAAGGCGACGAGGATCAACGCCGTGTGAAGCGGTGTCCAGCGTTTCGTCGGCGTCGCGGCCATCAGGCAATCTCCCACAGCGTATCCTCAGCGCTGCGCACCTGATCCCGCTGCTGAAGATCGAGCAGATGCGCGAGCACTGAACGCCCGGCAGCGCCATGAAGTCGCACGTCGATCCCGCGATACATTTCCGCCACCATCGACGGTACGTCGGTTGCGCCCCGTTCGCGCAGGAAACGGAGGATTTGCCCTTCACGCATACGGCGATGGCCGATCATGCCGCGGACCAGCCGGCGCGGGTCATCGATCGGCTCGCCATGGGCAGGCAGATACTGCCGGTCGTCGCGCCCCAAGAGCCTCTCCAGTGAGACAAGATAGTCGGTCATGTTACCGTCGGGCGGCGAGACGACGCTGGTCGACCAGCCCATGACATGATCGCCGGTGAACAGCGCCTCCTCCTGCTCCAGCGCGAAGCAGAGATGGTTGGACGTGTGGCCAGGGGTCGCGAGCGCGCGCAGCGTCCAGCCGTCGCCGCCGACCGCATCGCCCTCCTCCATAACCGACTCGGGCGCATAGCTCTGGTCGAAGGGCGCATCGGCGCGCGGACCATGGTCGTCGATGGCAAGAAAGGCGCAGCCGATGACGGGGGCACCTGTCGCCTGGGCCAGCGGCGCGGCCGCGGGGCTGTGGTCGTTGTGCGTGTGGGTGCACAGGATCGCGCGGACCGGGCGGTCGCCGATGGCGGCGAGCACTGCGCCGACATGCGCCGGATCACGCGGGCCGGGATCAATCACGGCGACGTCACGGTCGCCGACAACATAGGTTTGCGTGCCGGTGAAGGTGAACGCCGACGGATTGGGCGCGAGGACGCGCGCGACGAGCGGCGACAGCGCGATGCACTGGCCAGTCGGCATGTCGGGCGGAAAAGATGAGGAGTCCATGATCCAACCCATGTGCGTTACCGAGCAGCAATTGCAAGACGAACCTCTCGCTTGCGGTGCGGCAGAGATCGCCGCTATGGACCGATCACCTGTGCTCTATTGCCAAGGGGGATTCATGTTCAGTCACATCATGGTCGGTGCCAACGATATCGCGGCTTCGCGCGCGTTTTACGATGCGACGCTGGGAGCGCTCGGCTACGCACCGGGGTTCGAAGACCCCAAAGGGCGTGTGTTCTGGGTCACGCCGACCGGCGTATTCGCCATCACGAAGCCCATTGACGGTACGCCGGCAAGCTGCGGCAACGGCATGACAATCGGTTTTGCGGTCAACTCGCCGGCTGATGCTGATGCATGGCATGCGGCGGGACTCGCCAGCGGCGGCACGGCCTGCGAAGATCCTCCGGGCGTTCGCGGCGAAGGCACCGACAACGCCATGTACCTCGCCTATCTGCGCGACCCGGCCGGCAACAAGCTGTGCGCGCTTCTCCGCATGGGCGCGACCGGCTGAGCCGCGGCGCACATAGTGGTGGGCGGACGGAGGCGCACCGCATCCGTTCGATCATCGGCGGCTCGCTGGGCAATCTGGTCGAATGGTATGACTGGTATGCCTATGCCGCCTTCGCGCTGTATTTTGCGCCGGTCTTCTTTCCGGCGGGCGACCGGACCGCGCAGCTTCTCAGCACTGCTGCGATCTTCGCGGTCGGCTTTCTCATGCGCCCGATCGGTGCGTGGGTCATGGGCGTGTTCTGCGACCGGCGCGGACGCAAGGCGGGACTGACGCTGTCGGTGCTGATGATGGGCGGCGGGTCGCTGCTCATCGCCGTCACGCCGGGCTATGACAGCATCGGTCTTGCCGCACCCGTGCTGCTGCTGGTTGCGCGGTTGCTACAGGGCCTCAGCGTCGGCGGCGAATATGGTGCCAGCGCCACCTATCTGTCCGAAATGGCCACCCGCCACCGGCGTGGTTTCTTCTCCAGCTTCCAATATGTCACGCTGATCGCTGGCCAACTTGTGGCGCTCGGCGTGCAGCTCGTGCTCCAGGCGACGATGAGCGAGGCCGCGCTGGAGCAATGGGGCTGGCGAATCCCCTTCTTCGTCGGCGCGGCGCTGGCAGTGGGGGTCTTCGTGATCCGTCGCGGCCTTCACGAGACACAGGATTTCCAGCAGCGCAGCAGCGAGAAGCAAAGCTCGCTCTTCGCGCTGGTCAGGGATCATCCGGCGACGGCGACGCTGGTCGTGCTGCTGACGGCGGGGGGCACCCTCTCGTTCTATGCGTACACGACCTACATGCAGAAATATCTGGTCAACACGGCGGGCTTCGACCGTGAAGTGGCGACGCAGATCATGACCGCCGCGCTGGCGATCTTCATCGTCCTCCAGCCCGCCTTCGGCGCGCTGTCCGACCGGATCGGCCGGCGGCCGCTGCTGATCGGATTCGGCATCGGCTCCTTCCTGCTCACTGTTCCGCTGTTCACCGCGATCGGTCAGGGCGGGTCACCGTGGACGGCGTTCCTCCTGGTGCTGGGCGGGCTGGTGATCGTGAGCGGCTATACCTCGATCAACGCGATCGTGAAGGCGGAGCTGTTCCCGACGCACATCCGCGCGCTGGGCGTGGCTTTGCCCTATGCGATCGCCAACGCGCTGTTCGGCGGAACGGCCGAATATGTCGCGCTGGCACTCAAGAGCGACGGCCGCGAAAGCTGGTTCTTCTATTATGTCAGCGCCATGGCGGCGGTGTCGCTCATCGTCTACTGGCGCATGCGCGACACGCGCCAGCACGGCACCATGGCCGAGGATCAGTCCACAAGCGGGCCGAACAGCATCCGGTGAACCGATCGCATGTCCGTGCGCTCGTCGCCCGGGATGAGCTGCGTCATGAACACGATGCTGATGTCGTGCGAGGGGATGATCGAGAACCAGGTCGAAAACACCCCGCCCCAGTGCAGTTCGCCCGGCGGCGGCGCACCCGACCCGCCGGGCAGAGTCACCGCGCTGGCCAGTCCGTGCCCCATGCGCCGAAAGGCCGGGCCGGTGAAAAGCCCCTGTCCGTCGCCGAGGTTCGATCCGCTGGGCAACTGGTTGCGTGCAATCTCATATATGGTCGCCGGTGCCAGCAGCCTTGTCCCCTCGACCGCACCGTCGCCCAGAAACAAGCGGCAGAAGCGCCGGTAATCCGCCGCCGTGCTGGCAAGACCTGCGCCCCCAGCTTCGATCGGCGGTTGCATCGACCACAGGCTGTTGTCGGCGGCATCATAGACGAAGCGGCCGTGCTTGACCGAATCCGCCCATGCATCGGTCAGGCGGTGGCAGGCCTGTGCAGCGACGACAAAGCCGGTATCGTCCATCCCGAGCGGCGCGAGGACTCGCCGACGCAAGACATCGCCCAGAGGCTGATCCTCAATCCGCTCTATGACGAGGCCAAGGACGTCGGTCGCGACCGAGTAGAGAAAACTCTCCCCCGGATGGATCGCCAGCGGGAGGTCCGCCAGGGCGGCGATCATCGCCTCCCGGCCGGGCGGCGCTTTAAAATTGTAGAGACCCGCGTCCCAATAGGCGGCGTCGAGCGGCGAACGTGCCTGGAGCGCGTAGCTGAAGCCCGCGGTATGGCGAAGCAGGTCGAGCACTGTCGGCTGGCGCGCGGCGGCGACGGTGGCGTAGGGCGGGGACTCGCCGCCCGCATAGACCGCGAGATCGGCAATTTCGGGCAGATGGCGGGCAATGGGGTCGGCCAGATCAAGCTTCCCCTCCTCCACCAGCATCATCGCCGCGACGGCGGTCACCGCCTTGGTCATCGAGGCGATCCGATAGATCGCGTCCTGCTTCAGTGACCGTCCGTCCGCGCGCGCCGCTCCCATACACAGGTCGAGTTCGACTATGCCCGCGCGCTCGATCACGATCTGCGCGTGCGGCAACTCACCGCCCTCGACCAGCCGTGTGACATAGGCATGGACGCGGTCGAGGCGGTCGGTGCTGAGCGGATCGGCGGATGTCATGCGCCTCCTCTTGCGAGCCACGCTGGCCGACGCAAGCCCCTTCCGCAGGTGGACCCGCGGCCCCGGCTGCGATAGAGCCGCCGTCATGCAGGATCTGTTTGCTTACAAGCTTCTCGACGAACCCGCCTGGCGGCAATGGAAAGCCGAAGGGATGTTCGCCGGATCACCCGACGACCTTCGCGACGGTTTCATCCATCTTTCGACCGCCGAGCAGACCGCTGCGACCGCTGCCAAATATTTCGCCTCGGTCGATCCGCTGGTGTTGGCGATGGTCGATCTGAGCGCCGTCGCGCCCGCACTCCGCTGGGAGCCGTCGCGCGGCGGCGCGCTGTTCCCGCATGTCTATGCGCCGATCCCCTTTACGGCGGTCGCCGGGCACAGCCAGCTTCGCATCGGGGCGGACGGGCGCCACGCCTTTCCGCAGGGGTTCTGACCATGGCGGAGGATATCCACGTCATCGGTGGCGGTCTCGCCGGCAGCGAAGCGGCCTGGCAGCTCGCAGAGGCGGGCTGGACCGTGCGCCTGTCCGAAATGCGCGGCGGTGGCGACATGACGGCTGCGCATCAGGGCGACGCGCTCGCCGAAATGGTCTGCTCGAACAGCTTTCGCTCGGACGATCCCGACAACAACGCCGTGGGGCTGCTCCACCAGGAAATGCGGCGGCTCGGCTCGCTGATCCTTGCCGAGGCCGACAAGGCCAAGGTGCCCGCCGGTTCCGCGCTGGCGGTGGATCGCGACCAGTTTGCCGCGGGTGTCACGCGCCGCATCGTCGATCATCCGCGGATCCGGCTTGTGCGCGAGCGGGTGGATCGGCTGCCCGACGGCCCGGCGATCGTCGCCACGGGGCCGCTCACCGCGCCCGCTTTGGCTCAGGACGTTGCCGGGACGACCGGGCGCGACGCGCTCGCCTTTTTCGATGCGATCGCGCCGATCATTCATGTCGACAGCATCGACATGGACGTCTGCTGGAAGGCGAGCCGCTGGGACAAGGCCGGGCCGGACGGCGATGGCCGCGACTATATCAACTGCCCCATGAACCGCGAGCAATATGAGGCGTTTGTCGCCGGGCTGATCGCCGGGGAAAAGACCGAGTTCCGCGAGGGGGAGAAGGACACGCCCTATTTCGTGGGCTGCTTGCCGATCGAGGTGATGGCGGATC
>CAZHGR010000132.1:0-5861 GCA_964532255.1 uncultured Sphingobium sp.
TCGACGACGGCTACACCAAGGAAGAGTGGAAGATGGTCGTCGAGACCAAGAAGATCCTCGACCCCAAGATCAAGGTGACCGCGACCTGCGTGCGCGTGCCCGTGTTCGTCGGCCATTCCGAGGCGATCAACCTTGAGTTCGAGAACGAGATCAGCGCCGTGGAAGCGCAGAATCTGCTTCGCGAGGCACCCGGCATCATGCTCGTCGACAAGCGCGAGGACGGCGGATATGTGACGCCGGTCGAATGCGTCGGCGAATATGCGACCTATGTGAGCCGCGTGCGCGAGGACCCGACCGTGGACAACGGTCTGGTCCTGTGGTGCGTGTCGGACAATCTGCGCAAGGGTGCCGCGCTCAACGCGGTTCAGATCGCCGAACTGCTGGGGCGTCGTCACCTCAGAAAGGGCTGACGCGATTTCGTTGCCCCCCGGTGGTCACTCCACCACGGGGGGCAGCGGTTCGTCGGCTGCACGCGGCGCAGGTTTGCGCAGCAGGGCGAGTAACGGGATCGTTGCCAGCACGACGAGCATCATGATCCAGAAATCGTTGATATAGGCCATCATCGCCGCCTCGCGGTTGACGATGGTGTTGGCGGCTGCCAGCGCGCTCTCGCCTACGACGCCATAGGCGCTCAACTGGTCCGGATCGACCGGCAGATTGTAGGATGTCAGCCGTTCGCCGAGTTCGGCATGGTTGATTTGGATATTCCGCGCCAGAAGCACCGTCACCGCCGAGATGCCGACCGACGAACCGATGTTGCGCGCCAGATTGAACAACCCGGCGGCGTCGGTGCGGTACTGCGGCGGAAGCGTCGCGAAGCTGATCACGTTCAGCGGCACGAAGACGAAGCCGAGTCCAAGTCCCTGGACGAAGCCGCTGAGCACGAACGGACGCCAGTCCATGACCACTGTCCAGCCGCTCATCATCCAGAGAGAGAAAGCTGTGATGCCCATGCCCGTTCCGACCAGCAGGCGCGTGTCGACGAAGCGGGTCACGCGTCCTGCGATAAACATGGTGATCAGCACACCCACACCGCGGGCGGCGAGAAGCAGGCCGGTCTCTATGACCGGGTATCCGTAAATCCCCTGAAGCATCGGCGGCATCAGGGTCATTCCTGAGAGCGCGGTAGCGCCGACGATGACCATGAACAGGGTGCCCGTCATCAGATTGCGGTCACGCAGCATCTCGATCGGAAACAGCGGCTCCTTTTTCGTGGCCAGGTGAACGCAGAACATCCATGCGCCGGACAGCATGATGCCGGTATAGATCCAGGTCTCGGCGGACTCGAACCAGTCGACGGTCTGACCCCGGTCGAGCATGAGCTGAAACGCCGCAAGCGCCGCCGCGATCAGCATCCATCCGGTGAGATCGAATCGCCGCTTTTTCGTCGGCATGCGCGGCAGGAGGAGCCAGAGCGCAAACAGGCAGGCAGCACCGATGGGCACGTTGACGAAGAACACCCAGCGCCAATCGAACTGCTCGGTGAGCAGGCCGCCGAGCACCGGGCCGAGGATCGGGCCGATCATGATGCCCATGCCGTAGACCGACATCGCTCGTGCATGTTCCGAAGGACGGTTGATGTCGAGCATTACCGTCTGCACCAGCGGCCCGATGAAAGCTCCGGCGATGCCCTGCAGCGTGCGGAACAGCACCATGGCGCCCAGTGACGGTGCAATACCGCACAGGGCCGAGGCGATAACGAAGAAGAAGACCGACAGCAGCAGCAGATTGCGCGCGCCGAGCCGGTCGGCGAGCCAGCCCGTTGCCGGAATCGCCACGGCTGAGGCAAGGATGTAGCTTGTCAGGACCCAGGTCACGCTTTCCTGAGTCGCGCCCAGCGACGCCTGCATATGCGGTAGCGCGACGTTCGCGATCGTCGTGTCGAGTATTTGCATGACCATCGCGAACATCACCGCGGCGGTCAGCAGCCCCTTCGATCGGACCGCAACCTCGGGTTCGTCACGGCGCTGTGCCGCGCTAGCGCTGGTCGCCATCGAATCGAACCCGGACGTCTGCGCTCAGCCCCGCGATCAAGGGGCGCGTCGAGCGCTGGTCGATCGCGATGCGGACCGGCACGCGCTGGGTCACCTTGACCCAGTTGCCGGTGGCATTCTGCGCGGGCAGTACCGAGAATTGCGAACCGGTGCCTGCCCCGATGCTTTCGACATGCGCGTCGAGTTCGACATCCGGGTAGGCGTCCAGCTCCACCGTCGCGGGTTGGCCGGGGCGCATGCGTTCGAGGTCCGTTTCCTTGAAGTTCGCTTCCACCCAGGTCCGGTCGCTGGCGACGATGCTGACGGCGGGCAGGCCGGTGATCATCATCTGACCGACCTGCAACCGGCTCGACTGGCTGACTCGCCCGCCAACCGGCGCGCGAACAACCGTCCGCTCAAGGTTGAGGGCGGCGCGCGCCCGCTGCGCGCGCGCGGACGCAATGGCGGGATTGACGCCGGGCACCTGATCACCCGTCGCCAGCGCGCTGCGCGCCTTGGCGGCTTCGGCGCGCGCGTCGGCCAGCGCCTCGCGTGCCTGCGCAAGCGCATGCTCCGACTGATCGAGCCTGGCGCGCGTCGTGAAGCCGTTTGCCATCAGTTGCCGCTGGCGGCCGAGGTCCTGCTCGGCGAACCGGACATCTTCCTGCGCGCCCGCGATATCGACGCCGGTGGCTGAATAGTCGGTGCGGAGTGTTTCCAACTCGACCTGCGCTGCGGCGAGAGTGGCATCGGCTTCCTGCAAGGCGACGCGATAGGGTTCGGGGTCGACGACGAACAGCACGTCACCCTGCTTGACGATCTGGTTCTCGCGCACGCGAACTTCGACGATCCGTCCTGCAACGTCGCTGCTGACTGAGACGATGTCCTGCTTCACATAGGCATTGTCGGTGCTGACACCGCGCCCGCTTGTCGCATAGGCATAGCCTCCTGCCGCCAGGACCAGCAGCGGTACAGACATCATGAGCGCGCGCTTGCGCCAGGGCGACTTTGCCTGTTCGGGTGGAGCCGCGACAGGCTCGTTCCCGAGCGCAGCAGGACGGTCGAATGTGGGATCGGCTTCAGCCATGGCTGACACTCCGTTGTTGCAGTCCCGCGTCCTCTCCCAGATTGTCCCTGACACGCCTGAGCAGCCGCATGAGCACGTCCTTTTCGCTGTCGGTCAGTTGGCCTAATGCCTGCTCGGCCACCAGGGTGCCATAGCCGTGAAGCGAGTCGATCAATGGTGTCGCCGAATCGGTCAGGTACAGTTGCCAGGCTCTTCGGTCGTCAGGATCGCGGCGCCGCTCGACAAGTCCGGCCTGCTCCAGCCGGTCCACCATACGACAGGTGGTGATCGGTTCCACATCCAGGATCTCGGCGATGCCGCCCTGCTTCAGGCCGGGCTGCCGCTCGATAAGCAGCAACACACGCCATTGCGGCCCGGTGATCCCCAATGCCCGCGCGTGCATGTCGAACCGCTTGCGCATGAGCCGCGCCACGTCCGTCACGATGAAGCCCAGATTCTCTTCCATAGCCGCCATATAATAAGCACACTTATTATTGCCAACTACTTAATATGAACCAGCATAGCTTGTCATTGCCTTACATGGTGCGGTACCCCCTCATCGCTCTGACAGAATGATCGAACGAGGACCGGCGGTATGAGCGAAATCGAAATGGCGCGGGTTGCTATGCCGGACGGGGTAACGCTGGCGGTGCACTCTACCGGGCCGGCGGATGGATGCCCCGTTCTGCTGCTGCACGGGCTCATGTCCAACGCCGAGACCAACTGGATCCGCTTCGGCACGGCGGACCGGCTGGCCCAGGCGGGGTTCCGCTGCATCATGCCTGATCTTCGCGGACATGGGCAAAGCGACGCGCCGACCGACGCAGCGGCCTATCCGCCCGGCATATTGGCGAGCGATGTCACGGCGCTGATCGAGGCGATGGGCCTCAGCGATTATGATCTTTGCGGTTTCTCGCTGGGTGCCCGCACCGCCGCCAAGCTGGTCATCGACGGCGCGCGGCCGCGTCGGCTGGTCCTGTCGGGGATGGGGCTTCAGGGCCTGACCGGCTGGGCAAGACGGCGCGACTTCTTCCTCGACGCTGCCGCGCGCGCCGGGAGTGTCAAGCGCGACGATCCGGCCTTCATGGCCGTCTCCTTCATGCGCACCACCGGCATACCGCCGGCCGTGGTCGCGCATGTCGTGAGCAGCTTCGACGATCTCGCGCCCGAACGGCTCAGGGACATCCCGATGCCGACGCTGGTCCTGATCGGCACCGAGGATGAGGACAACGGCTCTGCCGACGCGTTGGCCGAGGCGCTTCCGCAAGGTACCCTCGCAACGATTCCCGGCACGCACATGAGCTGCGTCACAAAGGCCGAACTCGGGGAAGCCATCGTCGCGTTCCTGCGTTCTTGACGGGCCGCCGCCTGCTGCACAGGCTGATGGCATGACAATCGTTTCCGGAGGAGCCCGCCCGATGAACCGCCCGATCAAACGCACCCTCGCCTCGGCGATCATGACCAGCGCGCTGAGCATCATACTCGCGACGGGGAGCGCTCATGCCGCAGAGCCCACAGCACCCGCGAGCACGACCGCCGCCCCAACCGCTGCGGACGCGGCCGCGTTCGTCGCGGCGGCGGAGAAGGAGATGTTCGACTTCTCCATCGACAATGCGCGCGCGGCGTGGGTCAATGCCACCTATCTGACCGAGGACACCGACGCGCTGGCCGCGCTGTTCGGCGCCAAGGGCACGGAGATGGCCGTGCGCTTCGCGGTGGAGGCGGCGAAATATCAGGATGCGCCGGGCCTTTCGCCCGAACTTGCACGAAAGCTGACGATCCTGCGCACCGGCATCGTGCTGCCGGCACCCACCACGCCGGGCGCGGCGACGGAGCTGAACCGGATCGCGACCAAGCTGCAATCCGATTACGGCAAGGGCAAGGGTACGCTGGGCGGCAAGCTGCTGAACGGTAGCGATATCGAGGCGGAGATGGGCAAGCCCCACACCCCCGCCGAATATCAGGAAATGTGGACGAGCTGGCACGACACGGTCGGCGCGCCGATGAAGGCCGATTACGCCCGGCTGGTCGAGATCGCCAATGAAGGCGCGCGCGAGCTGGGCTTTGCCGACACCGGTGCGATGTGGCGCTCGGGCTATGACATGCCGCCCGAGCAATTCGCGGCGCTGACCGACAAGATATGGGCGGAGGTCAAGCCGCTCTACGACTCGCTGCATTGCTATACCCGCACCAAGCTCAACGAGAAGCATGGCGAGGCGGTGCAGCCCCCGACGGGGCCGATTCGCGCCGACCTCCTCGGCAATATGTGGGCGCAGGAGTGGGGGAATATTTATCCCATTGTCGCGCCCGCCGGATCGGGTGACCTGGGCTTCGACATCGGCGACCTTCTCGAGGCCAAGGGCTATGACCCGCTCAAGATGGTGAAGGCGGGCGAGGGCTTCTATTCCTCGCTCGGCCTCGCACCCTTGCCGGAAACCTTCTGGACCCGGTCGATGTTCGTGAAGCCCGCCGACCGCGAGGTGGTGTGCCACGCCTCGGCCTGGGACATCGACAACAAGGACGACATCCGCATCAAGATGTGCACGAAGGTCAACAGCGACGACTTCGTGACGATCCACCACGAGCTGGGCCACAATTACTATCAGCGGGCGTACAAGGATCAGGACCCGCTCCATCTCAATGGTGCCAATGATGGCTTCCATGAGGCGATCGGCGATTTCGTCGCGCTGTCGATCACGCCGCAATATCTGGTGCAGATCGGCTTGCTCGACCCCGCCAGGGTGCCGAGCGCCGACAAGGACACCGGCCTGCTGCTGCGGCAGGCGATGGACAAGATCGCGTTCCTGCCGTTCGGCCTGATG
>CAZHGR010000133.1:0-5762 GCA_964532255.1 uncultured Sphingobium sp.
ATCGGTCGCCGGTCGGCGCGTACTATAGCAAGGGTCGGCAAAGGGCAATCCCGCTCTATTTCCATGCGGATCGCCATGGAACAAGCCGCGCGCACGGCCGGTTGAGGGGGGAAAGGAGCACGCCGATGGCCACCCAGCCCGAAATCCCGCCACCCGACACGATCCAGCCGCAATCGCCGCCCGAAACGCCCCCGATCGACCCGCCCGACGAGACGCCCTATCGCGAGCCGCCCGAGGTGGTCCCCGACGCGCCCGATGTGGACGAGCCGGACAGGGGACCGGATGAACTGCCGCCGTTTCCGGGAAATTGAAGCAAGATGGCGGGCCGCAGGATGTGATGATCGCCTTCGGTCGTGACGGTCAAGACCTCCCCGGCCTTGAGCTTGCCTGAGTTGCCGGGCGAGAAGAGGACATACATCGGGGCCAACACTGTCTTGACCAGATCGTCGTTCTTGCCACCCGTGCCTGTCCGGTGGAAATTGCCCGTGAGTTTCACTGTGCCCGATGGCAGCACCAGACTGGAGATATCGACTGCGACCTGGCCTCGTTGAAGAGCCGCTCCGCTCTTGGTCGACGACATCACTGTCCCAAAAACGGGAGTTCCCGGTGGCACGACAGTGACGCCATCGACACTCACGGGTTCGGCGACGCGGAGCTTTACCACATCGCCCGGCCGCGCCCTTTGGCTGCTCACCTCAGTCAGAACCATGAGTGCGATTTTGCTGCCGCCGGGCAAGATCAGCGATGCCTCCGGCAGTTCGGCGGAGCTTGCCGCAGCCGCGCTGAACGCAAGCGGCGAGACAATGCTCCCGGCAGCCATTGAAAGGCAAATCGCCGCACGAACCGCCCAATGAAGTCGCATCCATTTTCCCCCTACTTGTGCTTTCAACCGCCCTGCCGGTCTTATATACCTCGGCATTCCGGCATGACAGCCGCCAAAGGGGGGATACCGAATGAAGAACCTGATTGCCGCAATGCTCGCTGCCACCTCACTGCACGCAGCTACTGCCCAATCGCAGACTGAAGCAGCCACGGGTGCCGAGCAAATGTCGGCTGGCGAGCATCACGTAACGCCGCCAGCAGATCAGGCGGAACCAACCCCGGTCGCTTCCAGACTCGACTATTCGACCAATCCCGACGTCGGCGTACCTGTTTTCCCGTTCGATATCACCGACCGGCCCTACCAGGTGCTGGGAGAGGTGAAAGCCAAGGTTCGCAAAGCGACGATCTTCAGCAAGGATCCCAGCCAGAAGAAAATCTATGACGAGCTTTGGGAGCGTGGCCAAAAGCTCGGAGCAGACGCCGTGATCAAAGCGCAATACGGTGATGCTCACGTAACCGCCTTCAGCTGGGGCTCGAGCACGGCCACCGGAACCGCGATAAAGTTCGCTGATTCGAAGTAGTACGAGCCAGTGGGGCAGGCGCGCTCCGACGGAGCCGCGCCTACCCGACCGCCTTTTTCAACACCTCGTGCACTGGCTCGCTCTGGCCTCGCCGAGCAACGCCTCCCGCTATTCAGGCAATGAAGGCGTGCCGCTGTTTGGTTCTCCGGTGGTGCCTGTGTCCGCTGCGATTTCTGCGCTGATCTGCTGGAAACGTTCAGCGCGCCCACCAATGCGGTTGACCAGTCCGCCCAGATAGTTGCCGAACTTTGCCCCTTTCTGGAAGGATACCTGATCGACCTTGCGACTGGCCAGTTCTGGAGGAAATCCAAAATCCTCGGTGGCGCGAGCACGCCACAGCAGTTTGACCGGGCGAAGATTTTTCGGTTGTACCCTGGCAAAAAGGATCGCGCCGAGAAGAGCATCGCCCTGTGACTTGGCTTTTTCGCCTTCAGCCCAGTCCATCTGCGGTTTGAACACGCCTAGGTCGAGGACCTGCCCTGGTTGAACGACGAACTCGTAGCTACCGAGCGAGAACGCAGTGCCGTTCGCACCCTCGACGACCCATGTGTCGGGCTCGACCTCGATCAGATACTGACGAGATTTTCCTGCTTTCGCCGTGGGTTTGCCGCCAATGACGAGGTGGGGCGACATCCTGCGGGGCAAGGCCGTTTCCGGGGAAGAGTCCCCTCCCCGTATGTCGCCATTTTTGGGGTCATAACGGCCCAGAGTGATCACCCCGGGCTCGCTTGTGCCCTGCATCAGGGCATCGTCAAGCGACTGTACGTCAACTAGCAGATACGCCGCCTCGGGCTTGATCGGCTTCCCGGATGCCGGGAACGACAGGGTGGACAATGCGAACGCGAAGCAAAATCCTATCCATTTCATTCAACAAGCTTCCGTCCTGAAGGTTGTGCCGCGGAGGCGAGCGCAAAATAGCGGTTCAGCCTTTCCTCCGGGTCTTCGACCCGTTCGAGCCCCTCCGCCAAGGACTCATCGACCTCGTACCGGGCATAGCCCTTGTCCGCCATGCAGGTGCGCTCGATGGCATTGATCGTCCTCCGCTTCGCGGCCGATCCCAACATGCCCATGAAAAAAGCGGTAATGCCGGCCGCAGCCGCATTCTGCGCCACCGTCAGATTGGGGTTTGGCGGCACGTAAGGTGCGCTTTCCCGAGGCTTTTTCCGAACGCCTCCGGCCAGGCGCTCACACTCTTCCTGGTCCGCCTGATAGGTCGCGCGATCCACGTCGGCCTTATGGAAATAGTAGCGGCCCGCGTGGGACGGAGTCGCGATCAGGCTGGCGCAGCAGGCAACGATGGCCAAGCGTCGCATCACCCGATCCTGCCCCCTACCCCAGCGCCTTCTTCAACGCCTCGTTCACCACCTGCGGGTTGGCCTTGCCCTGCATCGCCTTCATCGTCTGCCCCACGAAGAAGCCGAACAGCGCTTCCTTGCCGCCCTTGTACTGCGCGACCTTGTCGGCATTGTCGGCCAGAACCTTGGCCACTGCCGCGTCGATCGCGCCGCTGTCGGACGTCTGCTTGAGCCCCCGCGCCTCGACGATATCCGCCGGGCGACCGCCTTCGTCCAGCATGATCTCGAAGACCTGCTTGGAAATCGTACCCGAAATGGTGCCATCGGCGACCAGCGCGAGCAGTTCCGCGCCCTGTTCGGGCGTGACGGGTGAGTCCTCCAGCGTTCGGCCGAGCCGGTTCAACGCGCCGAACAGCTCCGAAAGCAGCCAGTTAGCCGACGCCTTGGCGACCTCGCCCTCGCTCTTCTTCTGGATTCGCGCGGCCTCGGCCAGCAGCGCCTCGAACCAGCGTGCCGTCTCCGCCTCCGCTGTCAGCACCGCCGCGTTATAGGCGGACAGGCCCAGCGCCTCCTCGTACCGGCGCCGCTTGGCATCGGGCAGTTCGGGGAGCGACCGGCGGCATTCCTCGAGGAACGCGTCCTCCAGCTCGAGCGGCAGCAGGTCGGGATCGGGGAAGTAGCGATAGTCGTGCGCGTCCTCTTTCGACCGCATCGAGCGGGTCTCGCCGCGATCGGGGTCGAACAGGCGCGTTTCTTGAACGATTGTCCCGCCGGCCTCCAGCACGTCGACCTGCCGCTGCGCCTCATGCTCGATCGCGGCCATGACGAAACGGACCGAGTTGACGTTCTTGGTTTCGGTCCGGGTGCCGAACGGCTCACCGGGCCTCCGCACGCTGACATTGACGTCGGCGCGCATCGACCCCTGATCCATGTTTCCGTCGCATGACCCGACATAGCGCAGGATCGACCGCAGCTTGGAGAGATACGCCCCCGCCTCCGCAGGTGACCGCATGTCGGGGCGGCTGACGATCTCCATCAGCGCCACGCCCGACCGGTTGAGATCGACATAGGATCGGGTCGGATGCTGGTCGTGCATCAGCTTGCCCGCATCCTGCTCGACATGGATTCGCTCGATGCCGATGGTCTTGGGCTCAGCGATGCCCGCCTTCTCGTCGGCGTCCAGCTCGATCGCGCCCTCGCCCACAAGCGGGTGATAGAGCTGGCTGATCTGATAGCCCTGCGGCAGATCGGCGTAGAAATAATTCTTGCGGTCGAATCGCGACCATCTGTTGATCTGCGCATTGATTGCCATGCCGGTGCGCACCGCCTGGCGGATGCACTCGCGGTTGGGAACGGGCAGCATGCCGGGCATCGCCGCGTCGACGAGGCTCACCTGGCTGTTCGGCTCCGCGCCGAACGCGGTCGCGGCACCCGAAAACAGCTTGGCTTTCGACGTGACCTGCGCATGGACCTCGAGGCCGATCACGACCTCCCAATCGCCGGTTGCGCCCTGGATACGGTAAGTTGATTCAGTCATGACTGACCTTATGGCCTCTTTTGATGTTGATGGGGCCAGTTTGATGGTAACCCCACGGCACATCAAAGCTAATTCTACTGGTGGTATGACTCTCTGTGGAGCGCCCACCTGCCGCATTCGCTCCGATCGAGAAAACTTCAACCTTAAATCCAGCCTTGGCATCGCCTGTGCGCTTGGCGGAAACTGCGACGTCAAAACTGATGCTTTTGGGCATAGCGAAACCCGCGTAGCCAGTTTCTCTTTGCTGATTGGTCGCCTGTTGCGCGTCCACAATCCCGTAAGCTATTGCTTTTAATGTCGATGTCACAAAAGCGCTGAGTTCGTCATTGTCTACTTCGTCTGGTTCAACATTGCTACTCATGCTCACCACCATCTCTCCGGCCGCGCGCCAAAGCCCGCGCGCTCCTCGATGGCGAGGCCGGCATTCAGCACCGCCTGCTCGCCCAGAGCCGGGCCGATGATCTGGAGGCCGAGCGGCAGGCCCGCGCTGTCCAGCCCCGCTGGCACCGACATCGCTGGCAATCCCGCGAGCGAGGCGGGAACCGTGAACACGTCGTTGAGATACATGGCGAGCGGGTCGGCCTGCTTTTCGCCCAACGCAAAGGCCGCCGACGGCGCGGTCGGTGCCAGCAGCAGGTCGCACGAGGCCCAGGCCTGCTCGAAGTCGCGGGCGATCAGCGCGCGGACCTTCTGCGCCTGCGTGTAATAGGCGTCGTAATAGCCCGCCGACAGCACATAGGTGCCGATCATGATCCGCCGCTTGACCTCCGGACCGAAGCCCTTGGCGCGGGTCGCGGCGTACATGTCCTGAAGTCCGGCGCCGTCGGGCAGTTCGCGTTGGCCGTAGCGGACGCCGTCATAACGCGCGAGGTTCGACGACGCCTCGGCCGGAGCGATGATGTAATAGGTCGGCAGCGCATAGTCGGTGTGGGGCAGCGAGACGTCGACGATCTCGGCCCCCGCATCCTTCAGCCACGCGATGCCCTGGCTCCACAGCGCATCGATCTCTGCGGGCATGCCGTCGACGCGATATTCCCTGGGGATGCCGATGCGCTTGCCGGTGAGGTCGCTTGAAAGCCCCGCCTCCCACTGCGGCACGGGCAGGTCGAGCGAGGTGGAATCCTTCGGGTCGAAGCCGGCCATGGCCTCCAGCAGGATCGCATTGTCGCGCACCGTGCGCGCCATCGGCCCTGCCTGGTCGAGCGACGACGCGAAGGCGACGATCCCCCAGCGCGAGCAGCGGCCATAGGTCGGCTTGATGCCCGAGATGCCGGTAAAAGCGGCGGGCTGGCGGATCGAGCCGCCGGTGTCGGTGCCGGTCGCTGCCGGGCACAGCCGCGCGGAAATCGCCGCCGCGCTGCCGCCCGAGGAGCCTCCGGGAGCGAGAGCGGCATTATCGCCGCCGCCCCGCCGCCACGGCGAGATCACATTGCCGAAATAGCTTGTCTCATTCGATGAGCCCATTGCAAACTGGTCGAGGTTGAGCTTGCCCAGCATCCCGGCGCCCGCCTGCCACAGCTTTGCCGA
>CAZHGR010000134.1:0-5675 GCA_964532255.1 uncultured Sphingobium sp.
ACCTCGGCCTCGTCGGTGACCTCTTCAAAATCGTGCCGGAATTGACCGAAAAGCTCTGATTCGGTCGCGACCGCTGCAATACCGCCCCGGCCCGCACAGCGGCGCCGGGGCTTTTGTTGTGCGGCGTATGCACATCGACCCGGCCTCCCAATCTATTGACGAGATGGGAACCCGAACCCGTTCATTTGCCCGCCTGTAGCGGTTAACTGGCTCTCAAGCTTCAATTTCGCTTTTCAGGTCTTCGCAAATCGCCCAATGTCCCGCCCGCGTCCGGCATGCGGATGTGTGGGGGAAGGCATGGAAAGCCTGCTGCTGCGGATTCTGCCGGAGACGCCGCCATCGGCGCTGCTGCGCTACGGTGCCGCATCGGCACTGATCCTGATGACGGCGCTGATCCGCTACGCCGTCGACCCGTCGCTGCGTCCGTTTCCGTTTCTGCTGTTCTTCCCGGAGATGCTGCTGTGCATGCTGTTCTTCGGGCGCGGCCCCGCCTATCTCGCGGTGGCGCTCAGCATGGCCAGCGTTGCGGCGCTCCACCTGGAGATATTGGGCACGCAATCGCTCTCGCCCGACCGTATCGTCGGGATCGCGCTGTTCGGGCTGGTGGGGCTGCTGATCGTCGAGCTGACCGGCGCGCTGACCCGCGCGCTGGCGAAGGTCCGCGCAGCCGACCGGGAAAAGTCGCTGCTGTTCGACGAACTCGTCCATCGCACCAAAAATGATCTCGCGACGATCAGCGCCGCGATCCACATGCAGCAGCGGGCCGCGACGAGCGAGGAGACGCGCAATGCGCTCGCCGCCGCCAACAGCCGGGTTTCCGTCGTCGCGGCGGCACAGAGCCAGCTTCGCATGACGGGCGACACCGGCCAGGTCGAGCTGAAACCCTATGTCGAGACACTGTGCCGAGGGTTTGACGGGCTTGTCACGGGACTACGGCCGGTCACCATCGACGTGGCGTGCGAACCGGTGGCCGTGCCGATGGCGCTCGCCGTCACCCTGGGCCTCATCATCAACGAACTGGTCATCAACAGCCTGAAATATGCCTTTCCCGACGGATCGGCGGGCACGGTGACAATCAGCGTCTCGCGCCGGAGCGGGCGGCTGCGCGTGGTCGTCGCCGACGATGGCGCGGGCTATCCCGCCGATGCGACCCCCGGCATGGGATCGCGGCTCGTCAGCCTGCTCGCCGGACAGAAGAACGGCATGGTCACGCGCGATCCGGTCGACAGGGGATGCCGGATCGTCGTCGACCTGAACGACGCGCACATCGGCTGACGGCTGCCTCTCCATCGCCGTTGCGACGGGCGGTTGAGCGGCTCTCGCATTTGCACGGGTCAGATCGTACAGCATCGCGATGCTCCTGCCCCAAGCCACCTGCCTGATCCTGCTCGCGGCGGGGCGATCGCTCCGCTTCGGTGCAGGGGACAAGCTGTGCGCACCGCTGGACGGGGAGCCGCTGGCGCTCCATGCGATCCGGGCGGCGGCTTCGCTGCCCTTCGCGCGGCGGCTGGCGGTCGTTTCCGGATCGCGCTTTCCCTTCGCCGCGCACGGGTTCGACATCGTCGCGAATGAGCAACCGGCGCGCGGATTATCCCACTCCATCGGCCTCGGCATGGCCGAAGCGCAGCGGGGCGAGTGCGCGGGGGTGTTGATCATGCTGGCCGACATGCCGTGCATCAGCGGTTCGCATCTCGAAGCGCTGTTTGCCGCATCAGGCGACCGGCGGTCGATCGTTTTTTCGAGCGAGTGCGGGCGGACATCGCCGCCCGCGCTGATCGGATCGTCGCATTTCGGTACCCTCGCCGCACTGACCGGCGATCACGGCGCGCGGGCGCTCGCGAAGGAGGCCGTGCTTGTCGAGGCCCCGCCAGGCGCTCTGGCCGATGTCGACACGCCCGCCGACCTCGACCGGCTGGCGAACGCACGTCCCCGCCCTACACCATTTCCGGGAGCATGACCCGCACGCCGAAAATCCGCTCATGCATGCGGAGCGCATAGCGGTCGGTCATGCCAGCGATGAAATCGGCGATGTGGCGGCTCCGGTCCGGTTCGGCCTGCGGGCAGTCGGCGTGGAACCCGCTGCTCATCAGCGACGGGTCGTCGCGGAACGCCGCGATGAGGTCCCCCACCACCCGCCGCGCCTCGTCTGCGGCGGCAAGCTGCTGCGGATGATGATAGAGATTGGCATACATGAAGCGCTTCAGCGTCCGTTCGCGCGTTCCCAGTTCCTCGTCGAATGTCGCGAGCGGACGTCCGGCGGCGCGGACATCCTTTGCATCGCCAATCCTTTCGCGCGCGATGGCGGTGCGCGTGGTCGCGACGACATTGTTGACCATCAGGCCGATCTGGTCGCGGATCAGTTCCGGCACCAGCCGCTGTTCGGGCACATCCGGAAAGCGGGCGCGGACGCGGTCCCAGCCGTCGCGGACCATCGGCACCTCGAGCAACTGCTCCAGCGTCAACAGGCCCGCGCGGATGCCGTCGTCGATATCGTGATTGTCATAGGCGATGTCGTCGGAGATCGCCGCGACCTGCGCCTCCAGCGACGGCCAGCTGTCGAGCCGCAAGGGAAAGGCGGCGTCCAGTTCGCGCATCGCCCAATTGGGTGCCGCGATCGGCCCATTATGCTTCGCCAGCCCCTCGAGCGTTTCCCAACTGAGGTTCAGCCCGTCATGCAGCGGATAGGGCCGCTCGATCTTCATGAGTGTCCGCAGCGTATGGGCATTGTGGTCGAAGCCGCCCTCGTCCGCCAGCCCGGCGCTCAGCGCATCCTCTCCCGCATGGCCGAAGGGGGGGTGGCCGATATCGTGGGCCAGGCACAGGGCTTCGGTCAGATCCTCGTTCAGGCCCAGGATTCGCGCGATGGTGCGCCCGATCTGCGCCACCTCGAGGCTGTGAGTCAGCCGGACGCGATAATGGTCGCCATCGGGTGCGACGAACACCTGCGTCTTGTGGCGCAGACGGCGAAAGCTGATCGAATGGATGATCCGGTCGCGGTCGCGCTGAAACGCATCGCGCGGGCCGCGCGTCGAGCCGCCCGGCTCCGGATGCAGCCGGCCGCGACTTTGCGCCGGGTGCGAGGCGTAACCGGCCAGCGATGTCATTTGCGCGAGAGCGCCGTGACGACATCACCCGCCTCGCTCTGCCAGACGAAGCTGTCGGCACCCGCCTTGCGCAATTCGCTCTGCAGGGCCTTAGCCTTCTCCACCGAGGTGAACGGCCCGACCAGAAGCCGCCGGGTCGCGCCCCATTCCGCCGTCCAGCCGTTCACATCGGCGAGCGCGGTATAGGTACGGCGAAGGCGGCGAAGGTCGAAGGCGAGCGCGCCGACGTCGCGGCCGGTGGCGATCTGCACCCAGTTGCGCGAGGGATTGGCCTTGATCAGCGCCTTACGCTCGGCCTCGGCCTTGGCCTTGGCGTCCGCCTCGGCCTTGGCGCGGGCTTTGGCCTCGGCTTCGCGCTTCGCCTTGGCGGCGGCGGCCTGATCGGCCTTGCGCTGCTGCTCCTGCATGCGCGCGACGGCGGTCAGGTCCACGGGCGCGGCGGTCGGCTGATTCTCCTCGGCGGGCACGCTGATGTCGGCCATGATCTGCGCGAGCGAACGAAGGTTCTGCGGGGCCGCCGCCGTGCCCGGCGATCCCAGCGGTGCGGTGGTGAAACCAGGCTGCGGCACGGTAGCGGCGGAGGCGCTGGGCGGAGCGGCGGCAGGGGACCCGTTCACCGGTGCTTGCGTCGCGGCCACCGGAGTGGCTGCGGCAGCGCGGCTGGTCGGAGCGGGCGTCGGCTGAATCATGGCGGCGGCGGGTGCGGGTTGGACCGCCGCAGGCTGCACAGCGGGGCGCGGTGCCGGAGCAGGCGGCTGTGCCGGAACCTGAGCCGCGCTGGCCACCTGCACCGGCTGCGCCTCGCGCCGGTTGTCCCGGCCCCTGTCCCTCTCGGTGCGGCTGCGCGACCGCGACTTGCGATCCTTCTCGTTCGCGGCGGTCCGGACCGGCTGGGGCGACGTCACCGGGTCGAGCCGCAGGCCGTCAGCGGGGAAACGGCCATAATGCACCGCGATGGCCCGGCGGTCGGGGGGCAGCGCGCCGATCCGCTGCAGATAGGGATCGATCTGATCGGCGAGCGCCTTGGGCAGGCCCGACTGGACGATCTTGCGCGCCTCGGCCAGATGGCCGTTCATCGCCAGGATCATCGCCCGGTCGCGCCACGGCCCCCGGTCGCTGCCGTACAGAAGCGGGCGCAGCATCGCCTCGGCCTCGTTGAGCTTGCCCGAGATGCCGAGTGAAATCGCATAGTTGCGGATGATCGTCTGATCGCCTGGCAGGCGCGCCAGCGCGGCGGCATAGTCGCGCTGCGCCTTGGCCTGTTCGCCCGCAAGATCGTAGGCGAGCGCGCGTTCGGCCAGATAATCCAGCGCCGGTTCGCCGAGCTCGGCGGCGGCATCGAAATTGCGCGCGGCCTCGGCGGGCTGCTTCATCTCGAGCGCGACCAGCGCCAGCCCCAGCTTGGCCTGGGCGAGGCGCGGATTGACCATGTCGGCCCGAAGGAAGAAGCCATTGGCGGCCTGCGCATCGCCCAACTGATAGGCGGCCATGCCGGCACCGATCAGCGCGTTGGTGTCGGTGGGCTGCCGGCTGAGACGCGTCAGATTCTCATTCAGACGCTCGACCGACTGAGCGGGCGGCACCCGCTGGATCATGGCACCGGGCTGTGCCAGCGCTGCCGCCGACGTCAGCAACAGCACCGCACCCAGCGCGGGCCTTACGCCTTTTGCTCCGCTAATCCTCATCGCCTCCGCCGCGATCGGGGCCACTGCCGCGCGCGGCGACCACCCCTGTTCCACCCGCCAGCCCATGTCCGCCGCGCTATCCCGGCGCGCCTGAACCCGTGCTGTATCCGGACGCTACCATAGAGGCATGGTGCCGATATGCCAGCGCCGGGGCGCGGTCCTGCGCCGGGCCGATGCAGCCGGACGACGACCGCCGCCTCGTTGTCGGTCTTTGCTGACCGGGGTTACTGATTGTTCTGGCGGTTGAGGAAGCGGGGCACGTCGAAGTCGCCCTTGTCGTCCTGATCGTCAGCGCTGTCATTCTGCGTCTTGGCACCGCCGCGCGCCAGCAGCGACATGCGCTCGAACAGGGTTCCGCCCGAACTGCCGCCGCGCGCACCCGACGCAGGGGCGGGCTTCGGCGCGGGGGCAGGCTCGATCCGCTGGCCGACCGTGCCCAGATCGAGCGCATCGCCATCGTCGCCGTCATCGTCGCTGAACAGCTTGCCGCTGCGCGACAGCGGAGGCAGGCTCGGTTCGCTGACTTGCGGCGCGGGCTCCGGCTCGGCGATGAAGGCCTGCGTCGGGATCGGCGCGGGCTCGGCCGCGACGGGTTCCTCGACTGTCGGGCTTTCCAGATCGTCGATCTCCGGCGCGACTGTTGCGGCAGCGACGGGTTCCTGCGGCTGAGATACCGGGGCGACCGCCTCCTCCACCGCTGCCGGAGCAGCCGGAGCGGACGCCGGACGACCGGTGGGAAGACCCGCACTGCCGCGCATTCCGCCCGCCATATGCTTGAAGTCGAACGGCTGGTTGGCCTGCGCCGCCTGCGCGCCCTCGGCGTCGATGCCTGTGGCGACGACCGACACGCGGATCTTGCCGTTGAGATTCTCGTTGAACGCCGAAC
>CAZHGR010000135.1:0-5656 GCA_964532255.1 uncultured Sphingobium sp.
GCATGGTGCCGTGGAAGGACGGCAAGGCCAATCGCGGCCATAGCTGCGTCAAGGGTCGCTTCGCCTGGGGCTATGCCCAGCACAAGGAACGCATCCTCAACCCCATGATCCGCGACAGCGTGGATCAGCCCTGGCGCGAGGTGAGCTGGGAGGAGGCCATCGCGCACACCGCGTCCGAATTCCGGCGAATCCAGGCGCAATATGGCCGGACCAGCATCGGTGGTATCACGTCGAGCCGCTGCACCAACGAGGAGACCTTCCTCGTCCAGAAGCTGATCCGGCAGGGCTTCGGCAACAACAATGTCGATACCTGCGCACGCGTCTGCCACTCGCCAACGGGCTATGGCCTCAAGACGACCTTCGGCACGTCGGCGGGCACGCAGGATTTCGACAGCGTGATGAAGGCCGACGTGATCCTCGTCATCGGCGCCAACCCGACCGACGGTCATCCAGTGTTCGCCAGCCGGATGAAGCGGCGTTTGCGCCAGGGCGCGAAGCTGATCGTCGTCGACCCGCGCCGGATCGACCTCGTCAAGTCGCCACATGTCGAGGCGGCGCATCACCTGCCGCTGCGCCCCGGCACCAATGTCGCGATGCTGACGGCCATGGCGCATGTGATCGTTACCGAAAAGCTCTATGACGAAGCCTTCATCCGCGAGCGGTGCGAATGGGATGAGTTCGAGGACTGGGCGGCTTTCGTTTCCGGACCGGCGCGCTCACCCGAGGCGACCGAGCCGCTGACCGGCGTTCCGGCCGAAGAGGTCCGCGCCGCGGCGCGGCTGTACGCGACCGGGGGCAACGGCGCCATCTACTACGGTCTGGGCGTCACCGAGCACAGCCAGGGCAGCTCGACCGTCATGGCGATCGCCAACCTCGCCATGGCCACGGGCAATGTGGGGCGCGAAGGCGTCGGCGTGAACCCTCTACGCGGCCAGAACAATGTGCAGGGCGCCTGCGACATGGGAAGCTTTCCGCACGAATTTTCGGGCTATCGCCATGTCTCCGACGATGCCGCGCGCAAGCTGTTCGAGGATGCGTGGGGCGTGCCGCTCGACCGCGAGCCGGGGCTTCGCATTCCCAACATGCTCGACGCCGCGACCGACGGGCTGTTCAAGGGCATCTTCATCCAGGGCGAGGACATCCTCCAGTCCGATCCCAACACGCATCATGTGGCGGCGGGCCTCGCCGCGATGGAATGCGTGGTGGTGCAGGACCTGTTCCTCAACGAAACCGCGAACTATGCGCATGTCTTCCTGCCGGGATCGACCTTCCTCGAAAAGGACGGCACCTTCACCAACGCCGAGCGCCGCATCCAGCGCGTGCGCCGGGTGATGAGCCCGCTGAACGGTTTTGCCGACTGGGAGATCGTGCAACTGGTGGCCAACGCGATGGGCCTCGAATGGACCTACGGCCATCCGTCGGAGATCATGGACGAGATCGCCGCGCTCACCCCCACCTTCTCGGGCGTCAGCTACGACCGGTTGGAGGCGGCGGGTTCGCTGCAATGGCCGGTCAACGACGCCGCGCCCGAAGGGTCGCCGACGATGCACATGACCGGCTTTGTCCGGGGCAAGGGCAAGTTCGTCGTCACCGACTATGTCCCGACCGACGAGAAGACGGGGCCGCGCTTTCCGCTGCTGCTCACGACCGGGCGGATCCTCAGCCAGTATAATGTCGGCGCGCAGACGCGGCGTACCGCCAACACAGCGTGGCACCCGGAGGACCGGCTGGAAATCCACCCCTCCGACGCGGAGAACCGGGGCATCAGGGATGGCGACTGGGTCGCGCTTCGCAGCCGGGCGGGCGAGACGACGCTTCGCGCGCTGATCACCGAACGCGTTGCGCCCGGCGTGGTCTACACAACCTTCCACCATCCCGACACGCAGGCGAACGTCATCACCACCGACTATTCGGACTGGGCCACCAACTGCCCCGAATACAAGGTGACCGCCGTTCAGGTCTCCGCGTCGAACGGGCCGTCGGAATGGCAGGAGGATTATGCCGAACAGGCGCGCCTCAGCCGCCGGATCGCGCCGCTGGAGGCCGCCGAATGACCGACGGCATGATGAGCAATCTGGAACGGCTGGTCTATATGGCCAACCAGATCGCGCGCAATTTCGAGGCGATGGGCAGCGACATAGCCGCTGCCGCGACGGGCGACCATCTGCTGCAATTCTGGGACCCGCATAAGAAGCGGCAGATCATCGACCAGCTCGATGAGCCCGACAGCGCCCTCACACCCACCGCGAGAGAGGCGGTGCGGATCATGAAGCGCGGGTGGAGCGCCGGAGAGCTGTCCGTCCCGGAAGTCGAAGCGGCGTCATCGCCGGAGGGTGCCTCCGACGCCGGTTGAGGCCGTCACGGCGTCGAGGGCACCTCGCGCAATCCGGCCATGATCCGCTCGAGACCCGGCGCGGTCGCTGCGCCCGCCTCGGCCGCCTCCACCACAGCGCGATAGGCACCCAGCACCGCCGTTCCTGCCTCGCTGAGCCGCGCCCCCGCGCCGCGCCCGCCACCGGGCTGCGTCTCCACCAAAGGCTCGCGAAAGCAGCGGTTCATCGCGTCGACGAGCAGCCATGCACGCCGATAGCTCATGCCCATCGCGCGCGCGGCCGCCGAGATCGAGCCGGTCTGCGCGATCGCTTCGAGCAAGGCCGCCTTGCCGGGTCCGATCGAGATGTCGTCTCCCGACAGGATTTGAATCTTGAGCTTCATCCGCGCCATCGCCCTGTCATGCGGCACCGTCGGCGCTCCCGCAACACGGCAGTGGACATGCTATATACGTCGGAATATGGCATGAGCGATGCTCCGCCGCCTGCTCATGCTATGCCTTGTGCTGCTTGCCGGTTGCGGCGGGTCCGGGGCAGCCACTCCCGGCCCCACCGTGCTGGCCGCGTCCAGCGTTCAGGAGGCGATGGAAGCGGCGGCGGATGTCTGGGCCGCGAAGGGCCACCCACGCCCGGTGCTATCGTTCGCCGCCACCTCCGCGCTCGCCCGCCAGATCGAGAGCGGCGCGCCCGCGCACCTGTTCGTGGCGGCTGACGAGCAATGGATGGACATCGTCGAGCGGGCGGGGGCGGTACGCCCCGGCACGCGTGCGGTGCTGCTCGGCAACGCCATTGTCCTCATCGCCCCCGCCGCGACCGGACCCCGCGCCCTCGTCCTTGACGCACAGGCCTTTGCCCGCGCGCTCGGCGACGGCGGCAGGCTGGCGATCGCCGATCCAGACGCGGTTCCCGCTGGTCGCTATGGCAAGGCGGCGCTGGGGTCGCTGGGCCTGTGGATGACGGCTGCTCCGCGTCTGGCGCGGGCGGAGAATGTGCGCGCCGCCCTTGCCCTGGTGGAGCGCGGCGAGGCACCGCTGGGGATCGTCTATGCGACCGATGCCAGGGCCTCGTCCCGGGTCAGGGTCGTCGCCCGCCTCCCCGCCTCCAGCCACCCGCCGATCCGCTATCCCGTCGCCGCGCTGACCAACGCCGAGCATCCCGATACGGAGGGGTTCCGGCAGTTCCTACTCTCGGACGAGGCGCGCGCGATTTTTCACCGCTTCGGTTTCGGACCCCCGCGATGACGGCCTGGCTCAGCCCTGCGGAATGGAGCGTCATCCTGCTTTCGCTCAAGGTCAGCCTTGTCGCCATGGCGATGACCCTGCCGCTGTCCTATGCGCTCGCCTGGCTGCTGGCGCGGCGATCCTTTCCCGGCAAGCTGGCGCTCGATGCGCTCATCCACCTCCCGCTCGTCATTCCTCCCGTCGTCACCGGCTGGCTGCTGCTGATACTGTTCGGCCGGTCCGGCCCCATCGGCCAATGGCTGGAATCGCAATTCGGACTTGTTCTCGTCTTTCGCTGGACCGGAGCGGCACTGGCGGCAGCGGTCATGGCGCTGCCGTTGATGGTGCGCGCAATGCGCCTGTCGATCGACGCGGTGGACGAGCGACTCACGGCCGCCGCCCGCACGCTGGGCGCGAGTCCGCTGCGCGCCTTTGCCACCATCACCCTGCCGCTGAGCCTGCCGGGTATCGTCGCAGGCGCGGTGCTGGGCTTTGCGCGGTCGCTCGGCGAATTCGGTGCGACAATCACCTTCGCGTCGAACATCCCGGGCGAGACGCGCACCCTGCCACTCGCCATCTATAGCGGGCTCCAGCTTCCAGGTGGCGAGACCGGAGTCGCACGCCTCGCGGCGCTGTCGGTGCTGCTGTCGATCGGCGCGCTGATGCTGTCGGAAGGGTTGATGCGTCGGACGAGACCCGGCGGCCAAGCCCATGTTCTTTGACATATCGGTCCGCAAGCGCTGGGCGGGGCGCGAACTGACGCTCGACCTCAGTTCCGACCGCAGACTGACCGCGCTGGTCGGCGCATCGGGCGCGGGCAAGACGACGGTGCTCAACATGATTGCGGGCCTGATTCGCCCCGATGCCGGGCGGGTGGCGGTGGGCGGGGTGACCCTGTTCGATTCGGATCGCGGCATCGACCTCCCTCCGGATCGGAGGGGCGTCGGCTATGTCTTTCAGGACAATAGGCTCTTCCCGCACATGACGGTCGCGCGCAATCTTCGCTACGGTGCCCGCCGGGTCGGCATCGGCAGCGCCGGCATCGACGAGGCGACCCTGCTCGACGTGCTCGGCATCAGCCATCTGCTCGACCGCATACCGCCCACGCTGTCCGGGGGTGAAGCGCGACGCGTCGCCATCGGCCGCGCCCTGCTCTCCGGCCCGCGCCTGCTGTTGCTCGACGAACCGCTCACCTCGCTCGACGCGCCCCGCGCCGAGGACATGTTGACGGTGATCGAGCGCATCCGGGATTCCCTTTCCACTCCGATCCTCTATGTGAGCCACAATCCGGCCGAGATCGCGCGGCTGACCGACCGAGTTGTGGGGGTGACATGAGCAGGGGACTCTACACGCACCTCCTCGCCGGGGTCGCGATGCTGGCGGTGGGGAGCCCGGCGGCGGCGGCTCCCCCACAGCGATGGTCGCTTCAGGAAGCGATTGGGAATCCCGACGATTTTCACATCTCGGGTAGCGCGCGGGCGCGGTACGAGGCGATCGGCGGCCAGTTCCGCCCGGGTCTGGCCGACCAGGACGACATCATCGTTCTGCGGACCATGCTGCTTGCCGAATATCGCCCCGGACCGGTGCGAGTCGGAGTCGAGCTATCCGATTCGCGCGCCTACTCGACCCGGAGCGACGGCTATCTGACCACGTCGGAGGTCAACGCGCTGGAGCCGATCCAAGCCTATGTCGCATTCGATCTCGGCGACGCACTGGGAGGCGGCACGAGGACGAGCCTCACCGCCGGGCGCTTCACGCTCGCGGTGGGATCGGGCCGGCTTGTGACGCGCAACAATTTCCGCAACACGATCAACGCCTTCACCGGCTTCAAGGCAAGCGTGGCAGGCACGACGAGCGGTCGGGAGCTGACGCTCTTCTACACCCTGCCCCTTCAGCGGCTACCCGAGGACAAGGCGTCGCTGCTCGACAATGACATCACCCTCGACCGGGAAAGCTTCGACCTCGCCTTGTGGGGCGCGCATTTAGCGACGCCGGTCCGCGCGCTCGACGCGACGGCGGAGAGCTATTTCTACGCGCTCAATGAGCAGGACACACCGCGCACCGCGACTCGCGACCGGCAGCTTTACACGCCGGGGCTGCGGATCT
>CAZHGR010000136.1:0-5425 GCA_964532255.1 uncultured Sphingobium sp.
CGTGCGGCCCGACTGCTTGCCCTTGGCCGCCTCGCGGCTGCCGCGCGTGTGGGTGGCGCGGGGCAGCATGCCATATTCGGCGGTGATCCATCCCTCGCCCTTGCCGCGCAGGAACGGCGGCACGCGCTCCTCGACGGAGGCGGTGCACAGCACGCGCGTGTCGCCAAAGCTGACGAGGCAGCTTCCCTCGGCATGGCGGGTAAAGCCGGGTTCGATGCTGATGCTGCGCATTTGATCGGGGGCGCGGCCGGATGGGCGCATGGGGCAGGTCCTTATGTCGGTTCTTGAACGAGCGCCGCCTTAACGCGCCCCCGCGCCGCTGGCCAGCGGCTCCGGCTTGGTCAGAACGCCGCCTCGAAGCGGAGCGCCAGCCCCAGATCGTCGGGGGCGTCCGCGCCGTGGCCCGATTCCAGCCGCCGGTAGAGGTTCGCGGTCAGCCAGCCGCCCGCCGCCGGAGTCGCATAGACGATCTCGGTCACGCTCTCGCGCCCGCGCGGCGTCAGGTCCAGCGGCCGGCGGCCCATCGTCGCCGCGCCGGTGGCATAGTCATAGCCGGTCGGAACGGTCAGCGCGAAGTCGCTCGCCTCGACCCGCAGCGGTCGGGCATGGCGGAGCGCGAACCTGTCGCCGGAGCGAAGGAGGGCGCTGCCGATTGCCTCGACCGACCATGCCGCGCTGCGCAGCCGCCCGCCGCGGTCGAGCAGGCCGCCTGCCGCCGCGCGCGTCCAGCCGTGCCGATAGGCACCGCCCAGCGTCCAGCCGCCCCGCTCCAGCGAGAGCGCGCCGCCCGCCATCACCGTTTCCGCCGACTGCGCGCCGAACAGCGGGTCGAAGCGCGCGCCGAGCGCGGTCGCGCCTTCCGCAAGATGGTCGATGCCGATGGTCAGGCGGGCCGGGCCGGATCGCCCGCTGAGGCTCGCACCGGCGAGGCGATATCCTCCATCTCGCGCGGCCGTTTCCGTCCGGAGCGGATCGCGGAGCGAGTCGCCGACCACCCTGCCCTGCTCGGCATGGAGGCCGAGAACCAGCCCGGAACCGAGCGCCTGTCGCACGGCGACCGCGCTGTCCGCGCGGAATTCGGGCGTCAGCACCGTGTCGGCACCGGCGGTCAGAAACGCCGCCGACGCTCCCCGATCGAGCATGGCGTCGAGCGACGAGGCACCGCTCGCCAGGCCGATGGCGACGCTGGCACCGGGCGCGACACGCGCCATCATGCGCGCCGTCAGCAGGCGCGCGTGCGGCCGGGCGTCGGGGCGAAGCGCGGTCCGCTCGTCATCCGACAGGGCGCGGCCCCCGGTGAACGACAGCGACACCGCCGCATTGCCCCGGCTCAACGATGCCGCCTGCTGGATCTGCCCGATGGCGGGTGCCAGCGTCAGGCGGGGCGCGGTGCGGCGCATCGCCGGGCTGAGATCGACGCGATAGGCGCGGCCGAGCGAGTCGATGGTCACCGCCTCGACCCCCTGCCCCGTCGCCGCGTCGCCCATCGCCGAAGAGAGCTGGCCGACGCCTACTGTCTCCAGCGGCACGGCGGTTCCGGCGAGGCTCAGCGTTCCCTGCGGCGCGAACGCCCGCGCCAGGTCGAGCATGCCTGCGCCATAGATGCTGTCGATGCCGCTCGTTCCGATATCGCGCGCAGAGTCGAGCAGCAGACGCACGATCTGTGCCGGGCTGAGCGTTGGGAAGGCCTGGCGAAGCAGCGCCACCGCCCCCGCGACGACCGGCGCGGAGGCGCTGGTGCCCGAGAAACCGACCGGGTTGCCGCTGGCGTCAAGCGTCCGCACACCCACCCCCAGCGCGGCGATCGTCGACCCTTCGAAGCCGAGCGCGCCGTTCGAAAAGCTGGCGCGCAGATCGAGGCTGTTGAGCGCGGTGGCGATGATGACCAGCCCGCGACCGACGACGGGATCGGCGATGCTCGCCGCCAGTGCATCGGGCGCGGCTTCGCCGTCATTGCCCGCCGAAATGACGATGATCGTTCCCGCTGCCGTTGCCCGGCTGACCGCTGCGCGCAGATCCTGAGTCGCCGCCGAACCGCCGAGCGAGATGTCGACGACGCGCGCGCCGTTGGCGACCGCATGGTCGAGCGCGCCGGCGATCAGATTGGTCGGATGCCGGCATGCCGCGCTGGTCCCCGCGTTGCAACTCCCCGGCTCGTCGGTCCTGAGCGCCATGATCTGCGCGCCCCATGCCATTCCGAGCGTGTCCCTGCCGTCGCGGCCGGCGGCCAGGATCATGCTGACGGCGGTGCCGTGGCCGCTGATGTCGGTGATCGACCCGCTGCCCGAAAAATCGCGAGAGGCACTGCTGATCCGTCCCGCCAGCGCACCGGTCGGGTCGCTGATCCCGGTATCGATGACGCCCACGGTCACGCCCGCGCCGCTCGCGCCCTCGCCATAGGCGGCGATGGCATTGTGCGTGACAGGACCGTTCGATGCCCTGTATTCGCTGGTGTCGTAATCGACCCTCGGCACCGGAGCCGGCGGCGGAGCGGCTGCGGCGGCGGGCGGTGCCGGCGTCGACTGCACGTCGCCACCGCCCGATCCGCCGCCACAGGCCGAGAGCGTCGCGCCGATGGCGGCGACCCACGCCCATCTGGCCGTCTGCATGAGCCGCTGCATTCCCGTCCCCCCGCGTGTCGGGATCATCTTCACCCGCGATGGTTAACGCAATGCTACAGCCCGGCCAAGGATTACGCCCGCGTCAGCCCCTCGCGCCGAACAGAGCACTGCCGACGCGGACATCGGTCGCGCCGAGCATGACCGCCGTCTCGAAATCGCCCGACATGCCCATGCTCAGCCGCGCGACGCCCTGATCGTCCGCGAGCTTGCGAAGCAACGCGAAATAGGGCGCAGCCTCCACATCGGCGGGCGGCACGCACATCAGACCGACGATGGGCAGCCCCGCCGCGCGCGCCTCGGCCAGCAGAACCGGCACATCGGCGATGGCGCAGCCTCCCTTTTGCGGCTCCTGGCCGATATTGACCTGCACGAAGCAGTCGGGTCGCCGCCCGGCCTTGTCCATCGCGCGGCCGAGCGCGGCGACCAGCGAAGACCGGTCGACCGAGTGGATCGCGTCGAACAGGGCCACCGCCTCGTCCGCCTTGTTCGACTGGAGCTGGCCGACGAGATGCAGCTCGATATCGGCCGTGCGTTCGATCAGCGCGGGCCATTTGGCCGCCGTCTCCTGCACCCGGTTTTCGCCGAACACGCGCTGTCCGGCGGCGATCAGCGGGGCGATGGCGTCGGCATCGTGAGTCTTCGATACGGCGATCAGCCGCACATCGTCGGCGGAGCGTCCGGCGACGCGCGCCGCGCCCGCGATCGCCTCGCGGACGGAGGACAGGCGCTCGGCGGCGCTGCTGGCGGAAGGGCTGTCGGTCATGATGCGCGCTGCTATAGGCGTCGGATGCGCCTTCGCCAACGCTCCGCAGCCACTCTGCCGCCTGTGTGGCTGTTCACCGACGAACGCGTCGCCACGCCCGCGCTTCTGGCGGCGGCGCGGCGCCTTCCCCGGGGCAGCGGCATCATCTTTCGCCACTACGAAACGCCGGAGGCGGAGCGCCGCGCGCTGTTCGCGGCGCTGAAGCGAATTGCACGGCGACGGACATTACGCCTGCTGCTGGCGGGGAGCGACAGGCAGGCGGCGCGATGGGGTGCCGACGGCGCACATGGGCGCGTTCACGACCGGATCGTGCGGCCGCGCTTCCTCCGATCCGCTCCCGTCCATGACGCGGCGGAATTGCGCGCGGCGGAGCGACAGGCCGTCCATTGCGTGTTTCTGTCGCCTGTGTTCGCCACCCGCTCGCATCCGGGGGCAAGGCCGCTCGGCCCCTTTCGCTTCGCCGCGCTGGCGGGGCGCTCGCGCGTCCCGGTCATGGCGCTCGGCGGTGTCAGGTCAGGGAAGCTGGCGCAGTTGAAGCGGCTGGGTGCGGCGGGCTATGGCGCGATCGACGATCTGACGGCTCCGCCGATCAGGAGCCGGCCGAAGATCAGAATTTGAAGGTCGTGCCGACGTAGACCGCCTGATCGTCCTGCGCCTGGTCGGTCAGCGGGTTCAGGCGCTGCTGACGGCCATTGTAGCGAACGCCGGCCGTCACATCGAGATTGCGGGTCAGCGCATAGGAGCCGGTCACGTCGATGGCATAGCCCTTGCCGCCCACGAGCGTGCGCGGCGATCCATTGCCCGCCGCCACGCCTTCGAGCTCGACATCGGTCGACAGCCGCTTCGGCTTCTCGATCGTGAAGCCCCTCGGCAGTTCCAGCCCCTGCGGCATTATCGGATCGGCATCGCGCGATCCCGTCGCCTCGGCGGCGAAGCGCTCAAGCCCGCGCGCGGTACGCAGATTATAGGACACCGACCCCAGGCCGAGCGAGGGCGTCGCCACCGAGCGCGTGGCGGCCGCTCCGCCGGTGCGGCTGGCGGGCGCGCGAACCACGATGGTGATCGAGCGGTTGGCACCCATCGATCCGACGGTCGGGGTGAAACGGAAGCTGCGCTGCCCGCCGGAAATGCGCGCATCCGCATAGGCACGCGACAGGCGCGAATCGCTGGTAACGGGGGTGAAGGATCCGATGCTGCCCAGCGCGCTGAGCGAAACGCCCGTTTCGCGGGCCTCGGCAGTCAGTCCGGCCGGGTCGACGCGTCCGACCGCCGGCGCGACCATGACCGACAGCGCCGCGAAAAACGCGCTTGCTGTCGCCAGTCGGTTTCCTCGGCCCGTCACGTTCATGTCCCCCTTCGCGAGTCGTTCCCGCTTGTTGAAAAACACTCTTATCACCGATCGGCCCCGGCTTGCCACCCCGGTCGACTCTTTTTGCCCGACTGTGGCTTCGGCGCACTGCTCCTGCGCCCTGCGCCGACCGGCGGCAGCGCTTGGCGCTTGTGCGGCTTGCCGGCTTGCCTATAGAAGGCGGTTCCATGTCGATATCCTCAAGGCCGGTTCCGTCCATGTCCATGACCTTTTCCCGTTTCCGGCGTTCCGTCGCGGCGGCGCTGATCGCGGCGCCGGTGATCCTGCTGGCGGCGTGCGGCGGCGGCAATGACCGGCCCAAGGCCGACCTCGCGGCCGCGAACGTCACGACCATCGGGGTCAACAGCTATTTGTGGCGGGCGACGCTCGATACGCTCGGATTCATGCCCATGCTCCAGACCGATTCCAACGGCGGCGTGATCGTGACCGACTGGTATGCCAATCCCCAAGCCCCCGGCGAGCGGATGAAGCTGACCGTTTCGATCCTCGACCGCAACCTGCGCGCCGACGCGCTGTCGGTCGCCGCGAGCCGTCAGGTCCTTCAGAACGGCCAGTGGATCGACCAGCCGGTGCAGGCCGCGACGACTCAGAAGGTGGAGGAACTGATCCTCACCCGTGCCCGCGACCTCAGGCGCCTCGCCATCGCCGAGTAACGCGCCGCTGACGACGGCG
>CAZHGR010000137.1:0-5404 GCA_964532255.1 uncultured Sphingobium sp.
CGCCCGCATCGGCCAGATCGACGAAGTTCACGCCCTTGACCACGCGGCCATTGGCGACGTCGAGGCAGGGAATGACGCGGGTGCGGACGGTCATGCCCAAAGCCTCGCTCGACCCCGTTCGCCCTGAGGAGCGGCTGAACTCCGCAAGGAGTGAAGGCGCGTCTCGAAGGGCCGTGCGTCAGGCCGCCGTCCTTCGAGACGCCATTTCGCTGCGCTCAACGGCTCCTCAGGGCGAACGGATGGTGCGAGGGCACGCATCACACCGCCGCCGCGACGGCCAGCGCCGCTGTCAGGTCCAGCCGCCCGTCATAGAGCGCGCGGCCCGTGATGACTCCCTCGATCCCGTCTGCGGCGTGCAGGCTGAGGACGCGGATGTCGGCGATTCCTGCCACCCCGCCGCTGGCGATCACCGGAATGTCGGTGGCGCGGGCGAGGTCGACGGTTGCCTCGACATTGCAGCCCTTCAGCAGACCGTCACGGCCGACATCGGTGAACAGCAGGCTGGCGACGCCCGCATCCTCGAACCGGCGCGCGAGATCGATGACGGGCATGTCCGACTTTTCCGCCCAGCCGTCGGTCGCGATCATGCCGTCGCGCGCGTCGACAGCCACCACGATGCCGCCGGGGAAGTCGCGCGCCACTTGCCTGACGAAATCCGGGTCCTTGAGCGCCGCCGTGCCGATCACGATCCGCGCGACGCCCAGGCCGAACCAGCGCTCCACCGCCTCCCGGTTGCGGATGCCGCCGCCGAGCTGGACATGGCCCGGAAACGCCGCGACGATGCCCTCCACCGCTTCGGCGTTGACCGCGCGCCCCGCGAAACTGCCGTCAAGGTCGACGACGTGCAGGAAGCGCGCGCCCGCCTCGGCGAACAGGGTCGCCTGATGCGCGGGATCGTCGCCATAGACCGTGGCGCGGTCCATGTCGCCCTCGGCCAGCCGCACGACCTGACCGCCCTTGAGGTCGATGGCAGGGAAGACGATGAAGTTGGGAATATCGGTCATTACGGACGCCAATCGAGGAAGCGGCGCAGGAGCGCAAGCCCATAGGCCTGGCTCTTTTCGGGATGGAACTGCACGCCCATGACGGTGCCGCGCGCCACCGCCGCCACGATCGGCCCGCCATGCGCGCTCGTCGCGATCACGTCGGCCGGGTCATCGGCGGCGAAATGATAGCTGTGGAGGAAATAGGCCTCGCCCTGCTCCACCAGCGGATGCGCGCCCGTGGGAACGACATCGTTCCACCCCATGTGCGGAACGCGCGCTTCCGGGTCGGCGGGCTGGAGCAGCCTGACCGTGCCGGGCACCCAGCCGAGCCCGGCATGGCTGCCATGTTCCTCGCCGGTGTCGGCCAGCAACTGCATGCCGACGCACACGCCCAGGAACGGCCGGGCGCGGCGAAGCGCCGCCTCCTCCATCGCGTCGACCATTCCGGGGATAGCGAAAAGCGCGTTGCGGCACGCGGCGAAGGCCCCGACGCCGGGCAGCACCACCCGCTCCGCCGACCGCACGATATCGGGATCGGCGGTCACGGCCACATCGGCGCACCCCGCCGCGATCAGCGCGTTGCGGACCGACTGGAGGTTGCCCGCGCCATAGTCGATCAGCGCGACCGTTCCGCTCATGACTCCAGCGAACCCTGCCCCAATATGCCCTTGGTCGAGGGGATCGCGCCGCCCTTGCGCGGGTCGATCTCCACCGCCTGCCGCAATGCGCGGGCGAGCGCCTTGAAGCAGCTTTCGACGATATGATGGTTGTTGGAGCCGTAGAGCGTCTCGACATGCAGCGTCAGCCCCGCCGCCCCGGCGAAGCTGTGGAACCAGTGCTCGATCAGCTCGGTATCCCATTCGCCGAGCCGCGCGACCGTCAGCGGCACCTTCCAGACCAGAAAGGGCCGCCCCGAAATGTCGAGCGCGCAGCGCGTCAGCGTCTCGTCCATCGGGCTGTGCGCTTCGCCGTAGCGCGCGATTCCGCGCTTGTCGCCCAGCGCCCTGGCCACCGCCTCGCCGATCGCGATCCCGACATCCTCGGTCGTGTGGTGCTGGTCGACATGCAGGTCGCCCTTGCACGTCAGCTCGATGTCGATCAGCGAGTGCCGCGACAACTGCTCGACCATATGGTCGAGAAAGCCGATGCCCGTGCTGACCGAATAGCTGCCCGTTCCGTCCAGGTCGACCCTGGCGGCAATGGCGGTTTCCTTGGTGTTGCGAGTGACGTCACCGATGCGCATGGCGGGGCTTTAAGCCTGGGCGTGCGTCCGCGCAACGCGCTAATCATATGATATCGTCCGGCCCGAAGCGGCTTGACCCTGCGATGGCCTTCGATCAGGGATAGGGGATGAGCGACGAGCCGCCCGACAGCCTGATTCCCTATGACGAGATCGTGCAGGAAGCGCTGCGCGCGGTCGTCGGGCGCGTGCTGGGCGAGATCGAGCGTGCCGGCAGCCTGCCGGGTGCCCATCATTTCTATATCACTTTCAAGACCCAGGCCCCCGGCGTATCGATCCCGCGCCATCTGATCGAGCGCTTTCCCGACGAGATGACGATCGTCCTTCAGCACAAATATTGGGATTTGAAGGTCAGCGACGAGCATTTCGAGGTCGGGCTGACCTTCAGCCAGGTGCCGGCGCATCTCGTCATTCCCTATGCGGCGATCAGCGCCTTCGTCGACCCCGCCGTCAACTTCGCGCTTCAGTTCCAGGTCGAGGTGAGCGACGCCCCCGAACCGCACGAGGCACCGCAGAATGACGGGAGCGCGGACACCGCGGGCCGGGACGACGGATCGAACGTCGTGACAGTGGACTTCGGCAAGAAGAAATAACCGGCACGCACCGGCCCGCTTCGGAAACCCTTTGCGTGCCGCGCGTTGGGAAAGATACGACAGACTGTCGTTCAGGAAGGGCGGAACAGCGATGGCCATCACCTTGCCGCAGGCGATCTTCGCCTATCAGGTACGCAAGACCGCGCAGGATCTGGGCATGATCGGCACCGTCGCCGGCATCGCCTTCACCTATTTCCAGACACGCCGGCCCAAGCTGGCCTTTGCGGTCGGCGTCGGCATGATCGGCTATCTGCTCTATCAGCGCTGGCTGGAGCAGCAGCGGTCCGCCGAGGGCGTTGACGGCGAAGCGGGACAGCATGCGCCGGACGCACTACCGGAACCAGCGACCGCCAAGCCCCTGGCGCAGGAACCCCGCCCCGCTTTGGTGTGACCAAGGCAGAGCGTCCGCAGGGCCATTGACGATTCGAGTGCAAGCGGTCAGTGGGGGCCATGGCGACCTCCACTCCTTCCGACCCGCATGGCTTCCGGCGGCGCGGCGTTCTTTTCGTCCTCTCCTCCCCTTCCGGCGCGGGCAAATCGACCATCGCGGGCAAGCTGCTCGCGGCCGAGCCGGGGCTGCGCATGTCGGTGTCCGCGACCACGCGGCCGATGCGGCCGGGTGAAGTCGACGGACGCGACTATCATTTCGTCGATCTGCCCCGCTTCAAGGAGATGGTGGCCGCCAACGAATTTCTCGAATGGGCGCATGTGTTCGGCAACCGCTACGGCACGCCACGCGCGCCCGTCGACGCGATGCTGAGTGCAGGCGACGACGTGCTGTTCGATATCGACTGGCAGGGCGCGCAGCAGCTTTACCAGATCGCGGGGGGCGACGTGGTGCGGGTGTTCATCCTGCCGCCGTCGCTTGCCGAACTGGAACGGCGGCTGCGCAGCCGGGGCACCGACAGCGAGGACGTGATCGTCGGCCGGATGAGCCGCGCGCATTCCGAAATCGCGCATTGGGACGGCTATGACTATGTGCTGGTCAACGACGATGCCGACCGCTGTTTCGAGAAGGTTCGCACGATCCTGCAGGCCGAACGGCTGAAGCGCAGCCGCCAGACGGGACTCATCGGCTTTATCCGCAAGCTGACCGCCAGTGCGATGCAGAACGTCGGGGCGTAGCCGGACTCATCGCGGCTGGGCAGCTACGGGTTCGACCACCGCGCCCAGATCGCCGTCGGCAGCAGCAGCCCGCGCGCTTCCTCGCGCACGACCAACTCGCCGCATTCCACCCGCCCGGGCAGGTCGCGGAAATGCTGCGCCAGCAGATTGCCGATCGCGATCGCCGACATGCGCACCGCATAGACGGTGAGGAACAGCGCGCGGCTGTCGGCATCCATCAGCGCGCGACAACCGGCGATGAGGCCGGGCAGATCCTCCTCCAGCCGCCACAGCTCGCCGTCGGGGCCGCGACCATATTTGGGCGGGTCGAGCAGAATGGCGTCATAACGTCGCCCCCTGCGCACCTCTCGGGCCACGAATTTGGACGCATCGTCGACGATCCAGCGGATGGGGCGATCCGCCATGCCCGACAGCGCGGCATTGTCGCGCGCCTGCGCCACCGATTTCTTGGACGCGTCGACATGCACCATCTCGGCGCCCGCTCCGCTCGACAGCGCCAGCGTGCCGACGCCGGTATAGCCGAACAGGTTGAGCGCCTGCGGCTTGGCCAAGCCGTCGAGCCGCCCGATCAGCCAGTCCCATATCGGTGCCATGTCGGGAAAGAATCCCAGATGGCGGAAGGGCGTGCAGCTCGCCTGGAAGCGCACCTCGCCGCGCGCCAGCGTCCAGCCCTCGCGCGGCACCGGCCCGTCGAAGGTCCAGCGCCCGCCGCCATCCTCGTCGGCACCGGGGACGAACGCGCCGTCGGCCTGCCAGTCAGTGCTCGCTGGCGACCAGAGCGCCTGCGCGTCGGGGCGGATGAAGCGGTAGCGGCCGTAGCGCTCCAGCTTGCGGCCGGCCCCGCTGTCGATCAGGCCGTAATCGCCCCAGGGCTCGGCGATGATCGTCCCAACCGGCGGCAGGTCAGCCATTTCTCGGCGTGGCGCGCTCGGCGATATAGGCGGTGATGTCGCGATAGTCGGCGCTGAGCGAGGCATAGGATTCCTCGCGGTCGAACAAATTGCCGAGGCGGGTCGGCAGAGCCGGGCGCACGCCGCTCGCGCGCTCGACCGCGTCGCGGAACTTGGACGGATGCGCCGTCGCCAGCGTCACGACCGGCACCGACGGATCGACATCGGATGCGAGCGCTGCCGCCAGCCCGACCGCGCTGTGAGGATCGATCACCTGCCCCGACCCGACATGCGCCCAGCGAATCGCGTCCGCCATGGCATCGCCGTCGATCCGCGCCGACGAGAAGAGGCGACTCGCGCCCTCGCGCTGGCTGTTGGTGAGGCGCATCGACCGGCTGTCCTCGAACCCGCGCATCTGCTCGCCCAGCGCCGCGCCATCCTGACCGCCGAGGTCGTAGAGCAACCGCTCGAAATTGCTGCTGACCTGGATGTCCATGCTGGGCGTTGCCGTCGGCGTGACGGTGCCCTGGCTATAGTCGCCCTCCGACAGCGCGCGGTGGAGGATGTCGT
>CAZHGR010000138.1:0-5379 GCA_964532255.1 uncultured Sphingobium sp.
TCATCAAGAGCCCGGTGCTTCTCGACCGCGAACTGCGGCTGAAGGCGCGGGCCAACATCCGTTTTGCCGGGCAGATCACCGGCTGCGAGGGCTATGTCGAGAGCGCGGCGGTCGGCATGATGGCCGGCCTGTTCGCGAGCGCAGAGCTGGGCGGGCGAACCCTGCCCCCGCCGCCACCCGAAACTGCGCTGGGCGCGCTGCTGGGCCACATAACCGGCGGGGCCGACGCCGACGCCTATCAGCCGATGAACGTCAATTTCGGCCTGTTCCCCCCGCTCGACGACACGATCCGCAAGAAGGAACGCAAGGCGGCGATGACCGGACGCGCGCGCGCGGCGCTGGGCACGTGGATGGCCGGCATAGGGGTTGCCGTTCCCGCCTGACCGTCAGCAGTCGCACGCCGGCTGTGCCGACCGCTTGGGCGCGGTTGTCGCGAACTCCGCGCGCGTCAGGCGACCGTCGCCATTGCCGTCGGCACCGGCGAAGCGATCCGATGTGCGAACCGACCATTCCTCGAACGACAGCAGATTGTTGCCGTCGGCATCGAGCTTGCGGAACGCCTTGACCCGGCTGCCCAGCAGCTCGCCGCGCGTGATGATGTTGTCGCGGTCGCGGTCGTAGCGGTCGAAGCGCCGCTCCTCGCGGGAGCGCGCGGTGGCGGCCGGAACGGGCGGCGTGCCGACGGCTTCGGCGTCGCCGACGGGAAAAGCCGGAATCACTTCGGCCGGCGTGTCGGGCTGGGCGGCAACGGTCTGCGGCTCGTCGCTCGCGCGCCCCTGCCACCAGAACAGGCCCGCTGCCGCCAGCAGCAAGGCCGAAACCGAACCCGCGATGAAGCGCCCCATGCCGCACCCTTTCGGCGGCGATCCTATGCCGTGGCCGGGTCGCTGCCAAGTGGCCTCAGCCGATCAGCGCGCGCGCCATCATGCGAAGCCAGGCGCGCGGGGTGAAACCGGCATCGGGGAGCCGCCGGGCGCGGATATCGTCGAGCGCCATGCCGAGCGCGAGACGCAGCGGCCGCGCCAGCCCCCGTCCGCCGCCTTGCCCGAGCTTCTCAGCCGCCGCAATCGCAGCCGCAAACGCACCCTCTGCCCGCTGCCGGTCCGGGTCGATACGGGCGATGTCCCACAGCGCCCACACCGCGCCTGCATCGATCGGACGATCCGGCAAACGGGAATCGATCAGGTCGAACAGCGCGCCCCTGCCCTGCCCGAACGCCTGCCAGTCCGCCTCGGTCATCGGAGCAGGATCGAGCAGCATGCGCCAGGCTCCCGCCAGTGCGTGGATCAGCGCCGGGTCAGGGCGAACCTCTGCGCCCAGTGTTCGCCACGCGTCGATCAGCGGCTCTCCCCGGCCCTGCGCTGCAGCGGCTTCGCCCTGGGCCGTCAGCGCTTCCTCCCACCAGGCCAGCCGGATCGCCGCCACCGCGCCTTCCCGCGCGGCCAACACGATCCGCGCCATGCGGGCATCGATGCTCCAGCAGAGCCGGTGCCAGTCGCGCGCGCGTGCCGGAGCATAAGCGATGAGGAGCGACGTGGGTGGTGAGGAGACCCCCTCGCCTGACGTGTCCGGGGCCGGATCATCCATGGATATCGCGCCCCGCGCTGGCCCGTGGGAGTTGCCGCATTACCATTTTGTTAAGCGATTCCCTCTAATCGCGAGCAGTCGGAAGGTGGCTGTCGCATGCGTAGCAAAGCCGCGCGGCACCCCGATTGGAACGGACAAAAGCTCGCATGGCACGGACGACGCCACACAAAAAGGGCTTTCTCGCCCGCTTGCGCCGGAACGAGGCAGGAAACACGCTGGCGTTGACCGCCGCGGCGGTCGTTCCGCTGCTGGCGCTGGTCGGCGGCGGAGTGGATATCAGCCGCTATTATCTGACCCGCTCACGCCTCCAGAACGCCTGCGATGCGGCTGTGCTGGCCGGGCGCAAGTCGATGACCGGGGTCACCTGGGCGACGGCGGACGAGACCGTTGCGACCAACTTCTTCAACACCAATTTTCCCAGCGGCACGTTCGGCTCGACAGCCTCCGACATCGATTTCGACGTGGACAATGCCGGTGTCGTCGACGGAACCGCGACCGCGACCATCCCCGCAACGCTGATGACGCTGTTCGGCATCGAAAGCAAAGTGATCACCGCCACCTGCCGGGCCGAACTGCAGTTGCCGAACAGCGACGTCATGTTTGTGCTCGATACGACCCTGTCGATGCTTGAGACAAACCCGGGCGATACCCAGAATCGCATCACCGGCCTGCGTTCGGCGGTGCAGAACTTCTATACCCAGCTCGAAGCCGCGAAGGCAGCCGGGACGCAGCTTCGCTATGGATTCGTGCCTTACTCCTCGACCGTCAATGTCGGCCTGCTGCTCAAGCGGGAATGGATGGCGGACAGCTGGACCTATCAGAGCCGACAGGGAAATGAGGTGGTGGAGGTTCCCGGAAACACGCAGGGCGGCACAACCAACAACACCGACAATCCGCCATGGAATCCCCTGGCCACCACCACGACCACCTACATACAGTCGGAAACCTGCACGGCACCGGCCAACACGGTGGTGAACAACAACGACAACTGGTCGGCATGGTCGCCCGATTCCACTTCACTGCCGCGTACCAGGACGCAGCTACAACGGAAGAACGGCAGCACCTTTTCCGCCAACCGGCAGACCAGCGGCCAATATATTGGTCAATGCAAGATCGTGGAAACGAACTATAATAACAGTAGCCGCACTGTCACGAACACGGTCGCGGCGAACCCCAATGCAGGACAGACCGGCGCAAGCAGCTGGAAATATTACTGGGACTATCTGCCAAGGACCATCAACGTCTCTGCACTCAAGGGTTCTCTTGGTACGGGCTTGATGGCCGGTGGCCAGGTAACGGTCGATAATTTCAAGGCAGTCAACACCTCCTCGAGCCACACGTTCACCTTTCAGAACATCGACTGGGGAACCGGTTCCTCTCCCAAGGCGTGCATCGAGGAGCGCCAGACCGTTCGTCTGGGCGAGACCGGCACCGCCTACGACCTCGACATCGATCTCGTGCCGAACCCGGCCATGCCGGAAACGCAGTGGGGTCCTGCCATTCCGCAGCTCGTCTATTCGCGGTCGGTCGGCAACTACTATCCGGCCAACAATGCCGCGATCACTGGCTGGACCAAAGACTCTGTCATCCGCACAAACAATGGCTATATTACACCAAGCAGCTATACGACCGACTTTGCTGCCTGCCCTGGGGCAGCGCGCAAGCTGTCCACGCTCACATCGTCCGAGCTGACCACCTATCTCACTTCGTTGGTTCCGGCAGGCCGCACCTATCACGACATCGGGTTTCTGTGGGGTCTGAGGCTCATCTCCGCGCAGGGCCTGTTCGCGAGCGAGAATCAGTCCGCACCGAACGGCGGCAGCATCGCACGCCACATCATCTTCATGACCGACGGCGCGACAGAGACCAATATCGCCGACTATGACGCCTATGGCCTTGCCGCGCTCGATCGGCGACGCACCGCGAACCCGAACACCGCGCTGCCCACCGATTCAGAGCAGGACACTATCGTCGAGGATCGGCTGAGCAGTCTCTGCACCGTGGCCAAGGCGCCTCCGAAGAACATCACGGTCTGGGTGATCGCGTTCGGCACGAGCCTCACCGACCTGCTGCGCGACTGCGCGAGTTCGACCGGCCACGCCTTCCAGGCCAACGATACCGAGGAGCTGGAAGAGGCCTTCTCCAACATTGCCGGGCAGATCGCCCAGCTTCGCCTGACGCAATGACGGCCATGCTCCGGCACCTGAATTGCGACCAGAAGGGCGCAACGCTTGTAGAGTTCGCCCTCATCCTGCCAGCATTCATTCTCCTGCTGCTGGGCGGCTTCGACATCTCCTACCAGCAATATGTGCGCTCCGTGCTGGAGGGTGAGGTCGCCAAGGCGGGGCGTGACAGCGCGCTGGAGACGGGCAGCATTGAGGAAATTCAGGACGCCATCGACGCGCAGGTGACGGCCGGAGTCCAGGCCGTCGCGAAATCCGCAACGCTCGACTTCGAGCGCACGTCCTTTTCCTCCTACAACCGCATCGCAGACCCCCTCGAGCCGCTCATCGTCGACGCAAACAACAACGGCGAATGCGATACGGGCGACACTTACGAGGACTCGAACCGCAACGGCAGCCGTGACCTGATCGGAAGCACGGCGGGCTTCTCCGGCGCAAAGGACGCGATCGTCTACACGGCGACCGCGACCTATCCGCGCATCCTGCCCATGGCCAGCCTGCTCGGCTGGGGCGACGAGGTCAGCGTCAGCGCGACGACCATGCTCAGGATTCAGCCGTTCAACGCGCGCGCGCCGGTGTCTGAAGGAACATGCCCATGACCGGAGCGCTGCAGCGCGTCCGCCGCATGCATGCCTGTCAGTCGGGCATGGCGGCGGTCGAATTCGCCTTGTCCATGCCGTTACTGCTCACCCTGTTTCTGGGCGGCGGCGAATTGACCAACAACATCATCGCACGCAAGCGGGTCACCGAAATCGCCATGATGGTCGCGGACAATGCGGCGCGCATGGGTGACGACACCGTGCTCTCCAACAAGCCGATCACCGAGGCCGAGATCAACGAGGTCTTTCTCGGCGCGCAGTTGCAGTCGGGTTCGCTCGATCTCGCCACCAACGGGCGCATCGTTCTGTCCAGCCTCGAACAGAATGACGATGGCGGGCAGTGGATACACTGGCAGCGCTGCTTCGGCGCGGCCGATTACGATCCGCCGGATCCCGAAGGCACCGGCGAAAGCGGAACCGGCTTTGCCGGCATGGGGCCGGAAGACAGCCCCATCACCGCGAGCGAGGACGACGCGGTGATGCATGTGACGGTGGTCTACGACTATACGCCGCTCGTGCCTGTGGCCTTCGCCGGATATGACAGTCAGCGCTTCACCGCCACCGCAGCGTTCAACGTCCGCGACGACCGCGACCTGTCAGGACCGACCAACCCGACGCCGGCCGCCACCGTGAACGACTGCGACTGAGCCCGGCTCAGCGATAGCAGACCGCCTTCACCGCCGCGACCACACGCCCTGCATCGATGAGCGCCGCCTTTTCGAGGTTCGCCGCATAGGGCAGCGGCACGTCTTCGTTGGTGACACGCAGCACCGGGGCATCGAGGTCGTCGAAGCCCTTTTCCATCGCGACTGCTGCGATCTCGCTGGCAATCGAGCAGACCGGCCAGCCTTCCTCGACCACGACCATGCGATTGGTCTTCTTCAGGCTCTCCAGCACTGTCGCCGTGTCCAGCGGGCGAAGCGTGCGCAGGTCGATCACCTCCGCCTCGATCCCCTCGTCTGCGAGCGCCTGCGCCGCGTCGAGCGCGACGCCGACGCCGATCGAATAGC
>CAZHGR010000139.1:0-5353 GCA_964532255.1 uncultured Sphingobium sp.
CCGTTGTCGAGGCAGATGATGCCGTCCGCCGGCATCGCCTCGCGGATCTGGCGGACCAGATAGGGCGGGAAGATCGGGAAGCGCGCGTCGCCGTCGAGCGACGCGGTATGCGCGACCTCGGCCTGGCGATAGGCAAGCATGTGGTCGAAGTTCCACCGGCCCGACGGCACGATGTCTTCCTTCATCTGCCAGATCGCATTGGCGATGTCGCCGATCACCTCGATCTGCGGGAAATAGACCGGATCGACCTCTGCTGAACGGCTGGAGACGTGGATCACGTCCGCCCCGCCGGACTTCATGAAGAAGGGCGGCTTTTCGATCACGTCATGGCCGATGTTGACGATGACGTCGGCATCCTCGATCGCGCGGTGGACGAAATCGCCCGCCGACAGCGCAGCGCAGCCCAGGAACTTGGGGTGGGTCTCGTCGATCACGCCCTTGCCGAGCTGGGTGGTGACGAAGGGGATGCCGGTCTTCTCGACGAACTGCAGCAGCATGCGGCCGGTCATCTTGCGGTTGGCACCGGCACCGAGCACGAGCACGGGGCACTTGGCCTCCTCCAGCTTGCGCACGGCGGCACGGACGGCCTTCGCTTCCGCGGACGGACGGCGCGCGACGCTGGGCTTCAGCGGCGTGCTGTCGGTATGCTCGTCGGCGATGTCCTCGGGAAATTCGAGGTGGGTGGCTCCGGGCTTTTCCTCCTCGGCCAGACGGAACGCCTCGCGCACGCGACTGGGGATGTTGTCCGCCGACGCGAGCTGGTGGGTGAACTTGGTGATCGGCCGCATCATGTCGACGACGTCGAGGATCTGGAAGCGGCCCTGCTTGGACTTCTTGATCGGCTTCTGCCCGGTCACCATCAGGATCGGCATGCCGCCCAGATAGGCATAAGCGGCGGCGGTGACGAAGTTGGTTGCGCCCGGCCCCAGCGTCGCCATGCACACGCCGGTCTTGCCGGTGTGGCGGCCGTAGGTGGCGGCCATGAAGCCCGCGCCCTGCTCATGCCGGGTCAGCACCAGCTTGACCGTCGAGGTACGAAGCGACTCGAGCATGTCGAGATTTTCCTCGCCGGGAACGCCGAAGATATACTCGACGCCCTCTTCCTCGAGGCACCTAACGAAAAGATCCGATGCTTTCATGTGCCGACAGCCCCCCATTAGCCAGCGCGCGTGGCGCGCGATCCTTGCTTTGGCGCGGAACCTGTCAGGCCCGCCCCGCCTTTCCTCAGATATGCGAAGCCCTGTTCAGGCTGAAAGCCCCCGGGCCGCCGATCGCGGCCTCTATGATCGGGGCGAACCCTAGTCGCAAGGCGGGGGCCGCACAAGACGCGTCGCGCAGCCCCTTCGCCTCCTGTCAGCCCATCGGGTCGGGCAGGGCGACGGTCTCGATCAGCAGGTCGAGCTGCGCGTCGCAGCCCCGCTCGATCAGGGTCGAGGCGGTGCTTTCCAGCCCGGCAGCGTCGGGCGACAGCACGGTGAACTTGATCGCGCTGGGCTTGGTCATGCCCGCCGCGTTCAGCATGTAGGCAGCACCTTCCGTCACCGGCGCTTCGGCCACCGGCCAGTCGGCGAGCGATTCGCCCGCAGCAAACGCGACCTGCGCCTTGCCGCCGGAACCCGAGATCGCGACCGTCATCGCCTCGGCCGAGGACGGGCGCCACAGCTTGACTGCCGATGCGTCGGGTATGCAGACCTTCGCAGACTGGCTGGCATCGACATACCAGAGGTTCGGGCTCTTCGGCTGGACCGTGCCGGTGCCGCTGCGGACCGCCCCGGTGCGCGCGCGGCGATTGTCGCGGGTGCCGAGGAAGCTGGCGATGCGGGGGCTGCCCGCGCCGCCGGTGGCCGACGCGCCGGTGCCGAAGACGCCGGGACCCTTCAGCGTGCGGGTGCCGCGTCCGTCGAGCAGGGTGAGCGTGTCGCCCCCCTTCAGCGTGATCGACTGGCCGTCGGCCAGCTTCTTGCCGGGCGAGAAGCTGCCGGCCGAAGGACCCGACGCGCGGACCACCAGCGATTCGGCCAGCGCTGGGGTCGCCGTCAGCACGGCCGCGCACAGCGCTGCGCCGGCGAGCGAGGAACGGAGGTTAACCAAGGACATAAGCTTCTCCCGCTTGGCTGTTTTCCAGCCGGTATATCAGATTGAGCAGCGCGTCGTCATCAGGGTGCCGTTCGGCGATGGCCCTTATGGCTGCGATCGCGCCCTCACGATCCCTGTCTAGGCCCTCCAGCGCCGCTGCGAGGTGATCCCTGTCACTCGCATCGAAATCGGGGCAGGGCGCAAAGATATCGACCGGGGTCGCGCGACCGCGCAGCACGATCCGACCCATCGGCCGCCACCAGTCAAGGGTCGATCGCTCGACCGCCTCGCGGCTCGCCATGACATCGCTTTCCAGGCTCTTGTTGGCGGCTTCCAGGCGGGCGGCGGTGTTCATGCTGTCGCCCAGCGCGGTATATTGAATCCGCCCCTCGCCGCCGAAATTGCCGACGATAGCGTCGCCATAATGCAGGCCGACGCGTGTCTTGCCGATCGGGGGCAGCGAGGGGTCGACCGACTTGCGGAACTCCTCGCCGGCCTGCCACATCGCATAGGCTGCCCGGGCAGCGCGGTCGGCGTCGTCCGGCCGCGCGACGGGTGCTCCCCAGAACGCGACCACCGCGTCGCCGACGAACTTGTCGATCGTGCCGCCATAACGGAGCACCACCTCCGACAGCATGTCGAGATAGCGGTTGAGCAGCGAGGCGACCATCTCCGGCTCGATGGCATGGCTGAGCTTGGTGAAGCCTTCGAGGTCGGTGAATACCACGTAGATGGGACGCCGCTCGCCATGGAGTGCGAGGCGCTCGGGCTCGGCGAGAATCTGGTTGGCGATATCGACGGGGAGATATTTGCCGAGCGCCGATTGGGCGAAGCGGCGCTGCTGCGAATTGACCGCGCGCGCCGCCGATCCGGTCGCCACGAACGCCACCACCCACGCCGCCACCCAGCCGAGCGCGGGAAGGCTCTGCGTATCGACGCCGTTTGCCTGCAATGCGAAGGGCAGGCCGATGAACAGCGCGCATTGGGCGAGGAAGAAGGTCGCAAGCCACCACCAGCGCACGCCCAGCAGCGCGGTCAGCGCACCCGCCACCACCGCGAGCGCGGCGATCATCCACAACGCCGCCGACGCGACGCGCGGCTGGAGCCTGCCGTCGAGCATTTGCGCCAGAAGATGGGCGTGGACCGCGAGCCCGACGGTCATCTTGCCGGTAAAGGGGGTCAGCGGCGTCTCGAACTGGTCGATATCGACGATGTCGCCGCCCATCAGGATATGGCGGCCGCGAATCTGCTCGGCAAAGGCGGGCGCGACGGCGGGGTCGGCGAACAGGTCGATGGGATAGGAGGCGAACAGCGGGCGGTCGGGACTGTCCGACATGCGATAGGCGATGCTGCCGCGATAGCCCTGGAACCGGGGCGTGGGGTTCATCGACTGGACCAGCATCGGCGGCAGGCCGGGCGGCTCGACCGGCCAGCTTCGCGCGACATTGTCCTTGTCGGTTTCCAGCCGGATGCTCGCCGGGCGGACGTTAGTGCCCTTCAGCGCGCCGAGGAACTGCTCGAGATATTGCTGCTGTTCGTAGATGATCTGGTCGTCGTTCGTCTCGACCGACGCGAAAGCGACGAAGGTCGGCGTCTTCATCGCGCGAAAGGCGGCGATGAGTTCCGCATCCTCGTCCTGCGGCTGGTCGATCAGAATATCGATGCCGATCGACTTCGCCCCCATGGCGTCGAGCGAGGTCAGTGCCCGCGCGAGGATCGAGCGGTCGAGCGGCGACCGCTTGCGCGTGTCGATCAGCGTCTGGTCGGTGTAGACGACCATCGCGATCCGATCGTCCTGCGGCACGGCGGGCGCATAGAGCCACTGGCGCATGTCGTAGAAGGAGCGCTCCGCATCGGCGATGACGGGCGCGTACCAGCTCAGCCGCCCGATCAGCAGCGCGACGACGAGAAGCGCGAAGGTGATGAGCAGGCGCGCGCGGCCCGTCTCCGCGAGAACACGCCGGATGCGCTTGTCCACCCCGCGCAGGTCGGCGGCGCGCGTCGTACGCTTGCTCATATCAGGCGCTTGCGCCCCGTCCGTCATGGCAGTGCCCCCACCCCGCGCCATTGCCGGCTGTGTCTACAGGGCGGGGCGCAGGTTGCAAGGGGGAGCGGGAATGGCCCCTCTCCCGTCCGGGAGAGGGTTGCGCAGACTTGGCAGCTTGCTGCCTAGTCGAAGCTGGGTGAGGGACGCCGCCGCCGGAACCCTCATCCAACGCCGCCTAGCCTCGCTACGCGAGCCAAGGCTTCGTATCCTTCTCCCGCGCGGGAGAAGGATCGTTGCGCTTCACGCTGCCGCGCGGCGATCCTTCAGCTCCTCGTTGAGCATTTCGGCGAGGAGAAACGCCAGTTCCAGCGACTGGGCCGCGTTGAGGCGCGGGTCGCAATGCGTGTGATAGCGGTCTGACAGCGCCTCGTCGGTGATCGCGACGGCACCGCCGGTGCATTCGGTCACGTCCTGCCCCGTCATTTCGGCATGGATTCCGCCGCCGAAGCTGCCCTCTGCGCGATGCACCGCGAAGAAGCCGCGCACCTCCGCCAGGATGCGCTCGAACGGCCGCGTCTTGTAGCCGTTCGCGGCCTTGACGACATTGCCGTGCATCGGGTCGCACGACCACACCACCGGATGGCCCTCGCGCAGGACCGCGCGGACCAGCTTGGGCAGCCCCGCCTCGATCTTGTCATGGCCATAGCGGGTGATGAGCGTGATCCGCCCCGCCTCGCGCGAGGGGTTGAGAATGTCGAGCATGCGCAGCAGCGCGTCGGGCTCCAGGCTCGGGCCGCATTTCATCCCGATCGGATTGCCGATCCCGCGCAGATACTCGACATGCGCCGACCCCTCGAACCGGGTGCGGTCGCCGATCCACAGGAAATGCGCGCTGGTGTCGTACCAGTCGCCCGTGGTGCTGTCGCGCCGGGTCAGCGCCTGCTCATAGGGAAGCAACAGCGCCTCGTGGCTGGTGTAGAAGCTGGTACCCTGAAGCTGCGGCACGCTGTCGGCATCGATGCCGCAGGCGCGCATGAAGTCGAGCGCGTCGCCGATGCGGTCGGCCATTTCCTCGAATTTCTTGGCCCAGGGCGACCGGCCCATGAAATCGAGGGTCCAGCTATGCACGCGCTCCAGCGTGGCATAGCCGCCGGTCGAGAAGGCGCGCAGCAGGTTCAGCGTCGCCGTCGCCTGGTGATAGGCGCCGACCATCCGCATCGGATCGGGCTCACGCGATTCGGGCGTGAAGGCGATGTCGTTGATGATGTCGCCGCGATAGCTCGGCAGTTC
>CAZHGR010000140.1:0-5338 GCA_964532255.1 uncultured Sphingobium sp.
GTTCGACATCGACGCCAATGGCATCGTCAATGTCTCGGCCAGGGACAAGGGCACCGGCAAGGAGCAGCAGATCCGCATCCAGGCCTCGGGCGGTCTCAGCGACGCCGACATCGACCAGATGGTCAAGGATGCCGAGCGCTTCGCCGAGGAGGACAAGAAGCGTCGTGACGCCGCCGAGGCGAAGAACAATGCCGAAAGCCTGGTCCACACCACCGAGCGCCAGCTCGAGGAGCATAAGGACAAGGTCGACGACACGCTTCGCCGCGAGATCGAGACCGCGATCGCCGCCACCAAGTCGGCGATCGACGGCGGCGATGCCGAGGCGATGAAGACCAAGGCGCAGGAACTGGCGCAGGTCGCGATGAAGCTCGGCCAGATGATCTACGAGAAGGAACAGGCCGCGCAGGCGTCGCCCGGCGCTGACGGTCCCGCGGCGGCGAAGGACGACGATGTCGTCGATGCCGAATTCTCCGAGGTCGACGACGACAAGAAGGCGTGAAAGCGTTGCACATGACCGTCATGCCAGCGCAGGTTGGCATCTCTTTCGGAAGCATATTGCGTGTCCCGACTGAGACCCCGGCCTGCGCTGGGGTGACGGGGTTGTGGGGCGGGACTGTATAAAGATGGACGCCGAACTCGATTATTATCAGCGCCTTGAGGTCACCCGTGACGCCGACGGTACGACCATCAAGAGCGCGTACCGCAAGCTGGCGATGAAATATCACCCGGATCGCAATCCGGGGTGCCAGGACAGTGAGGCGCGTTTCAAGTCGTTGAGCGAGGCCTATGACTGCCTGAAGGATCCGCAGAAGCGGGCCGCCTACGACCGCTACGGCCATGCCGCCTATACCCAGGCGGCAAGCGGTGGCGGCGGTGGCGGGGCGCAGGGCGGCTTCGGAGGCGGCGGCTTTTCCGACATCGGCGATATCTTCGAGACGATCTTTGGACAGGGCTTCGGCGGCGGCGGGCGGCAGCAGACGCGGCGCGGCGCTGACCTCCGCTACGATCTGGAGATCGGTCTCGAGGACGCCTTTGCGGGCAAGCGTGAGACGATCACCGTCGAGGTTTCCGCGCCCTGCGAGCAATGCGATGGCAGTGGTGCTACTCCCGGCACCGGCGTCGAGACCTGCACGACCTGTGCCGGTCATGGCAAGGTACGGGCGCAACAGGGCTTCTTCGTCGTGGAGAGGACCTGCCCGTCGTGCCATGGCGCGGGGCAGGTCATCAAATCGCCCTGCCGCGCCTGTCGGGGCGAGGGCCGGGTCGACCGCACCAAGACGCTCAACGTCGATATCCCGCCGGGCGTCGACGAGGGCACGCGGATCCGCCTGTCGGGCGAGGGCGAGGCGGGGATGCGCGGCGCGCCTCCGGGCGATCTCTACATCTTCCTCCACCTTCGCCGGCACCAGATTTTCGAGCGCGACGGAACCACGCTGTTCTGCCGCGTACCCGTCAGCTTCACGACGGCGGCTCTGGGCGGCGACATCACGGTTCCGGGCATCGACGGCGCATCGACGGTGATTTCCATCCCGGCCGGTATCCAGTCGGGCAAGCAGCTTCGTCACCGTGGGGTGGGCATGCCCATCCTCAACGGGCGCGGACGCGGCGATCTGGTCATCCAGATCGACGTCGAGACGCCGAGCCGGCTGACCGCCCGGCAGAAGGAACTGCTCGAGGAATTTCGCGCGACCGAGACGGGCGAGGAATGCCCGCAGTCGACGGGATTCTTCTCCAAGCTCAAGGACATGTGGAGCGAGATCAAGGACGCGTGACAGGACTGCGTGCGAGTTCGTCGCGCAGTTCGGCGATGAGCGTGCCGACCGCTGGCAGCCGCAACTCTTCCTCGTCGAGGATCGCTGCGAACAGGGCGCGCTTGTGGGCCAGGGCGTCGATGCCGCAGGTCGCGGATGCGGCGGACAGGACGATGTCGACCAGCCGGTCGGCGGCGTGGAGCCGGCCCCAGAGATAGTCATTTTCGCGATAGGCCCTGCTAAAGAACGCTCCGAAAGTGTTGAATTCGATGCCTTTCAGCGTCGCCGCCGCGCCGCCTGACCGCAACGCGGTGGCATCGTCGGGCGAAATGCGGTCGACCTTGATCGGGTCATATTCGTCCAGCCCCTCGTCCTGAAGGATTGGAAGAGTCGCGATGTCGAAAAAGGGAAAGCCGATATAGGCGCGCAGCATGCGCCTGCGCTCCGGCAGGGGGAGCGCGGTCAGCAGCGGGGCAAGCTCCCGCTCCACGGCGAGGTCGAGCGCGTCGAGATCGCCGGCCGCCGCGATCGCATCGAGCATCGCGCCCGGTGCCAATAGCGCCTCGGTCGCCCGGCGGCGCAGCGTCTCCGATTGAAGCGCGGCGTCGGCCTGCGCCATGTAGCGGGCGATGGCGTCATAGCACAGGTCGCGCACTGCCATCAGCGCGCGGTCGGGAGCGTTCTCCTCGCCGGCCTCGCGACTTTCCGCCTGATTCTCTGCCAGCCGCCGTGCGAGGAAACGCAGGCGACGGATGCGGAACGCGACATCGTGCGCGCGCAGAAACGCCACCGTCGCGGGCGTGTCGACCGAATGCCCCGTCGGGGTCGTGAACACGTCGGCACCGATCGCCGCAAGATGGGCATGAAGCCGCGCTTCCACCGCTGCCGCGTCGTGCCTGTCGCCGGAAAGCCGGACGATCAGGGCCGCGCGATCGGTGACGACGGCGCTGAGTTTCAGGCGCCCGTAGGCGACATAGGCAAACCCGGCACCCTGCGCGGCGCGGCGATGCATGCGCGCTCGCCAGGATGCGAGCCGCGTGGGGGTCGGCCGGTCGAGGAACAGCGGCTGGCCGATGGTGTCCGCGATGGCAGCGTCGATGACCGGGCGCATCGTCGTCACCACGCGGCCGAGGCGGTCGATGTTGCGCGCGCGGTGGGCGATGGCCTCCAGCTCGTCGCGGATCGGCTGTTCGCGCGGGATGGTGCTGATCGCCCCGAAGATCGCGCGGAAGAAGCCGGGCGAGGCGGCGGCCCCCCCGTTGCTGGCGACAGCGCGCGGAGTCGGCTCGATATAGACAAAGCGCCTGTCGACCTCGCGCCGCGCGGGACGGTTGGGCAGGGCCGAGGCCGCTTGGCCGAAGGGCGCGTTGGCGAGGACCGATCCGTCGATCAGCGCGGCGTCCTCCGCCTGGCCTGCGGCGAACTGCTGCGGCAGCACGCGGCGGAGAAAGGCGTCGCGTCCGGGCCACGTCCGGCCATTGCGCGCCAGCATGGCGTCAAGCTCCCGCACGGTGAAAGCGGGAAAAGCGCCGGGGAAGCTCGCGGTCGCGCGCGCGGCGAAGACCAGCTCGGGGGTCTCGGCGAAATCGCGGGGCCGGTCGCCGCGCGCCGCAAAGCCCAGCGTCAGCCGATGCTCCAGCTCGGTCACGCTGTGCGGGCTGTTGAGCCGCAATGTCACCGGATGGCCGGCGAAGTCGGTGGCGGACACGAACAGGTCGAGCGGATGACGCGTGGGGAGCAGCGGCGACCCGCACGACTCGGCCGCCATGGCGTCGAACGCGCCCAGTAGCAGCTCGGTGAAGCGCGCGCCGTCGAAGGGCGGCGAGAACCAGCGGGCGCGCACGAAGCTGGCCAGCTTGCGGCGCACCTCCTCACGCGTCTCGGGCGCGACGCTGCGCTTCACATTGTCATTGCCGCGCCGCCACAGCGCCCAGAGGATCGGCGCGGCCCAGAACTTGGTCGAGCGCACCACCGGCCGCTCGTCCCGATATTGCAGAACCTCGGCATCGGCCTTTTCGAGCCAGAGATCGGTCAGCGGCTCGAGCGACTGGCCGGTCTCGATTGCCTGGGCCAGGAACACCGCATTGATCCCGCCCGCGCTCGCACCCGACAAGATGTCGACCAGCACGCGCAGCCGCAGATCGGCTTTGCTCTCGATAGCACTCAACAGGCGGCGATAGGCGTCGGCCGTTCCGCCCGGCGCGGAAGGCTCGCCCGCATGAAACGCACGGCTGGCGCGGGCGAGGTGCCAGATTTCCTTGCTGATGCCGTGCATGTACACGGCGAGGCTGACCCCGCCATAGCAGACCAGCGCCAGCCGAAGCTCCTTCTCCCGCATGCGTGCAGCATGACAGGTCTAGCCGATGCGCTCAAGCACCGCCCAGATCGGCAGATGGTCCGACGCGCGGCGGGCGAGCGCGCTGGAATGCACCCCCCGGTCGACGCAGCGCAAGGCTCCGTCGTGGATGATCCTGTCGAGCGTGGCGATCGGCTGGCGCGCATGATAGCTGCGGCCGGTGTCGAGCACGACATGGTCGCGCCCGAAATCGCGCAGACAGCCGCGTGCTGCGCTCCATTCGTTGGTGTCGCCGGCAAAGACGGTCGGCACGTCGGGTCGATGCTCGCGCGCGATTGCGGCAGCGGCGAGGAGCGCCGCGGCCTGCCGCCGTCGCCACAGCCCCGACAGGTCGAGATGCATGCCGAACAGCCGGAGCGACACGCCGCCCGAACGCAGGTCGGCGCTGACCGCTCCGCGCGGCTCCAGGCAGGGCAGGTGATGGACATCGTGCGCCGTCACCTCGACCCCGTCGCGCACCAGGATCGCATTGCCGTGCCAGCCCATCGACCGGCTGTCGATCGACAGCGGCACCGCGCGATAGGGGCTGTGCGCCTCCAGCAGCAGCGGCGGCAGCACGGCATGACGGATACCGAAGCGACGATCGGCCTCCTGCAACGCGACGACGTCGGCGTCTATCTCGTTCAGGACCTCGATGATTCGTTCGGGATTGCGGCGCCGGTCCGTGCCGATGGCCTTGCGGATATTGTAGGATGCGATCTTCATGGGTCCGACGCATTATGCGCCGCCATGGGGGGGAGTTCCACCCGCCGATTGCGCGACGGATTGCGTTCGCCGTCTGTTCCTATTACCTCCCGCTGATGGCCAAGCCCAAGCGATCCTATGTGTGCCTCGAATGCGGAACGCCCAGCCCGCGCTGGCAGGGGCAGTGCGACGGCTGTGGTGCGTGGAACAGCCTGAGCGAGGAAGCGCCCGTCACCGCCTTTGCCGCGCGGCACGATCTGGCGAAGGGCGGGCGCGCGGTCGAACTGATCGGTCTCGATAGCGAGGTGGCGCTGCCCGAGCGGCTGTCGACCGGCATCGCCGAGTTCGACCGCGCCATCGGCGGCGGGCTGGTCGGCGGGTCTGCGACATTGATCGGCGGCGACCCCGGCATCGGCAAGTCGACCCTGCTGCTTCAGGCGGCGGCGGAGGTGGCGCGCGCCGGACGCCGGGCGGTCTATATCAGCGGCGAGGAAGCGGCCGATCAGGTGCGGTTGCGCGCGCGGCGGCTGGGGCTGGGCGACGCGCC
>CAZHGR010000141.1:0-5180 GCA_964532255.1 uncultured Sphingobium sp.
GTGACGGTGCCCTGGCTATAGTCGCCCTCCGACAGCGCGCGGTGGAGGATGTCGTTGACGTTGGTCGCGACGATCAGCCGCTCGACGGGCAGGCCCATGCGCTCGGCGACATAGCCCGCGAACACGTCGCCGAAATTCCCCGTCGGCACCGAGAAGGCCACCGGGCGGTCGGGCGCGCCCAGCCGGACAGCGGCATAGAAATAATAGACGATCTGCGCCATCAGGCGCGCCCAGTTGATGCTGTTGACCGCCGACAGGTTGAAACGCCCCGCGAAATCGGGGTCGTTGAACATCGCCTTCACCAATGCCTGCGCATCGTCGAAGCTGCCGTCGATCGCGATATTGTGGACATTGGGAGACAGCACGGTCGTCATCTGCCGCCGCTGCACGTCCGACACGCGGCCCGCCGGGTGGAGCATGAAGATGTCGACCTTGGCCCGGCCCGCCAAGGCATCGATCGCTGCCGAGCCGGTATCGCCCGACGTCGCGCCGATGATGGTGAGATGGGTATCGCGCTTGGCGAGAAATGCCTCGAACAGCAGGCCCAGCAACTGCAGCGCCACGTCCTTGAAGGCGAGCGTGGGGCCGTGGAACAGTTCGAGCAGCCACTGCCGGTGGTCGAGCTGGACGAGCGGGGTCACCGCCTGATGCGCGAAACGGCCATAGGCGTCGGTGCAGAGCGCGCGCAGCTCGTCCTCGGTCAGCGAGTCGCCGATGAAGGGCATCATCACCCGGACAGCGGTCTCGACATAGGAGAGGCCGCGCAGCGCGCGGATATCGTCGGCCGACAGCCGCGGCCAGACAGCGGGAACATACAGCCCGCCATCGCTTGCCAGCCCCGCCAGCGTCACGGCTTCAAAGCCCAGCCTGGGAGCAGCCCCCCTTGTGCTCACATATTCCATCGCGTGCCATTAGCGGCGCGGGCGCGGCGGCGCAACAAAGCTGCTGCGCATCGCGCTGGTCAAGTCGCCCACCGCCTTCGCAGGACGAGCGCGTAGATGATGACGGCGATGCCCGCGAACAGGAACCATTGCACCGCATAGGCGAGATGGTTGTTGGGGACGCCGGCGGGATCGGGGCGCGGCGAACGGGCAAGGCCGGGCGCGGGCGTTTCCGCGACGATCATCAGCCGGGGCGGTGCGGCATCGCCCAGCCATTGACCGAGCGCGCTCGCGCTCACCGGTTGCCAGGTGGCGATTCCCTGCACCGGACCACCCCGCCAGTCGGGCTTTGCCACGGGGTCGGCGGTGACGCCCATGTCGGCAACCAGGCCGGGGCCCTCTGCCCCCGTGGCGCAGGCGGCGATATGCCGCCAGCCCGGGCGACCGTCGGGCAGGCGGCCGCCGGTGACCTGCCAGTCGACGACGCGCAGACAGTTCGCCGACAGCCGCCGGAACAGATAGGTGGCGTCGGTGGGGTCCGACTGGGGATAGGCGGTCGCGGGCAGCGCCATGTTGACGGCGTAGCGCGACAGCGCCGCCTCCTTCTCCTTCAGCCGGTCGAGTTGCCAGACGCCGAGCGCGATCATCGCCGCCACCGCCAGCGCGACGATCAGCGTCGCCACAATGGGCAGGCGTCTCATGCGTCCGATTGGCCGCTGCCCGCGATCCGCCCCTCGCGCGCCTGATTGCGATATTCGAGGATCAGCAGCGCCGCCTTCGACACGCGCAGCGAAAGCACCACCGCCGCCGTGGTCAGCGGAACCCAGAGCAGCACATGGACCCAGAAGGGCGGGCTGGCGGCGATCTGAAGGACGACGGCGAACAGGGTGACGAGCGCGCCGAGGATGAGGATCAGGAAGGCGGCCGGGCCGTCGCCGACGTTGAACTGCTCATAGTCGAGGCCGCAGGCGCGACAGCGCCGCGCGAAACGAATCCAGCCGTCGAACAGTGGTGCCGCCGAACATCGCGGACAACAGGCGGCGAACGCTGCGGGGACCACCGACGCCCAGCCGGGGCTGGCATCGGGAGATGCGGGTGGGGGCGCGTCGGTCGTCATCGCATTGCCGACACTGTCCGGGCGCCCCGCCCTTTCATATCATCCGGCGTGGATGGGCGCGCCCCAGCCACCCCAGACATAGATGCTGACGAAGAGGAACAGCCACACCACGTCGACGAAGTGCCAGTACCAGGCGGCCGCTTCGAATCCGAAATGCTGGCGCGGGGTGAAGTGCCCCTTGTACGCGCGGACCAGGCAGACGATCAGGAAGATCGTGCCGACGATGACGTGGAAGCCGTGGAAGCCGGTCGCCATGTAGAAGCCCGAGCTGTAGGGCGTCTCGCCGAACGGGAACGGCGCATGCATATATTCATAGGCCTGTATGGCCGAGAACAGCAGGCCGAGAAGCACGGTGCACCACAGACCCTTGATCAGGCCGTCGCGATCGCCGTGGATCAGCGCATGGTGCGCCCAGGTCACGGTGGTGCCCGAGCAGAGCAGGATCAGTGTGTTGAGCAAAGGCAGTTCGAACGCGTTCAGAACCTCGATCCCCTTGGACGGGAACATGCCCTCGATGGGGGGCAGCGCCGACGGGAACAGCGAAAAATCGAAAAAGGCCCAGAACCAGCCGACGAAGAACATGACTTCGGACGCAATAAACAGGATCATGCCGTAGCGCAGATGGAGCTGAACCACCGGCGTATGGTCGCCGGCATGCGCCTCGCGCACCACGTCGCTCCACCAGAAGAACATCGTCGCGAGCACGCCGAGCGTGCCGACGATGAACGCGATGCCGCCGCCGGCATATTCGTGCATCCACATCACCGCGCCGACGGCCATGATGAAGGCCGAAACCGAGCCCATCAGCGGCCACGGGCTGGGCGGGAGAATGTGATAATCGTGGTTCTTGGCGCCGGCCATCTTCGCTCTTTCCCCAAATCTTCGCGCTTTCCGCGCGTCGTCCTTAGCCTTGGTCGTCGTCCTGCTCAACAGGATAGAATGTGTAGCTGAGCGTAATTTCCTGCACGTCGCGATTGTCGGCGTCGTCCAATATCTTGGGATCGACGTAGAACAGCACCGGCATGCGGACTTCCTGCCCCGGTTGCAGCGTCTGCTCGGTGAAGCAGAAGCACTGGATTTTCGCGAAATAGGGGCCGGACTGCGTGGGCGTGACGTTGAACGTCGCGCGCCCCGTCACCGGCTTGTCCGACATGTTGCGCGCGATGAAGATCGCCATGTCCTTCTGCCCGGCGCGCACGGTGTCGCGCGTCTGCTCCGGATAGAATTGCCAGGGCATTCCGGGGGCGATGTTCGAGTCGAAACGGATCGAGAAGCTCCTCGCCGCCGCGCGCGGACCGGCGGCGGTGCTGGCGGCGGCATAGTCCGCCTCGGTCGCGCGCTGGGTCGTGCCGTCGAAACCCGTCACCTGGCAGAACAGCCGATAGAGCGGTACCGCCGCGAAGCCCAGGCCGAGCATGGCAAGCGCGATTCCGAACGCGAACAGCGCGGTGCGGACCTGCTGGGCGAACCCGCCAGCTACCGCCTGCGTATGCGTGGTGGGGGAAATGGCCATGGCGCTATCCCGACAGTTTGGCGATGGTGATGCCGAAGAACAGTATCGCGAGCGCGCCCAGGATCAACCCAGTCACCAGCGCCCGGCTGCGCTGACGCGATCGGACGATCCGCTCCTCCTCGGGGGTCATAGCGGCCACAGCATACGGTCGGCGACGACGGCCGCGAACAACACGAAGAGGTACAGCATCGAGAATTTGAACAGCCGCCGCTCGGGTGCCATGCGGGCCGGATCGCTCTCGCGGCGCAGCGATACCTGCACCGCCATCACCGCGAATAGCGCCGTCATCAGCAGCGCGGTCAGGCCGTAGACCGGGCCGGTGAGCTGGAGAAGCACCGGTGCCAGCGCCGCCGCGCCCATGATCGCGGTATAGAGCAGGATCTGCCGCCGCGTCGCGACCTCGCCCGCCACGACGGGCAGCATCGGAATGCCTGCATTGGCATAGTCCATGCGTACGAACAGTGCCAGCGACCAGAAATGCGGCGGCGTCCAGAAGAAGATCAGCGCGAACAGCGCGATCGGCAGCGCCGCCAGCTCGCCCGTCACCGCGACCCAGCCGATCAGCGGGGGGAAGGCACCCGCCGCGCCGCCGATCACGATATTTTGCGGCGTGCGCGGCTTGAGCCACACGGTGTAGACGAGCACATAGAACAGGATCGACACCGCCAAAATTGCCGCGGCGAACCAGTTGGCCGCAAGTCCGGTGAGCAGGACCGAAAAGACGCTGAGCCCCACGCCGAAGTGGAGCGCGCTTTCAGGCTGCATGCGGCCCGAGGGCAGCGGCCGTCCAGCGGTGCGCTTCATCAGCAGGTCGCGGTCGGCCTCATACCATTGGTTGAGCGCGCCCGCGCCGCCCGCGCCCAAGGTGATGCCGAGGATGGTCGCAAAGCCGAGGATTGGATGGATATCTCCCGGAGCGGCGAGCAGCCCGCACAGCCCGGTGAACACAACCAGCGTCAGCACACGCGGCTTGGTGAGCGCGAGCAGGTCGCGCCAGTCGCTCGGCATCAGCGCCGGGTCGAGCGGGCGATGGGCCTCGGCGGGCATCGTCATGCTGTTCACTCGTCAAACCTCGATCAACCGGTCAGGACATCGCCTGACCGCGTGGTGCTTCATGCGCGAAGAGGGAGGCGGTCGACCGCCTCCCCCCTCCGTTCTTTGCCGTCCCGCATCGCCGTCCCCCGGCGGCGGGTCGATCCGCTTGGCCGGTCAGTCGACGACCGGCAGAGTCTCGAACTGGTGATAGGGCGGCGGGCTCGACAGCGTCCATTCGAGAGTCGTCGCACCCTCGCCCCAGGGGTTCGCTTCGGCACGGCGACCCGCGAAGAGCGACCAGAAGACGTTGATGAAGAAGATCAGCACGCCAACCGCCATGATCTCGTAGCCATGGCTGGCGATCTTGTTCCAGTAAGCGAACGCGTCCGCATAATCCGGGATACGCCGCGGCATGCCGCTCATGCCCAGGAAGTGCATGGGGAAGAACAGCAGGTTCACACCGGCGAAAAACACCCAGAAGTGGAGCTGGCCGAGGAACTCGCTGTACATGCGCCCGAACATCTTCGGGAACCAGTAATAGAAGCCCGCGAACAGCGAGAAGACCGCACCCAGCGACAGCACATAGTGGAAGTGCGCGACCACATAATAGGTGTCGTGGAGATTGTCGTCGACG
>CAZHGR010000142.1:0-5127 GCA_964532255.1 uncultured Sphingobium sp.
ACACGCGCTGGATGCGGTGGCCGAATTCCTCGACCAGCAGTTCGGCGGTGTCCTGATCAATGGTCTGATTGACCGTGACCATCACGCCCATCTTGAACAGCGACTTGACCAGATCGGCGCCCTTTTCGGCCATCCGGTTGGCGAGTTCCTGAACGGTGATGCCTTCGGGCACCACGACGTCACGGACCTGCTTTTCGCGCGGCGCGCTGGGGCCGCCCATATGCGAGCGGCGTTCCTTCTCCCGCGCGCGCTTGAGCGCGGCAAGGCTGCGCGCCCGTGCACTGTCGTCGTCGGCAAGGGCGCGGTTGACGGTAAGCTTGCCCGACTGGCGGCGGTCCTCGCGCTCGCCGACGGGGCGCTTGGGACGCTCCACCTTCGGTTCGGGCCGCTTGGGCGCGGCGACGGGGGTAAAGCGGCGGGGCGCGGGCGCGGACGCCGGTGATGCCGGTTCGGCGGCATTGCTCTCTTCGGCGGGGGCGTCGGCAGGCGCTTCGACTTCGGCTTCGGGAGCCGGCGCGGGCGCAGCCGGTGCTTCGGCGGCGGCTGGCACCTCGGCAGCGTCGGTCGGGCGCGCGTCTTCATCGCGACGGGCAGCAGCGGCCTCTGCACGGCGGCGTTCTTCCTCGGCTGCTGCCTGGCGCTGCGCCTCCTCACGGCGACGCGCATCCTCGAGCGCGGTCATGCGCGCTTCCTCAGCCTCGCGGAGCAGCTTGGCCTGCCGTTCCTGGCGGCTCATCAGGCTGTCGGCGCGCGGCGGCGGCGCGGGGGCGGGTACCGGGCGCGGTGCCTGCTGCTGCACCGGTGGACGTGCAGGGGCAGCGGGCGCAACCGGTTCGGGCGCACGGGTTTCGACGGGCGCGGGAGCGGCTTCCTCGCCCGGCTTGCCGATGACCCGGCGGCGCTTCACCTCGACCACGACCGTATTCTTGCGGCCGTGGCTGAAGCTCTGCTGCACTTGCCCAGCCTCCACGGTGCGCTTCAGCCCCAGGGGCTTGCGCTCGCGGACCGGCTTGTTGTCTTCCCTGCTCTCACTCATCGACCGAACTTGACCCTTCACACTCTTCAACCGCCACGGACGCTGCGGGCCTGCCCGCCGCATCCGCGCCGCTTTCGTCCATGCACCCCGACTGCTGCGCCGGATCATCGTCCAGCACGTCGGCAGCGCAACCCAGATAGCTTTGCCAGCGATCGAGCAGGGCACGCATACGCTGGCCCGCCTTCGCCTCGATCATCGCGATATGGACGACGTTCTCTCGTCCCAATGCCATAGATAGGGCGCTGCGGTCCACAGGCAAGCTGCACCCCGCCAAATCCGTCCCTTCCTGCTCCATACCCACGCGCCAGGCCTGATCCAGCTTGCGCCGCCCGTCCGCACCCGCATCGGCGGCGTGGAGCAGCAGCGTCACCTGGCCGCGACGACAGGCGACGTCGATCCGGTCGAAGCCTGTAATCAGCGTCGAGGAGCGCGCCTCCAACCCCAGCCGGTCAAGCAGCGACTGGCGCAGCGCCAGATCAATCCGTTCAGGCAGGTCCTCGGGAACGCTCAGCGCCTCGCCCTTGAACGCGCGGGCCAGCGCACCGCGCAGTCGGCCCTTCGCGATCGCCTGTTCCAGCGCGGCGCGGTCGACGCCCACCCACGCCCCACGCCCCGGCGCCTTGCCGCGGACGTCGGGAAGGACACTGCCATCGGGACCGATGGCGAGCCGGATCAGCGAATCGGGTGCGGCGCGCTCGCCCGAGAGGATGCAGCGGCGTTCGGAATCAGGCATCACACAGCCCCCCGTCCCGTGTTCCTGCGAAAGCAGGAACCCAGGGCCACGAGCGCGACGTCCGAACACCCTGGGCTCCTGCTTTCGCAGGAGCACTCAGGTGATCAGCCTTGACGGGTGGGTCGATCAGCCTCTCATTGCGAGGTTTCCGCAGCATCTGCGTCCTCCTCGCTTGGGGCAGCGGCGTCATCCTCGAACCAGTGCGCGCGCGCGGCCATGATGATCTCGTTGCCCTGCTCTTCGGTCAGGCCATATTCAGCGAGTACCCCGCCCTTTTCCTCCGAGCCTTCGCGGTTGCGGCGGCGCGGATCGGCGCGGCGGCGTGCAACCAGCTCGTCGGTGGCGAGATCGGCCAGATCGTCGAGCGTCTTGATCCCCGCCTTGCCCAGCGTGACCAGCATCGCCTCGGTCAGATGGGGAATTTCGGCCAGCGCATCCTCGACGCCCATCGCCTGACGCTCCTCGCGAGCGGCGGCCTCGCGCCGCTCCAGCCCCTCGAGCGCGCGGCTCTGCAACTCCTCGGCCAGCTCGTCGTCAAAGCCCTCGATCGCGGCGAGCTCGTCGATGCTGACATAGGCCACTTCCTCCAGCTCGGTGAAGCCTTCGGCCACCAGAAGCTGGGAGAGGGTTTCGTCGACGTCCAGCTCGTTCTGGAACATCTCGGACCGCTCGATGAACTCGCGCTGGCGCTTCTCGCTCGCATCCGACTCGGTCATGATGTCGATGGCCTTGCCGGTGAGCTGGCTGGCGAGGCGGACATTCTGGCCACGACGCCCGATGGCGAGCGAAAGCTGATCCTCCGGCACCACCACCTCGATACGGCCTTCGTCCTCGTCGATGACGACGCGGCTGACGGTCGCGGGCTGGAGCGCATTGACGACGAAGGTCGCGGTATCCTCCGACCAGGGGATGATGTCGATCTTCTCGCCCTGCATCTCCTGAACCACCGCCTGAACGCGGCTGCCCTTCATGCCGACGCACGCACCGACCGGGTCGATGCTGCCGTCGCGGCTGATCACGCCGATCTTCGCGCGGCTGCCCGGGTCGCGGGCGGCGGCCTTGATCTCGATGATGCCGTCGTAGATTTCGGGCACTTCCTGCGCGAACAGCTTCTTCATGAAGTCGGGATGCGCGCGGCTGAGGAAAATCTGCGGCCCGCGATTTTCGCGCCGGACATTGAGGATGATCGAGCGGACGCGGTCGCCGACGCGCACGATCTCGCGCGGAATCTGCTGGTCGCGGCGAATGACGCCCTCGGCGCGGCCGAGGTTGACGACGACATGGCCGAACTCGACCGACTTGACGACGCCGGTGATGATCTCGCCGATGCGGTCCTTGAACTCCTCGAACTGCCGCTCGCGCTCCGCGTCGCGGACCTTCTGGAAGATGACCTGCTTCGCCGACTGCGCGTCGATACGGCCGAGGTCGATCGGGGGCAGCGGATCGACGATGAAGTCGCCGACCGACGCGCCCGCCTGCAGCTTCTGCGCCTGCGCCACATCGACCTGCTTGAAATAGTCGTCGACCTGCTCGACCACCTCGACGATGCGCCACAGCCTGAGGTCGCCGGTTTCCGGGTCGAGCTTGGCGCGGATGTCATTCTCGGCACCGTAGCGGGCGCGGGCCGCGCGCTGGAGAGCGTCCTCCATCGCCTCGATGACGATCGCCTTGTCGATCATCTTCTCCGACGCCACCGAATTGGCGATGGCGAGCAGTTCGGCCTTATTGGCGGAGATGGCGTTGGCCATGGTCGTTCAGTCTTTCCGTTCTTCGGTTTCAACGGCATCCGCGCCTTCGACCGAAAGCGGGACAGTAGCAGAAATCAGCGCGTCCGTCAGCACCAGCTTGGCACTGGAAATGGCGGCAAAGGGGATGGCAAGACGGCCTGCCTTGCTGTCGTCGATCAGCACGGCATCGCCGTCCAGCCCGGCCAGGAGGCCCCGCACCTGCTTGCGCCCGCCGACCGGTTCGGCAAGGCTCAGCTTGGCCTCATGCCCGTTCCAGTCCGTATAGTCGCGCGGGCGGGTCAGCGGACGGTCGATGCCCGGCGAGGACACCTCCAGCCGATAGGCTTCGTCGATCGGATCGCGCCCTTCGGCCTCGAGCGCGTCGAGCTGTTCCGAAATGCGGCGCGACAGGTTGGCGCAATCGTCGATCGTCAACTGGCGCGTGTCGGGTCGCTCGGCCATGATTTGAAGCGTCCGGTCACCATCGCCGCCGAACCACGCGACGCGCACCAGATCGAAGCCCAGCGCGCGCGCCTCGGGCTCGATGATGGCGTTGAGGGCGGCGATATCGACCAAGGCGATCCTTCTGGAACAAGCAATGCGAACAGGCGGGTGCGTCACCGCGGCCCGCCGGCCCCGGCCCAACAACACTAACGATGTCAGGAAGGAAGCCGGTGCATAGCGAGTCGGCTGCGGCTGGGCAACCACTTTCAGGCCGCAGCCACGTTCAGCCGCGCAACGCCTCCTCCGCCAATTGCGATGTCACCGGATAGCCGAGGTGATCGGGGATGCACAGATGCGGCCGTCCGTCCCGCTCCTCGATCCACGGTGTGATCGTCTCGACCGGATAGGACCGGGCAAGCGCGACGACATCCGCATGACTGGCCGCTTGCGCGAGCCGTTCGAGATTGCGAAGCGTCGGGAAGATCGCGCGCTCCCTGCCGGCGGCAACGTCGGCAAGGAAACGATTCGCCGTGTCCCAGCGCAGGCTGACCGACTCACCGGCGTCAGCCGATGCCTCGGGCTGATCCGACGGCAATTGCGCGACGAAAAAGCGTGCATCGAACCGCCGGGCGTCCTTGAACCTTGCCGAAGGACACCAGCGCGCGAACGGCTCCAGCGCGCCGAGATCGAGCGTCAGGTCATGTTCGGCCAGCATCTCCGCCAGCGAGGCACCACCATGAAGACGAACGCGGATCGCCGCGATGGCCTCCGACGTCACCCGCCCCGTGATGCCGACCAGCAGTCCGGCCTCCTCGATCGTCTCGCGAATGGCGGCGATGCGGGCGGCTGCATCACCCGGGGAAAGGTCGTGGCCGAGCGATGCCGCCAGGGCGCGGTCGGCATCATCGACCGCTCCACCCGGAAAGACGATCGCGCCGGCGGCGAACGCCATCGTCGCCGCACGCTCGATCATCAGCACCTCGGCCGTGCCTGTCGCGCCGGGCGGATCGCGCAGCACGATCAGCGTCGCGGCGGCACGCGCGTCGGGAATAGTGTCATCGTCGTGGTGCAGAGTCATCGCCCCGCCATATGCCTGCGTCGGCAGCACGGCAATGATGTGAAACGATGGAAATCCCTGGTGGAGCTGAGCGGGATCGAACCGCTGACCTCGTCATTGCGAACGACGC
>CAZHGR010000143.1:0-4951 GCA_964532255.1 uncultured Sphingobium sp.
CCGGCCTGTTCGGCGCGATCCCCGTGGTCGGCGAGCCGATCCAGACCTGGCTGCTTGGCGGTTTCGCTCCCGGCAACGCCTCGCTGAACCGCTTTTTCTCGCTGCACTATCTGCTGCCGTTCGTGATCGCGGGTGTCATCATCCTGCACATCTGGGCGCTTCATATCCCCGGATCGTCGAACCCGACGGGCGTCGAGGTCAAGGGGCCGCAGGACACGGTGCCGTTCCATCCCTATTACACGGCCAAGGACGGCTTCGGGCTGGGCATCTTCCTGATTCTGTTCAGCTTCATGGTGTTCTACGCGCCCAACTATCTGGGCCACCCGGACAATTATATCGAGGCGAACCCGCTCTCGACCCCCGCGCATATCGTCCCCGAATGGTATTTCTGGCCGTTCTACGCGATCCTGCGCGCCTTCACTTTCGACTTCTTCTTCATCCCCGCAAAGCTGCTGGGCGTCCTCGCGATGTTCGCGTCGATCCTGCTGCTGTTCTTCCTGCCGTGGCTGGACACGTCCCCGGTACGCTCGGGCAACTATCGTCCGCTGTTCAAGAAGTTCTTCGTGCTGCTGGTGATCGACGTGCTGATCCTCGGTTATTGCGGTGGTGCTCCGGCCGAGGAGCCCTGGGTGATGATCAGCCAGATCGCCTCGGCTTATTATTTCGCGCACTTCCTCCTCATCCTGCCGATCGTCTCGCGGATCGAGCGGCCGCTGCCGCTGCCCGGCTCGATCACCGAATCGGTTCTCGGCAAGGATCGCTTCGAGGGGGAACGCGCGGCGCTGCCTGGAATGGGTGCGGACACGCAGCCTGCCCAGCCCGGTCTGGCGCACTAAGGGGGATTAAGACCAATGGTTCGTCTTCTCGCCGCGCTCGTCGGCCTCTTCTTCTCGGGCATGCTGGTCTATTCGTTCCTGTCGGGAGCGGTGGCCTATGTCAGCGAGCCGCCGCAGCCCACCGCGGAGCATGAGTTCCACGAGCATCCCGAACATGTCGCGTGGAGCTTCGAGGGGCCGCTCGGCCATTATGACCGCCAGCAGCTCCAGCGCGGCTTCCAGGTGTTCAAGGAGGTCTGCTCGGCCTGCCACTCGCTCCGCTATGTCGCGTTCCGTGACCTGGAGCAGATCGGTTATAACGAGGCCGAGGTGAAGGCGATTGCCAAGAACTGGGCGATCAAGACTCCCGACGTCGATCCCGCCACCGGCGAAGCGTCGACCCGCGACCCGGTGCCCGCCGACCGCTTCCCCAAGCCGTTCGCGAACAATGTCGCGGCTGCGGCTGCGAACAACAATGCGATCCCGCCCGACCTGTCGCTGATGGCGAAGGCGCGGCATGACGGCAGCAACTATATCCATTCGCTGCTGACCGGCTATCGCGAGCAGCCCGCCGAGCTGCTCAAGCAGTTCCCCGATGCCAAGACCCCCGAGGGGCTGCACTACAATCCCTATTTCGCGAACCTGAACCTCGCGATGGCACCGCCGCTGACCGCCGACGGTCAGGTCACCTATGGCGAAGGCCAGCCCAAGCCCACCGTCGACCAGATGGCGAAGGACGTGTCGGCGTTCCTCACCTGGACTGCGGAACCCAAGCTTGAGAGCCGGAAGAGCGCGGGCCTTGCCGTCACCTTCTTCCTGCTGATCGCGACCGTGCTTGCCTATATGAGCTACCGCTCCATCTGGGCTGACAAGAAGGGCCATTGAGGCCCGCCACGCGCAGGGAAACGCTGACTATCGAGGGGGCTGCCGGAAACGGCGGCCCCTTTTCGCATCGGGCCGCAATCGCGGTCAGTCGATCCGCATAAGGGTGCCCGCGGCGAGGCGCGGCAGCAGGGCGAGCATCGTCTCGCGCGCGACCGCGATGCAGCCTTCGGTCGGCTTGGGCGTGCCGCTCCCGTCAGCGACCCACAGGTGAAAGAAGATCGCGCTGCCCGCGCCGGCGATGGGTGGCGAATCATTGTGCCCCAGGACGACGATCACGTCATAGGCGGCGTCGTCGCGCCACAGCCGCTCGGCGCTGAACGGACGGGGCAGGTGGACCGGGCGGTTATAGGCAGGATCGTCGGCGCCGTCGGACCAGCCGTCATCGGGCCGGATCCAGCGCCACGGAACCGCAATGGGCGGCGGCGAGGCGATCCGGTCTGGCCGCAGCAGCACGCCCCTGACAGGCCATAGCCCAAGCGGCGTGCAACCGTCGCCCTCCCGCTTTTCGGATGCCGCACATGCCCCGCCCTTGCCCAACGAGCAGGCAAAAGACGTCCCGTCGAAGGTCAGGCTGCGGGCCGCGGTATCGACCGCCAGGAGGGGTTTAACCCGATCGATCACCTCCGGCCCTGTCCTAAAGCTGGTGTCCGGTGCGGTCGCGCTTGGTCGCCAGATAGTGCTCGTTATGCGGATTGGCCGCGATCGCGAGCGGCAGCCGCTCCGCGACCTTCACGCCCTCGGCCTCCAGCCCCGCGACCTTTGCGGGATTGTTGGTCAGAAGGCGGACGGTATCGACGCCCAGCAGCCGCAGCATACGCGCCGCCACCGCGAAATCGCGCGCATCGATGGCGAAGCCCAGCCGCAGATTGGCGTCGACCGTGTCGAAGCCCTGATCCTGAAGCTCATAGGCGCGCAGCTTGTTGATGAGGCCGATGCCGCGCCCTTCCTGCCGCAAGTAGAGGAGGATGCCCCAGCCTGCGTCGGCGATCCGGTGAAGCGCCGAATGGAGCTGCGGCCCGCAGTCGCATTTGAGCGAGCCGAGAACGTCGCCGGTCAGGCACTCGCTGTGAAGCCGCACGACCGGCGGCGATGCGTCCTGCCGACCCAGCACCAGAGCGATCTGCTCGCGCGGATCGTCGGGTGTGCGGAACGCCACGATCTGCGCGGCGGTATCCCAGGTGACGGGCAGGCGTGCGCGCGCGGCGATGGCGAGGCGTCCGCTGTCCTCATAGGCGGCGACCGCGTCCGCCGCGACGGTGACCGTCTCGCCGGGCGCCCGATCGGCAACGAAGAAGGCGGGCAGGAGTCCTGCGAGCCGCGCCAGCTTCAGTGCCGCGCCGGCCAAAGCGGCGTCGGGCAGCGGCAGCGCGCGATAGGGGCCTTTCAGCGGCGTCATCAGATCGCGCGAGGGATTTGCTGTGGCCATGGCGATCGCCAGCGACGCCTCGGTGCCAGGATCGACCGCGACCGGGCGCGCGATCAGCACCGGCTGGTCGGGATCAGCCGCCGCCAACTGGTTCAGGAGCTTGAGCGTCGCCGCACGCGCGGCCGACAGCAGGACCGGCGCGGTGCCCCCCGGGTCAAAGCGATCAAGCGCCGGTGCGTCGATCCCTTCGACCGGCAGCAGGTGAAGCGCCGCGTCGTCCGGCCCGGTCAGAGACACCGCCCATCCTCGCCGCAGCGCGTCGATCGCCTGCGCCGCCGCACGCGCGCTGGTCAAAAGCGAAATTCCGTCACCAGCGGTGCGTGGTCCGACGGGCGCGCCCAGCTCCGGCAATCCTCGACCACATAATGCCCCACCGCCTTGTCCGCGATGTCGGCGGTTGCCCACATATGGTCGAGTCGCCGGCCCCTGTCCGACGCCTTCCAGTCGCGCGCGCGATAGCTCCACCAGGTGAACAGCCGTCCGGGAGGCGGGACGAACCGGCGGCCGAGATCGATCCACTGGTTCGACGTGCGCAGCCGCTCGATCAGTTCGCACTCGATCGCAGTGTGGCTGACGACATTAACGAGCTGCTTGTGGTTCCACACGTCGCATTCGAGCGGCGCGACGTTGAAGTCACCGACCAGCAGCGTCGGCACCGTCACCTTGGACGACCAGTCGATCATGCGTTCGAGGAAGGCGAGCTTCTGCCCGAATTTGGGGTTGGTGGCGTGGTCGGGTTCCTCGCCGCCGGCGGGGACATAGACATTCTCGATGCGAACCCCGTTGTCGAGCCGGACGCCGACATGGCGCGCCTCGCCATTGGCTTGCCAGTCGAGCCGGTCGTCCTCGCGGATGGGGATGCGGCTGACGATGGCAACGCCATGGTGCATCGGCTGCCCATGGAGCACCTGATGATTATAGCCGTGCTGGCGGAACAGCCCTTGGGGAAAGGTGGCGTCGACCACCTTGGTCTCCTGAAGGCACAATATGTCGGGTGCCGTCTCGATGAGAAACCGCTCGACGATATCGAGCCGGGCGCGAACGCTGTTGATGTTCCAGGATGCGATTTTCAGGGTCGGGGATTGCGAAGACATGCGCCGTCCCTAACCCATTTCGCCCGCGAGTGAAGCCCCTAGCTTCGCTCGTGCACCCGCGCTGTAGAACGGGCAAAAAAAAGCCGCCCCGAAGGACGGCTGAAAGTTTTAGGAGAGGATGCCTGAAAGGCAGTCTCTTATTGCATCGCAGCAGAGAATTTTGCAACTGCGAAAAACGGAATCACGATTGCAAAATTTGCAACTAAGCCTTCCCTGGTTCCGCGTCCGTCAGTGTCCGGCTTGCGGACCCCGCTTCAGCCCGGACAGGGCAAGCTGTTCGTCGATCTGCGCCATCAGCCGTTCCAGCCCCGCCTCGTCCTTGGCTTCGGCGCGCGCGACCAGCACGTCCTGGGTGTTCGAGGCGCGCAGCAGCCACCAGCCGTCGGCGGTGTTCACGCGGGCACCGTCGGTTGCATTGACGTCGGCTCCCGCGGCGGCGAGCCGTGCGAGCACCTCTTCGACAACGGCGAACTTGCGGCTCTCATCGACCTGGAAGCGCATTTCGGGGGTGTTGACCATCGCGGGCATCTCGCCGCGGAGCTGGGTCACGCTCTTGCCGATGCTGGTGGCGGCACGGATCAGCCGCACTGCGGCATAAAGCGCGTCGTCATAGCCATAATATTGATGCTTGAAGAAGACATGGCCGCTCATCTCGCCGGCCAGCGGGCTCCCGGTCTCCTTCATCTTGGACTTGATGAGGCTGTGGCCGGTCTTCCACATCAGCGGCTGGC
>CAZHGR010000144.1:0-4825 GCA_964532255.1 uncultured Sphingobium sp.
CGCTGGAAGCGCGCGGCGATGCGCGACAGGTCGTGCTGGTGCCCGAAAGCGCGCACGGCACCAACCCCGCCACTGCCGCCTTTTGCGGCTATCGCGTCGAGGATATTCCCGCGACCCCGGAGGGGCGCGTCGATGTTGAGGCGCTGAAGGCGCGGCTGGGGCCGGACATCGCGGCTGTGATGATCACCAACCCCAATACCTGCGGCCTGTTCGAGCGCGACTTCAAAGTCATCGCCGACGCGGTGCATGCGGCGGGGGCGTTCGTCTATTGCGACGGGGCCAATTTCAACGCCATCGTCGGGCGCGTCCGTCCCGGCGACCTCGGCGTCGACGCGATGCACATCAACCTTCACAAGACCTTCTCCACCCCGCATGGCGGCGGTGGTCCGGGATCGGGTCCGGTGGTGCTGTCGGAGGCGCTCGCGCCCTTCGCGCCGCTGCCTTTTGTCGAGCGCGTCGGCGACCGGTTCCAGCTCGTCGAGGAAGAAACGGCGGGCGAGCATCATGCTGCCAATTTCGGGCGCATGACGGCCTTTCACGGGCAGATGGGCATGTTCACCCGCGCGCTGACCTATATCCTCAGCCATGGTGCCGACGGGCTGCGGCAGGTGAGCGGCGATGCGGTGCTCAACGCCAATTATGTGCTTCGCAGCCTGGAGGATGTGCTCGACGCGCCGTTCGCCGCCAGCGGCCCGTGCATGCACGAGGCGCTGTTCAGCGACAAGGGACTGGCGGAGGGCTTCTCGACGCTCGACATCGCCAAGGCGCTGATCGACGAGGGCTTCCACCCGATGACCATGTATTTCCCGCTGGTCGTGCATGGTGCGATGCTCGTCGAACCGACCGAGACCGAGGCGAAGGCCGGGCTCGACCAGTTCATCGGTGCGCTGCGTTCGGTTGCGGAGCGTGCCCGTGCGGGCGACGAGAGCCTGAAGGGCGCACCCTGGTTCGCGCCCCGCCGCCGCCTCGACGAAACGCGCGCCGCGCGCAAGCCGGTACTGGTCTGGACCGAACCGGAGACGCAGGCGGACGCGGCCGAGTAACGCGTGCCTCCGATCGACCATTGCGCCCAAGGCCCGGCTGGCGCAGTCTGGCGGACGGGGAGGGTCATGGTGATGCAGGTATCCGACGATAGCGCCAAGGTCGGCTTTCCGCCGCCGTTCATCTATCTGGGCATGCTTCTGCTCGGGCTTGCGCTCGACCGGCTGCTGCCGTGGACGATCGCGGTGGATCGAACCGGGCGGCTGGCGGGGGCGGTGATCCTGATCGCGGCGGGCGCGGCGCTCTTGCTCGCCGCCAGCGGCCTGTTCCGGCGGCGCGGAACGGAGGTGCGGCCGTGGCTGCCCTCGGCAGTGCTGGTCGACGTCGGCCCCTATGCCTTCACCCGCAATCCAATGTATCTCGGCATGGCGCTCATCTATCTCGGTATCGCACTCGCGCTTGCCAGCGTCGGCATGCTGATCCTGTTCCTGCCGCTCGCCGCGATCATCCAGACGCAGGTCATCGCGCGCGAGGAACGCTATCTGGCGGCGAAGTTCGGGGAGCCCTACCGCGCTTATCGCGCGCGTGTGCGGCGGTGGATATGAGTGTGCGTCGCAACGCGCCTGCGACGGAACGCAACCGCGATCCCATCGCGGCGGTGCTGCGCGAGGAGCTGCCGGCGACCGGCCTCATCCTCGAAATCGCGAGCGGGACGGGCGAGCATGCCTGCCATTTCGCCGGGCTGTTCCCGGCGCTCGAATGGCAGCCGAGCGATCCCGATCCCAGCTCGATAGAGTCCATCGCCGCCTGGCGCGAGCTTGAGGGGCACGCGAACCTGCGCGCGCCGCTAATGCTGGATGCGGCCGGCGCTGCCTGGCCGGTGGACAGCGCCGACGCGCTGCTGTGCATCAACATGGTCCACATCAGCCCATGGGCCGCGACGCTCGGCCTGCTGGAGGGCGCTGCCCGGCTGCTGCCGAAGGGCGCACCGCTGATCCTTTACGGCCCCTATCTGCGCGAGGAGGTGCCGACCGCCCCCAGCAATCTCGCCTTCGATGCGGATCTTCGCGCGCGCAATCCGGAATGGGGTTTGCGGCGGCTGGAGGATGTGACGGCCGAGGCGGCGGCGCGGGGTCTGGCGCGGACCCGCGTCGTCGACATGCCCGCCAACAATCTGATGCTGGTGTTCCGCAGGGCGTGACCTGAACCGCCGTGCAGCCTCCGGTCACCCCGCCGCGATTCCTTCGGCCTCCGTCCTGAGCCGATCGCGCTGTCCGCGCACATGCTCGCGCCAGACAATGTAGAGTCCGCTTGCGATGATGATCGCGGCACCCACCCACGTCGAGAGCAGCGGGAGCGTGCCCGCGACCAGCCAGCCAGCGATGGTGGCCCAAATGATGGCGCTGTAGTCCATCGGCACGACAATCGACACCGGACCGAATTTGAGGGCCGCCGTGAGCAAGAGCTGCGCGACGCCTCCGCTCGTTGCCATCGCACCGATCAAAAGGCAGGTCGTCAGGTCATGCGATTGCCCGAAGAGAGCCAGGCCGATCAGCGCCGGCGGAACCGAAAGCAGCGTGAACCAGAACACGATCGCGGTTGCCGGCTCGGTCCGGGCGAGCTGACGGATCAGGATCGACACCATGGCGGCGCCGAACGCCGCGCTCAGGCCGACCGCCACGCCTGCTAATGGGAAGTGCCCTGACGCAGGTCCGGTCATCAGAACTATGCCCGCAAATCCCACCGCCACGGCGGTCCATCGGTGAATGCCGATGGCCTCTTTCAGCAGCACGCTTGACAGCAGCGTGGCAAAAATCGGCGCGCTGAAGCCGATGGTGGTCGCCTCGGCGATCGGGAGCAGCGCATAGGACGCGAAACTCAGGACCATCGTCGTCAGACCAAGGGCCGTGCGCCACAGATGACTGCCCATCCGTCGGGCGCGAAGTCCCGAAGTACCGCCGATCATCACGATCCAAACCATGATGATCGGGAGCGCCAGCAACTGCCGGTAACTGACGACCTCGACCAGATGGACCCCACGACCCTGAAGGAGTTTGCCGAGCGTGAACATGACCATCGCCGAGATGATCGCCAGCAGGCGGATCGCGACCGCCAGCAAGGGTCTCTCGTTCGGGCGTTCGGTCGCGAGGGAGCGCGCGATCGTGCGGGGCGATGTCATCGTCCCGCGATAGCGGCAATCCCCCGCGCGGTCACGGTCTCCCGGCCCCTCAGTTCGGCTTGCGGAAGCGCAACGTCATCCGGTCGCTTTCACCGATCGCGGCATATTTGGCGCGATCGACGTCGCCCAGACGGAAGCTGGGCGGGAGCGTCCAGACGCCGTTCGGCCAGTCGGCGCTGTCCTTGGGATTGGCGTTCACTTCCGACTGCGCCTCGAGCACGAACCCGGCCTGTTCGGCCAGTGCCCGCACGGTCGAGACCTTGAGATAGCCGCTGGTCTTCTCAAGCGCGCCATCGCGGTCCTCCGGCAGGCGGTGATCGACGATACCGAGCGTGCCGCTGGGTTTCAGCAGATCGAAAAAGCGCTTGAAATTCGCCTCGGCGCTGCCGTTCATCACCATATTGTGGATGTTGCGGAATGTGACGATCGTGTCGACGCTGCCGTCGGCGACCGATGCGGTTGCGGCCGGCCATTCGATCAGCTTCACATGGCCATAGGTCGCGGGATCGGCGGCCAGCTTCTTGCCCAGCGTGTCAAAGCCGCCGCCCTTGGCCTGAGCCGCGTAGAGCGTGCCGTGTCCGGCGGTCAGCGGTGCCAGAATCTCCGTGTACCAACCGCCGCCGCCGGGGCTGTATTCGAGGACCGTCTCGTCGGGAGCGAGCTCGAAGAAGGCCAGCGTTTCGGCCGGATGGCGAAAGGGATCGCGCGCCATGTTCGCGGGTGTCCGGCTGGTGGCAGCGACCGCGGCGGTGATGGCAGCGCTGCTGTCCTTGTGTGTCTCCGCCGCGACCGGCGACGCGATCAGCATCGTCAGGGCACCGAGCAGCATTGTTCTGCGGGAATTCGTCATGACTGGTCCTCCACTTGCCCCCGGAGCAAGGTGCCCGGTTAGCGGCGCGGGAGCAAGGGTCCTTCGCACATGCAGCGAAGGCGAGGCCTCTTTAGAGGCAGGCTTCGAGGAGCGCCTGATCGAAGCCGAAGCCGCGCGCCTTGTCGAGCGCATAGGGGCGAAGGCCCATCGAGCGATATTCGCCGATGATCTTGCCCTCTGCGTCCTCGTCCAGATATTCGAACTTGAACAGCTCCTGGGTGACGATCACCTCGCCCTCCATCCCGATCACTTCGGTGATGTTGGTGACGCGGCGCGAGCCGTCGCGCAGGCGCTTGATCTGGATGATCAGGTCGACCGAATCGGCGATCTGTTTGGAAATGGCTTCCTTGGGGATCTTGATGTCGCCCATCAGGATCATGTTTTCCATACGGCCCAGGCATTCTCGCGGGCTGTTGGCGTGGAGCGTACACATCGATCCGTCATGGCCGGTGTTCATGGCCGCCAGCAGATCGAAGCATTCCGCGCCGCGGATTTCGCCCAGGATGATACGGTCCGGGCGCATACGCAGCGCGTTCTTGACGAGGTCGCCGATGGTGATCGCGCCCTGTCCCTCCAGATTGGCGGGCCGCGTTTCGAGCGGCAGCCAGTGCGGCTGCTGGAGCCTGAGTTCCGCCGCGTCCTCGATGGTCAGCACGCGCTCACCCGGGTCGATCATCTTCGACAGCGCGTTGAGCATCGTCGTCTTGCCCGAACCGGTGCCGCCCGAGATGACGATGTTGAAGCGGCACGCGCCCGCGATCTTGAGCGCGGTGCACATTTTCTGGCTCATCGCG
>CAZHGR010000145.1:0-4668 GCA_964532255.1 uncultured Sphingobium sp.
TCGCGACCTGCCGATGACAGAGCGAGCTGTTGTCGATCACGACGCAGCCCGCCGCCGCCGCCTTGGGCGCATATTCCTTCGTCGGCCCTGATCCAGCAGCAAACAGCGCGATGTCCCAGCCGGTGAAATCGAAATGCTCGATATTCCTGACCTTGAGCATGCGGCCGGTCTCGCCGAACTCGATCTCGCTGCCGGTCGAGCGCGACGAGGCCACGGCCGCAATCTCGTCGATCGGAAACTCGCGTTCCGCCAGGATGTTCAGCATTTCGCGCCCGACATTGCCGGTGGCGCCCACGACGACGACTCTATATCCCACTGTCTTTGCTCCCTGTCGTGCCTATCATGATGGGCACCCAAGCTCGCCGCGTCGAAAGCCGTCACCCTGAACGTGTTTCAGGGTCCATCTCTCCCGCCGCGCAGCGGCTTAAGGAGCGAGTGGATGCTGAAACAAGTTCAGCATGACGGTTCGTATATGGCGAACTTCGGCCCCAGATGGCTAGAGTGAACCAAATGAAAAGAGCGCCGGAGCCTGCCTCCGACGCCCTTTCGAACCTTTGATACGAAGGCGGCTTGCGCTTAGCCCTCGCTGCCCGAACGAACGTCGCGACGTTCCGCGATTCGCGCGCGTTTACCGGTACGGCCGCGCAGATAATAGAGCTTGGCACGACGCACCACGCCCCTGCGGACCACGGTAATGCTTTCGATGTTGGGCGAATAGAGCGGGAAGACGCGCTCGACGCCCTCGCCGAAGCTCATCTTGCGGACGGTGAAGTTCGATCCCATGCCCTTGTTCGAGCGCGCGATGCACACGCCCTCGAAATTCTGGATACGGGTACGGTCGCCCTCAACGACCTTCACGCCGACGCGCAGCGTGTCGCCCGCGCGGAATTCGGGGAGTTCCTTGCCGAGAGCGGCGATGTTCTCCGCCTCGATCTGCTGCAACAGGTTCATTGCCTGACCCTTCAGTCTTCGCGTTGCGCACCAGAGGGCGACTGGTCCCGAGCACCGATATGGCGCTCCCAAAGGTCCGGCCGCCTTAGCCGTGTATCGGTCTCCGCCTGGGCTTTACGCCAGGCGGCGATCCGCGCATGATCCCCCGATCGCAACACTTCGGGAATCGTGCGCCCCTCCCATTCCACCGGTCGGGTATAATGCGGATATTCAAGAAGGCCTTTCTCAAAGCTTTCCTCCACCCCGCTGGAAGCCGCGCCCATTACACCGGGGAGGAGGCGGATGCAAGCATCGAGAAGGCACAGCGCCGCCATTTCCCCGCCCGAAAGGACGATGTCGGCGAGGCTGACCTGCTCGATCCCACGACCTTCGAAAATGCGCTCATCAAACCCCTCGAACCGGCCACACAGCAATGTGACGCCGGGACCTGCGGCGAGCTGACGGATTCGATCCTGCGTTATCGGCTTGCCGCGCGGCGTCATGGCGAGGACGGGGGCAATCATACCGTGAGCGTCATTCCCGCGAAGGCGGGAATCCAGAACCGCGGGCGCGCCGCTGGCCACTACGGATTCCCGCCTTCGCGGGAATGACGAAGGGGGGGCGGGGGCGGACCAAATCCGCTCCGCCATCCTCCCCCGCGCATGATCGACCGCCGCCGCCAGCACATCGACCTTGAGCACCATCCCCGCGCCGCCGCCAGCAGGCGTGTCGTCGACGGTGCGATGCTTGTCGCTCGCGAAGTCGCGGATCTGGATCGGCTCGCACGACCAGATGCCCTGTTCCAGCGCGCGACCAGCCAGCGAAACGCCGAGGGGACCGGGAAACATCTCCGGGTAGAGGGTCAAAATCTGCGCGTGGAAGGTCATGGCTGCGCTGTAGGCGGACGTCAGGGAGAGGTCCAGTTCTCGACCTTCAGACCGGGGACATCGGCGAAGTCGGCCTCGTTCGAGGTCACCAAGGTCAGGCCGAGTGACAGCGCATGCGCGGCGATCAGACGGTCGAAACTGCGGCGTTTGATGCCGATACGCCGGGCAATGGCTCCATAGGCATCGGCGGCTGCCGCATCGAATTCGCGGAGTGTCAGCACGCGGACGAGATTGTCGAGCCGCTCGTCATCCCTGCCGTCCGCACCCCGATGCCTCGCCCCGACGCGCAGCTCGGCGAGCGTGATTGCCGAAATCGCCAGCCCCTTGCCGTAGGCCGCGGCAATCCGCTCCTTCAAATTCCCGCTGCGACCCAGCGCGAAGTCGATGCACACATTGGTGTCGAGCATGAACATGGATCAGGCGGCCGCTCCCTGCCCTCCTGCGTCCCAATCATATTCCTGCTGGTCTATGTCGCCCCGGCCCTCGGACATGAAATCGGACGAGAACGCCCCATAAAGACCCATCAGAACCTTCAGGCCATCACTCTCGCGCCAGAAGGAGAAGCTGCCGTCTGAATGGGGGGACAGGACGATGTGCTCGCCTTCCTCGATCCCCAGTTCCTTGGGGAGGCGGAGCGCAAGCGAATTGCCCGACTTGAATATCCGCGTCCGATACTCCTTGCCCATGCCGGCCTCCTGTAGATACATTAGGTATATACGGATGGCGGCCCCAAGATCAAGCTCGCGTTCACCGGCGACGGGGCATAGCCTGTCCGTGATGCGATTCTTCCTGCTTGCCCTCCTCCTCGTCCTGCCCCTCTGTCCTGCCCTCGCCGCCGACCCGGCGATCACCCGTGTGCGCCTCGAAACAAGCATGGGCGACATCGTGCTCGCACTCGACGCACGCCGCGCGCCCAAGTCGGTGCGCAGCTTCATGACCTATGTCGACGACGGGCGGCTCGACGGGACCGAATTCTATCGCGCGTCGCGGAGCAAGCGCGCGCCGGGGCAAGGCTTCATCCAGGGCGGCATCGGCACCAATCCGCGCCGCAAGCTACCGGCCACCCCGTTCGAGCCGACGAGCGAGACTGGCCTGACCCATGTCGACGGTGCCATCTCCATGGCGCATGGCGACGATCCCGCCGTCGCGACGTGCAACTTCTCGCTGCTGGTGGGGCCGCACACCTGGCTCGACGCACGGCCCGGGAGTCCCGGCTATGCCGTGTTCGGCCGGATCGAGAGCGGTCAGGCCACGGTCAAGCGCATTCTCGCGCTGCCGACCGGCGGCGGCACCGGCGCGATGCGGGGGCAGATGATCCTGAAGCCGGTCATCATCAGGCGCGCCGTCCGACTCAATGGCACGCCCCACCCGACGGGGCGTCCGAAGACATGGCTGATCGAGCTGCCGCAATGGCCGAAGAGGAAGTGAGACAGAGATCAAGGTCCCGCCCTTGAAGGCTCGTCACCCTGAACGTGTTTCAGGGTCCATTCTCGGCACGCAAGGTCGCCTGGAGCGGCGAAATGGATGCTGAAACAAGTTCAGCATGACGGTCTTTCTGGGAATGAAATGCGCCTGTCGCCGCCCGGCCCTACTCGACGAAGGCCGCATCAATGACAGCGCGGTCGCCGATGTCGGCCGCGTGGACCGGCACCATGAACCGCTTTGCATCGGGCGTCTCGATCTCGAGAATGTCACCGGCGCCGAAATTCTCCACCGCGACGACCGTGCCGAGCTCGCGCCCGTCGCTAGCAACGCACTGCAACCCTATGAGGTCGCAGTGATAATATTCGCCCTCGGCGAGTGGCGGCAGCGCCGACCGGGGCACGGTGAGTTCAGCCCCGCGCAGCGTCTCCGCGGCGTTGCGGTCGGCGAGCTCTGCAAAGCGCGCGACCGAGCCATTGGGGCCGGGGCGCACCGACTTGAGGGTCAGCGTCCGCCCGTTCGCCTCAAAGCTCTTGAAGCGGCGAAAGCTGTCCGGCCCGTCGCCGAACAGCTTCACCCTCACTTCGCCGGTCACGCCATGCGCCCCCGCCACGACGGCGAGGACGACGCGCCGCTCCGGGTCCAAGATCAGCCCTCGGCCTGCTCTTCGGCGGCCGGAGCCTCCTCGGCGGGAGCTTCCTCGGCGGGCGCTTCCTCAGCCGGCGCATTGGCAGCGGCTTCGGCCTCGCGCCTGGCTTCCTCGGCGGCGGCAGCCTTCTCGGCGCGCTCCTCGGCACGATCCTTGGCCTTCTGGCCCGGCTCTGCCTTGTTGGGATTGTTGCGCGCGGGCCGTTCCTTCACGCCCGCGGCGTCGAGGAAGCGGGCTACGCGGTCGGTCGGCTGCGCACCCACCGAAACCCAGTGACGTGCACGCTCGACATCGACGATCACGCGCTTCTCGTCATCCTTGGGCAGCATCGGATTGTAGCTGCCGATACGCTCGATGAAGCGCCCGTCGCGCGGGGACCGGCTGTCGCTGACGACGATCTTGTAATAAGGCCGCTTCTTGGAGCCGCCCCGCGACAGACGAATACTGGTTGCCATGAAAGTCCTTTACCTTTCTAAATCAGATCAGACTGTTGAAGTTACTTCTTGAGGAAATTCTGAAATCCGGGCGGCATCTTCTGCCCCCCGGGAAGGCCCGGCAACCCGCCAGCGCCGCCACCGGGGAGGCCCCCAGGCAAGCCGCCGCCGCCCATGCCGCCGAGCATGTCGTCCATGCCCTTGCCGCCCCCGAACATCTTGGCGAGCTGCTTGAGGCCGCCCATCTTCTTGATCTTCTTCATCGCACTCGACATTTCCTGGTGCATCTTCAGGAGCTTGTTGACCTCCTGCACCGTGCGACCGCTGCCCTTGGCGACGCGGATCT
>CAZHGR010000146.1:0-4574 GCA_964532255.1 uncultured Sphingobium sp.
GAAAAAGGAACCCCGGCGGCGCGAATCGCAGGACCGATCAGCGGACACCGGGGCTTGAACGATCTCCATAGACCAGCTCTCCCCCGGATTCAATTCGCACCGCCCGTGCCGCTGCCAAGTGCGAGAAGCATCACCAGTGCGCCGATCGTCGGGTCCTCTTCCGCCGACGGCGACACCGCGAGCCGGATCTGCACCGGCGACAGCGGTTCGGCGAGCGCGAGACGGCGCAGACCCTGCCGCGTGGCGAGCTGAGCCGCGGTGACGCCGAACGCGGCGAACATCGCCTCGCCGAAGTCCAGCTCCTGTGCCACGCGCGAGAGATCGTCGGTTTCCAGCACGGTCGGCGCGGGCCACAGCCCCGCCTGCCCCAGTGCCTCCTCGTACAGGGGGCGAAGTGGATTCGCGGCATCGAGCATGATGGCGGGCATGTCGATGCAGTCGGCGCGGCTCAGCATGTCGCGCCGTGCCAGCGGGTGATCGGCGCGGACGAACAGCGACCAGGGCTCGCTCCAGAGATAGCGCGAGGCCGGGTCCTGCGGATCGGAGAGCGTGTAGAAAACGAAGATGTCCGCGCGGCCCGACCGCAGGCCGGAGAGCGTGTCCGCCCGCGTGAAGCAGCGATAGTCGACGGCGATGGGGCGTTCGGGAAAAGCGTCTTCCGCTGCGGTGAGGCGATCCTGAAGCCGGCTGAGGATCGCGGGATGAGTCGCGACGGTGATCGGGCTTTCCTTTACGGCAGCGAGGGCAGGATTCGCATCATCGTCCACGACCGCTGCGGCCACGACAGTCTGCTCAGCCACTTTGTCCGCCAGAACCGCGGCGAAATCCGATGCGGCCGGTGCGGCCGGAGGCATGGGCGCGTCGCCCGCAGCCACCCGTTCGCGTTTGCCCTTTCGCAACAGCGCAGGCTCCTCCGCGACCGGCTTGGGCTTATCGCTGTCGCGTGGACCCGTTTCGCCCCCCGCCGCACGCGCGGCATCCACCAGCGCGTCGCAGGCGAACAGGACATTGCGGGCATGGTCGATGATCTGCGTCCCGGCGGGTGCCAACCGGGGCTTGCCGCCCGTTACCCTCTCGAAAAGGGGTGCGCCCAGCCTGGCCTCGAGCTGGCGGATGTGATCGCTGATCGCGACCTGCGACAGTCCCAGATTGCGCGCCGCTCCGCGAAACGTGCCTACCCGCGCGACCTCTATGAAAATCTCGAGCTGGCGAAGGGTGGGACGCTCCATACCCCTGCAATAAGGCTCTCATTATCGCTCCGCAACCTCGCTGATCGCCTTGACGGAGCGGGGCGGCGATGGCATTTACCCGCGCTCGCTGGACGTGCGGGTATAGCTCAATGGTAGAGCACTAGCCTTCCAAGCTTGTGATGCGGGTTCGATCCCCGCTACCCGCTCCAGCCGCCGCTCGACGCCTTTGTCGCGGCCCCCATTCCCTCTTACACTTTGCGACAAGCTTCTGGCGCAGCGACAAGCGCAGGTTACAATTGGCACCTATCTGTATGTCCAGGAGGCGGCGGCCCCCCTCCCCCTGTCCCGCCGCCTCCGCCCCTTTGAAAGGACATGACATGAAGACTCTCTTTTCCGCGACACTGGCCGCCTCGATCCTGATCGGCGGTGCGGCGGCATATGCCCAGCCGGGCGGCGGACCCGGTCACGGCCCCCACGGCGGCCACATGATCGAGATGCTCGACGGCAACAAGGACGGCACAATCACCCGCGCCGAGGCGACCGCCGCCCTCAACCAGCATTTCGCGATGGCCGACACCGACAGGAACGGCACGATCACCGATACCGAGCGCCAGGCGATGCGCACCCGCATGATGCAGGAACGGTTCGCCAAGATGGACACCGACGGCAATGGTCAGCTCAGCCAGCAGGAACTGATGGCCGCCCGCGATGCGAAGCGCGGAGCCAAGGGGGACGGCATGCGCGGCAGGATGGGCCGCATGATGAGCGGCGACATGACTCGCGAGCAGTTCCTCGCACGGCCGATGGCGATGTTCGATCGCGTCGACAGCAACAAGGATGGACAGATCACCCCTGCCGAGCGCGAGGCCGCCAAGGACGCGATGCACAAGCGCTGGGAAGCGCGCAAGGACAAGCGCAACGCCGGCTGACGGCCTGTCCCGAACCGACCGGCGTTCCGGCATGCCATTCGCGCATTGCCGGAACGCCGCCGAAATGGTCTGATCGCGCCGCCATGAAACCGCATATCCTTCTCGTCGACGATGAACGCTCGATCCGCGATCCGCTCGCCAGCTATCTTCAGAAGAACGGCTATCGCGTCAGCACCGCCGCCGATGCGGCGACCGCACGGTCGATGCTGGGCAGTTCGGCGATCGATCTCGCCATCATCGACGTCATGATGCCCGGCGAGGACGGGCTGAGCCTTTGCCGCCATCTGCGCGAGGGGGGCGAGCTGCCGATCATCCTCCTGACCGCGCGAAGCGAGGAAACCGACCGTGTGGTTGGGCTGGAGATGGGTGCCGACGACTATGTCGTGAAACCCTTCTCCCCGCGCGAGCTGGTTGCCCGGATCAAGACCATCCTTCGCCGGGCGGCCAACAGTCCGCGCGCCGAGGCGCTGGCACCCGCAGGCCGTTACCGATTCGGGGACTGGACGCTCAACGGCAACGACTGGACGCTGACCGGAAGCGACGGTGTGGCGCTGTCGCTCAGCACGGCCGACTATCGCCTGCTCTGCACCTTCGTCGAGCGGCCGCGCCAGGTGCTGACGCGCGATCAGCTCCTCGACCTCACCCAGGGCCGCGAAGCCAATCCGTTCGACCGCGCGATCGACAACCAGATCAGCCGCCTTCGCCGCAAGATCGAGACCGATCCGAAGAATCCGACGCTCATCAAGACCGTCTGGGGCGGCGGATATATGTTCGCCGCCGATGTCGAGCGGCTGTGAGAAGGGTTATCGCCCTGCTTTTTCCGCGCACGCTGTCGACGCGGCTGATCCTGCTGGCGGCGCTGGTGCTGCTGCTTGCGCAGGCGATCAGCTTCATCATGCTGTATCATCAGAACCGAAGCCAGTGGATCACCATGGCCACCGCCCCGGCGGTGCTGCGGATCGTCGATGCCATTGAGGCGGGCGACATGCCGCGCGCTGGCGTCCGTCGGTTCATGGAGCGGGTCGCGATCCGTCGCGCGCCGCCCGTGCCCTCCGACCAGCCCAAGCCGGAGATTCAGGCGCGCGCGACGGAGATGCTGTCCGATGCCGGCATCAAGGTGCTCGCCGTTCGCGCCGATATGGTCATCCGGCCCCACCGTCCCGATCGTGCCGAGCGACTGATGGGAGAAACCCGGTCCCGCGACCGCAACGCACACCAACTCCGGCTGGCGGTGCAGACCGCCCCCGATCGCTGGTATGTCGCGACATCGCGGATGCGCCGTACCGCCCCGCCCTTCGCGCGGCGGCTGATCGGCCAGACCGTTCTGATCTTTGCGGTGGCGCTCGTGCCGCTGCTCTGGATCGGCCGGCGGCTGTCGCGGCCGCTGACGACGCTGACCGGCGCGGTCCACAGCTTCTCAGATGGCGGCACACCTGCCCCCCTGCCGCTCGAAGGCGCGGAGGATATTCGCGACCTCACCCGCGCCTTCAACGTCATGCAGGCGCGAATCGCCGCCATGCTCTCCGAAAAGGACCAGATGCTGGGTGCCATCGGCCATGACCTGCGCACACCACTCGCTTCGCTGCGGGTGCGCGTCGAGTCGGTCGATGACGATACGGAGCGCGCGAGCATGGTCGCGACCATCGAGGAAATGAGCCAGATGCTCGACGACATATTGTCGCTCGCGCGGCTCGGACGATCGCGCGAGGACCCGCAGCGGGTTGACCTCGCGGAACTGGTCGACGCGGTGGTCGAGGATTTCGTGGCGATGGGCGGGCCCGTGTCGCTGGAGGACAGCGCCAGAACCGTGGTGTCGGTTCACCCGCTGGCAATGCGCCGCGCCATCCGCAACCTGATCGACAACGCCGTGAAATACGGCACGACGGCGCGTGTCTCCGTGAGCGCGAACGGCGACCGGGCGATGGTCAGCATTATCGACGAGGGGCCGGGGATCGATCCGGGGCGGCTCGACGAGATGATGGAGCCGTTCACCCGCCTCGAAAGCTCGCGTAACCGCCAGACCGGCGGCACCGGCCTGGGGCTGGCACTGGTGCGCGCGATCATGCGGCAGGAGGGCGGCGAGGTGAGACTATCCAACCGCCCCGACGCGAGTGGTCTGGTCGCGACGCTGACGGTGCCGCTGGCTTCGACACATCCTTGAAGCGCTTTCAGAACGATCGTCCTGAATCTGGTGCCTCGGGACGCGACTGGTTCCCCCGCGCAGGCGGGGGTCCAGACTCGGCGCGGTGCGACGAACGCGCTGCCGCGCATGTCTTTTGTGAACTGGCCCCCCGCCTGCGCGCGGGAAAAGGAGTGCGTGGAACCCCAACCTGTCCTAGACCTTGATCGTTTCAGGCTGAATCAGTCTGAAACGTGAATCAAGGTCTCAACCATTTGAATAGAGCCTGATTCACGATTTCGGCGGAAGCGCAAAGCGCTTCCACCTCAACCGATC
>CAZHGR010000147.1:0-4572 GCA_964532255.1 uncultured Sphingobium sp.
ATGATGTCCTCCGGCGGAAAGCCGATGGACAGCAGCAGCTTGTAGGCCCGTTCGCAGATCTCGACCTTGCGGTCGCGGGTGTCGGCCTGCCCGACCTCGTCAAAGGCCATGACGACGGCGGCGGCGCCATAGGCCATGCACTTGCGCGCCTGATCGAGGAACGGCGCCTCGCCCTCCTTCATGCTGATCGAATTGACGATCGGCTTGCCCGACACGCATTTCAGCCCCGCCTCGATCACGCTCCACTTCGAGCTGTCGATCATCACCGGCACGCGCGCGATATCCGGCTCTGCGGTGATGAGCTTGAGGAAGCGGGTCATCGCCTCCTCCGCATCGAGCAGCCCCTCGTCCATGTTGACGTCGATGATCTGCGCGCCGTTCTCCACCTGATCGCGCGCGACCTCGACGGCGGCGGCATAGTCGCCGGCCATGATCAGCTTCTTGAATTTCGCCGATCCGGTGACGTTGGTGCGTTCGCCGATGTTGACGAAAGTGGCACCTGAGAGATTGGGGGATTGGGTGTCAGTCATCTCTATATCCGTCACCCCAGCGAAGGCTGGAGTCTATCAGTTTCGTCGCTCCATGCGGCCAGCGATCCCAGCCTTCGCTGGGATGACGATCACGCGGCGATATGCATCGGCTCCAGCCCCGCGAGTCGGGTGACCACCGGCACCTCCGGCACAACGCGCGGCGCAAGGCCGTCGAGCGCCTTCGCGATCGCGCCGATATGCGCGGGCGTGGTGCCGCAGCAGCCGCCGACCATGTTGACCAGCCCGTCCTTCTGCCACTCGGCGATCAGCGTCGCGGTGCGTTCCGGCAGCTCGTCATACTGGCCCAGTTCGTTCGGCAGGCCGGCATTGGGATAGGCGAGGATCAGCGTATCCGCGCTCTTCGACAGCTCGCCCAGATAGGGCCGCAGCAGGTCCGCGCCGAACGCGCAGTTCACGCCGATCGTAAGCGGCTTGAGATGGCGCAGCGTGTACCAGAAGGCGGTGATCGTGTGCCCCGAGAGGTTGCGGCCCGACATGTCGGTGATCGTGAAGCTCAGCATCAGCGGCACCGCCCTGCCCGCCGCCGCCTCCGCCTCGCGCGCGGCCATGCCGGCGGCCTTAGCGTTCAGCGTGTCGAAGCATGTCTCGACCAGCAGGAAGTCGACCCCGCCCTCGATCAGCGCGTCGCACTGCTCGCGATAATGGCCCTTGAGCGTGTCATAGTCGACTTCGCGGAACGCCGGGTCGTTGACCTGGGGGCTGATCGACAATGTCTTGTTGGTGGGACCGATCGAGCCGGCGACGAAGCGGCGGCGACCGTCCTTCGCCTGTGCCTTGTCGCAGCATTCGCGGGCGATGCGCGCAGCAGCGACGTTGATGTCGCGCACAAGATGCTCGGCACCATAGTCAGCCATCGCGATCCGCGTCGAGCTGAAGGTATTGGTCTCGATCATGTCGGCGCCGTTGGCGAGATAGGCGTCGTGGATCGCCGCCACCACGTCGGGTCGCGTCAGGCAGAGCAGGTCGTTATTGCCCTTCTGATCGAGCGCGAGATCGAGATCGCCGCGATAGTCGGCTTCGGTCAGCCCATATTTCTGGATCGACGTGCCGTAGCCGCCGTCAAAGATCAGGATTCGCGACGCAGCGGCGGCGCGCAGCGCCTGCTCGGCTTCGGAAACGGGTAAGCTCATGCCGCATGCTCCTGCGTGACGGTCGCGCTGGACGCCACCGGCCGTTTGCCGAGGATATGGCAGATGGCATAGACCAGCTCGGCGCGGTTGAGGGTATAGAAATGGAACTGCCGTACGCCGCCGGCATAGAGGCGGCGACACATCTCGGCCGCGACGGTGGCAGCGACGAGCTGGCGTGCCTCCGGATGGTCGTCCAGTCCATCGAAGAGGTCGGCCAGCCAGCCGGGCACCGCCGTGCCGCACATCGCCGACATGCGCTTGACGCTGGCGAAGTTCATCACCGGCATGATACCCGGCACGATCTCCGCCGATATGCCCGCCGCCGCCGCATCGTCGCGGAAACGGAAGAAGGTTTCGGGCTCGAAGAAAAACTGCGTGATCGCGCGGCTGGCACCGGCGTCGATCTTGCGCTTCAGATTGTCGATATCGGCCGCGCGACTGGGCGAATCGGGGTGCGACTCGGGATAGGCGGCGACGGAGATTTCAAAAGGCGCAATCGCCGTCAGCCCCTTTACCAGCGCCACCGCGCCGTCATAGCCATCCGGGTGCGGGCGAAAGGGGCCGCCGGCGTCGGGCATGTCGCCGCGCAGCGCGACGATATGGCGCACGCCCGCATCCCAATAGGCGCGGGCGATGGCGTCGATCTCGTCGCGCGTCGCATCCACACAGGTCAGATGCGCGGCGGCGGGAATGGCGGTTTCGCTGACGATCCGCGCAACGGTGCTGTGCGTGCGCTCGCGGGTCGAGCCGCCCGCGCCGTAGGTCACGGACACGAAGCGCGGTGCCAGCGGCGCCAGCGCCGCGATCGAGGCCCACAGCGTCTGCTCCATCTTCTCCGTCTTGGGCGGGAAGAATTCGAACGAGATTTCGGCATCACCCGGCATGGTGTCGAGCAATACGGTGCCGCTGGAAGTCATCAGGCCTGTTCCTTGAAAGCACGGAGCGGATGGACCGAAGCGGATCGCCGCTCGCCCAGCCAGAGCTTGACCGTCAGAGCGTCGCCGACGAGGCTCCGCGCGGCCAGATGGTCGATCCCCGCCTGGCGCATCCAGCCGGAAATCTGGTCGTCCGAAAAGCCCAGACGCGCATGCGCCGCGCGCTGGCGCAGCTCCTCGCGGTCGTGCGGCGCGAAATCGACGATCAGCACGCGGCCCCCGGGGGCCAGCACCCGCGCGACTTCCCCAACGACATGCTGCGGTGCCTGCGCATAATGGAGCACCTGGTGAAGCACGACGGTATCCGCCGACCCCGCCGCGAGCGCCAGGTCGTTGAAATCGCCGATCATGAGCTGGCATTTCGCGCCGACTTCGGGCGCGAGCTTGGCGCGGGCCAGCCGCAGCATCTCGGCGCTCCGGTCGAGCGCGACCACGCTGTCGGCGGCCGGCCCGAACAGCTCAACCATCCGCCCGGTCCCCGTGCCGATGTCGAGGAGCCGGCCGATCGGCCGATCGTCCAGCAGCTCCAGCATCGCCGCCTCCACCTGCCGCTCGGACGCGTGGAGCGAGCGGATGGCGTCCCACTCGTCTGCATGTTCGGCGAAATAGAGCGCGGCGGCGCGCGTCCGCTCCGCACGTACCGCCTCCAGCCGCGCGACATCGGCCGCAAACCACAGCCGCTCCTCCTCCGACGCCGGAACCGCGTCGAACCAGGCCAGGGTCGCAAGCGTACCTGCATTGCGCGCAGTGGTCAGAAACACCCAGCTTCCTTCCCGCCGCCGCTCGATCAGCCCGGCCTCCGCCAGGATGCGGATGTGGCGCGACACGCGCGGCTGGCTTTGCCCGATGACCTGCGCGATCTCCCCCACCGAAAGCTCCATGGCCTTCAGCAGATGGAAGATGCGCAGCCGCGTCGGGTCGGCCAGCGCGTGGAAGATGGGCAGCAATGCCTGCATGAAATGCCATATAAAGATTTCTTTATATGGGTCAAGCGCCGCCTCTTGAGCCGGTTTGACCTCTTTGCATGCGGGATTGCGTCTGCGCAACGAAGTCCATATGATTTAGGCCTGCAGGCTCGTTGGGGGGAGAGCATGTCTCCAGGCCGCCTGCTCAGTTCTGAACACTAGAGGGGTTTGCCCATGACCAAGACGATCGCACTCTCGCTTGCCCTCGCCGCATCGCTCGGCCTCGCCGCCTGCAGCGAAGCGACGGAAGACAATGCCGCCAACACGATGAACGCGGCGGCTGCCGACGCCAACATGGCGGCCGAGAACGCCATGAACGACGCCGGCGCGATGATGAGCGACGCCGCCAACATGGCCGACAATGCCAGCAACATGATGGAAAACGCCGCCGAAAACGCGATGTAATCGCCGCTTCAAGCGTTTCGGCACAGGGCCGTCGCGATCCTTCGCGGCGGCCTTTTGCTTGTGGACGTCAGCGGAACACCCACTGCCGGTTGAGCCCGAAGACGAGGGCGGGCGTCACGATCACCATCAGCGGCAGAGGCGCCCAGACCGGGGCACCCATCCTCGTCACGACGATCCAGATCCACAGCGCGTTCAGACCCAGGCTGGCGAGCGACACCAACCAGAACCGCAGGAAACGAATCACCGGGCTGCCTTCACGCCGACTTTGGCCAACGGCAGGAAAGCTGAACAGGCCGTGCGCGAAATAGCCGGTCACGACCGCCGCGCCATAGCCGAGGAGATTGCCGATCTGCGGGTTCCACTCCAGAACACCCGCCAGCAGCCAATAGATCGCCGCCTGCAGCGCGGTCACCATTCCGCCGACGACGGCATAGCGAAACAGTTGCCGGATCAGCATAGCCGTTCGCCTGCCACGATTTTTCCCCAGATATGAACGCCGTTGCGGATCGCGGCAAAGGCGGTACATCATCGGCCGGCGGCGTGCGCCCCATGGCGCCCGGCTGCGCCCCGTGGCGCAGAGGCCTCC
>CAZHGR010000148.1:0-4403 GCA_964532255.1 uncultured Sphingobium sp.
CGAGCGTCGAGATGCATGCCATCCAGACGAGCGGCAACTGCATCCGCAACATCAGCGCCGACCAATATGCGGGCGTTGCAGCCGACGAAGTCGCCGACCCGCGCCCCTGGGCCGAGCTGCTGCGGCAATGGTCGAGCTTCCACCCGGAGTTCACCACCCTGCCCCGCAAGTTCAAGATCGCGGTCATCGCCTCGCCCACCGATCGCGCCGCCATGCGGCTGCACGACATCGGCATCGAGCTGGTGGAACGCGACGGCCGCATCGGTGCCCGCGTGTTCGCCGGTGGCGGCATGGGCCGGACCCCGATGGTCGCCCCCGAAATCCGCGACTTCGTGGGCGAGGACGAGCTGATCTCCTATGTCGAGGCGTGCCTGCGCGTCTACAATCGCTACGGACGGCGCGACAACAAATACAAGGCGCGGATCAAGATCCTCGTCCACGAGCTGGGCGTCGAGGACTATCGCCGCGAGGTCGAGGAAGAGTTCGCGCATATCAGGACGCTGGGCATCGACCCGCCCGTCGCGGAGCTGGACCGCATCCGCGCCTTCTTCGCCGATCCGGCCTATGAGACCGACCTCAGTGACGAGATCGACCGCTCCGACCCCGATTTCGCTTTGTGGGTTGACCAGCAGGTCCATGCCCACAAGCAGCCGGGCTATGCGATCGTCAACATCTCGCTCAAGCCCACCGGCGGCATCCCCGGCGACGCATCGTCGGCGCAGATCGACCTGATGGCGGACCTTGCCGAGCGCTACAGCTTCGACGAGCTGCGAGTCACACACGCCCAGAACATCGTGCTGCCGTCGGTCCGGAAAGCCGATCTGTACGCGGTGTGGGAGCAGCTTCGCGAGGCGGGTCTGGCCGAAGCCAATCTCGACCTCATCAGCGACATCATCGCCTGCCCCGGCCTCGATTATTGCAGCCTCGCCAACGCCCGGTCGATCCCGGTCGCGCAGAAGATCGCCAAGCGTTTTGCCGATCCCGCGCGGCAGAAGGATCTGGGCGAGCTTAAGCTCAAGATTTCGGGCTGCATCAATGCCTGCGGCCACCATCATGCCGGGCATATCGGCATATTGGGCGTCGACCGTAAGGGCACGGAGAATTACCAGCTCCTGCTCGGCGGATCGGGCGCGGAGGATGTCAGCCTCGGCAAGATCACCGGCCCCGGCTTTGACGAGGACGGCATCGTCGACGCGATCGAGCGCGCGACCGACGTCTACCTGCGTGAGCGCCAGACGGGCGAGCGCTTTGTCGACACCTATCGGCGGATCGGCATGGAGCCGTTCAAGGAGGCCATCTATGCCTGACGTGATCCTGTTCCGCGATGGCCAGGCGAGCGAAGAGCCCGCCGTCAGTGTCGAGGCATTTGCCGGCCAGTCGAACGCCACCGCCGTCCGCATCGAGCCGGGCGAGGACGCGCGCGAGCTGATCCCGCACCTCAATCGATTGGCGCTGGTGGAGGTCAATTTCCCCGTGTTCGGCGACGGCCGCGGCTATTCGGCGGCGCGCATCCTGCGCGAGGCGGGCTATGCGGGCGAGCTTCGCGCCGTTGGCGACGTGCTGGTCGACCAGATCGTCGCCATGCGCCGCTGCGGCTTCGACAGCTTCGCGCCCGATCATCCGATCGATCCCGAGGTGATGGCGGCCGCGTTCGACCGCTTTCCCCATGTCTACCAAAAAGCAGCCGATCCGGCGAAGCCCGTCTGGGCGCTTCGCCATGGAGGATGACATCATGCCGCAATCCGCCCTTCGCAAGATCGATGTGATCGACACGCGCCCCCGCTTCACGCAGGCGGATGCCGACGCGCTCAACGCCCGGTTCGAGGGCGTTGACACGGCGACGATGCTCAAGACCGTGTTTTCGGAGGGCGTGCTGGGCGAAGTCGCGGTCGTCTCCTCGTTCGGGACCGAAAGCGCGGTGCTGCTTCATCTCGTGGCCGAGGCAGACCGCACTGTGCCGGTGATCTTCGTCGACACGCTCAAGATGTTCCCGGAAACGCTTGAATATCGGGACATGCTGATGGAACGGCTGGGCTTCACCGACAGCCGTGTCGTCACCCCCGACGCTGCGGTGCTGGCGGCGAAGGACGATAACGGCCTGCGCTGGTCCTATGATCCCGACGGTTGCTGCGACATCCGCAAGGTTGAGCCGCTGGCGCGCGCCAAGCAGGGTCTCGACACCTGGATTTCGGGGCGCAAGGCGTTCCAGTCGGTCACGCGCAAGAATCTGCCGCGCTTCGAGATCGAGGACGGGCGGCTGAAGCTCAACCCGCTGGGCGACTGGGACAAGGCGGCGCTCGAAGCCTATTTCGAGGCGCATGACCTGCCGCGCCACCCGCTGGAATCGCAGGGCTATCTGTCGGTCGGCTGCGAACCGTGCACGTCGAAGGTCCTGCCGGGCGAAGACCCGCGCGCCGGGCGCTGGCGCGGCTGGGACAAGGTCGAATGCGGCATCCACACTGCCTCGACCCCCAAGGCCGATCCTGACGATCCGGCGAACATGCCGGTGTTCTGAGGGTCAGAGGTTGCCGCTCACCCCGGCGACGGATGAACGCAGCCAGGGCACCAGATGCTCGAGACGGAATGTTCCAGCCGCGTAGAGGCCGAGCACGAACCGTTCCGTCTCCGCCGCGCCTGCCGTCCAGCGAGCGCCGTTGATGGCGAGAAAGGTGAACGTCGCCGCAAAGGCGGTCCGCTTGTTGCCGTCGATGAAAGGGTGATTTTGCGACAGGCTTTCCCACAGAGCTGCCGCCTCCTCGATCAGATCGGCGTAATAGCCGGTCTGCGGGCGGAACAGCGCAGCTTCCAGCAGGCCGGGATCCCTGACGCCGGACGCCCCGCCATAGCGCTTGATCTGATCGTCGTGGATGGCGAGGACATCGGCGACGGTCAGATAGTCGGTCACTCCGCCAGCTTCCTGTAGAGCGGCGCAAACTCCGTGTGGCTGGCCTGATAGGCAGCCATCACATGCGCGCGTGGCCGCGTCTGCTTCCTCTTCTCGATCAGATCAGCCAATGCTTCGTCGATCAGCGCCTGAATCTGTCGGCCTTCGCTGGACGCCATTTCGCGGATCGTGCGGAGAAGCTCCGAACTGACCTGGGTTGCAAATTTCTCGCGTGGCTGATCGGTCATGGCTGGCTCCTGCTTACAGGCAAATCATGACATATCATGATATGTCATGACGCGCTAGAGGTGGACCGGTGAGACCTTGATCATTCCAGGCGGATCCGCGCGAAACGGTCAAACTCTACGTCGACAGCAGCCAGCGCTCCGTTCCGTGCAGGCCGAGTGCGGTCAGATGGCCCGTCCGATAGGCACCCGTGTCGATCCCGATGCGGTTGGGGCGGATCACCGGTTCGTCGGTGATGGTATGGCCGTGGACCACCATGAAGCCATGATCCTCGTCCGACTCCAGGAATTCGCGTCTGATCCAGTGCAGATCCTCGCAATGCTGGTCAGCCATCGTCACGCCCGGCCGGATCCCCGCATGAACGAAGGCATAATCGCCCAGCGTCACGACATGCCGGAGGTCGAACAGAAAGTCGCGATGACGCTCCGGTATGGCGTCCAGCATCGCGGCAAAGAGCGCGGCCTCATCCTCGCCGTCGATCAGCTCCTCCGAAATGCCATAGCTCATCAGCGCCTCGCGCCCGCCGATCCGGACGAACAGGCGCAGCGCCTGCTCGTTCCCCGCAAGCGCCTCGACGAACACCTCCTCATGATTGCCCATCAGGCAGACGACATTGGGGACGCTGTCGGTCAGCCGGATCGCGCGCTCGATCACACCGGCCGAGTCGGGGCCGCGGTCGACCAGATCGCCGAGCAGGACGATGTGAAGCGACCGGGACTCCTGCCGTTGCGCCGCGTCCTCTGCGATGCGGTCGAGGAGCCGGTCGAACAGCGACAGATGGCCGTGGATGTCGCCGATTGCGTAAACCAGCCGGCCCTCGCCCACGTCGAATAGGCGCTCGACAGGCTCAGACCGGGACCGCAATGATGGACGAAAGAAATTCAGCATCGCGATGATTGTCTCCATCGCGGCACGTCATGCAACATCCTCGGTTAAAGTCGCGGCAACGTCACCCCCTGCTGCCCCATATATTTGCCCGCGCGGTCGGCATAGCTGGTCTCGCACGGCTCGTTACCCTGGAGGAACAGGAACTGGCACGCGCCTTCATTGGCATAGATTCGCGCGGGCAGCGGCGTGGTGTTCGAGAATTCCAGTGTCACATGCCCTTCCCAGCCAGGCTCCAGCGGGGTGACGTTCACGATGATGCCGCAGCGAGCGTAGGTCGACTTGCCGAGGCAAATCACCAGCACATCGCGCGGGATGCGGAAATATTCGACGGTCCGCGCGAGCGCGAAGCTGTTGGGCGGGATGATGCACACGTCGGTCTTGCGGT
>CAZHGR010000149.1:0-3982 GCA_964532255.1 uncultured Sphingobium sp.
GCTGGAAGGAAGTGTTGGATGAGGGCTCGTCTGTTAACTGTTCTGGTTAGTCTTTCGGTTGCTGGCACTGCGTCGGCTAATGTGGCCGTGGCGCCTGCCGCTCCGTCGGGCGACCTGCCGATGACCGAAGGCTTTGCGGCGGCGATCGGCCAGTATCGCGACTGCGTGCTCAGCGGCGTCGATCGTTCGGCGACCGGCACGGCGTCGGCGGACATGATGGCCGACGCGGCGGTTCGGGCGTGCGCCGACGTGAACATGGACGTGCGCGCGCAATTGCTGTCCGACATCCAGAAGGCCACGCCCGGCCTGTCCGACGAAGCCGCGATCGGCGCGATGGAACAGGGCATGGCGGTCGTCGAGCCGATGATCGCCGAGGTCGCGCGCGGCCATGCGCAGGAAGTTGCCGGCCAGGCCTTCCGCAGCGAAGCGTCCGAACTGGGTGAGGGAGCGGTGATAGGGTGAGCGGTGCTGCCTTCATGCGTCACCCCGGCCCTTCGACTGCCTGCCTGCGGCAGGCGCTCAGGATAAACTTCAGCCATTGGCTGAAGGCCGGGGTCTCCCTCGGGTCTCAACCGACAGAGATGCCAGCCTTCGCTGGCATGACGACTAAGTAGGTATTGTCTTTCGATGCTCGAGATTACGAACCTCCACGCCACCGTCGGCGACAAGCCGATCCTGAAGGGCCTTACCCTCTCGCTGGGCGCGGGGGAGGTGCATGCGATCATGGGACCGAACGGCGCGGGCAAGTCGACGCTCGCCTATGTGCTCGGCGGACGGCCGGGCTATGAGGTGACGGCGGGCAGCGTGACCTTCAAACCTTCCGTTCGTGTCGAGCGCAGTCGAGACACGTCAGCGCAAACGGTTCTCGACGATGCTCGAACCGAACGGGGGAGTGCGATCGACCTCCTCGCGCTCGACCCGCATGAGCGTGCAGCCGCCGGCCTGTTCCTCGGCTTTCAGTATCCGGTCGAGATTCCCGGCGTGTCCAACGTCCAGTTCCTTCGCGAGGCGGCGAACAGCCAGCGGCGGGTGCGGGGCGAGGAGCCGCTGTCGGGGGGCGAATTCCTCAAGCTTGCGCGCGAGAAGGCGGGGCTGCTCGGCCTCGACATGGAGATGCTCAAGCGGCCGGTGAATGTCGGCTTTTCGGGCGGCGAGAAGAAGCGCGCCGAGATGGTCCACATGGGCATTCTCGACCCGACGCTCGCGATCCTCGACGAAACCGATTCGGGTCTCGACATCGACGCGCTCAAGACGGTGGGCGCGGGGATCAACGCGATCATGCGCGCGCCCGACAAGGCGGTGCTGCTCATCACCCATTATCAGCGGCTGCTCGACTATGTGCGGCCCGATTTCGTCCATGTGCTCGCGGACGGCCGGATCGTGAAGTCGGGCGGGCCTGACCTGGCGCTCGAGCTGGAGCGCGAAGGCTATGCCGAGGTGGTGGGGTGAACGCACCGCTTGCCCTTCCCACCCGCCGCGACGAGGACTGGCGCTACAGCGATGTGGAGGCGGTGGCGAGCGTCTGGCCGCTGCCCGCGCCCGAACGGATCAGTGTCGGTGCGGGCGAGAGCGCGACGCGGCAGCTTCTCCAGGATGCCGACGGCGACGCCGTGATCGTGCGCGATCATGTCGTCGACATTGCCGCCGGCGGTGCGCTGTCGGTCCATGCGCTCAACATCGGCGGGCGGCTCGGCCGGATCAGCTTCGATGTCACCCTTCATGAAGGCGCGCGCTTCGACCTCGACGCCGCGATCATCGGCGGCGGCGATCAGGTGCTGGAGATCGTCACCCGCGTCACCCATGCGAAGCCGGGGGCTGTCAGCCGCCAGTGCATCCGCTCGGTCCTCGGCGGTCGCGCGACGGGAAGCTATCTCGGCAAGATCGCGGTGGCGCGCGGCGCGCAGCAGACCGACGCGGAGCAATCGGTCAAGGCGATGCTTCTCGACCGTACCGCGACCGCCAATGCCAAGCCCGAGCTGGAAATTTTCGCCGACGACGTGAAATGCGCGCATGGCGCCACGGTCGGAGAGCTGGACAAGGCGGCTTTGTTCTATTGCGCATCGCGCGGTATCGACCCGGCGGCGGCGCGCACGCTGCTGCTTCAGGCATTCATCGCGGGCCTGTTCGACGACATGGCGGACGAAGGCGAGAAGGCGCGGTTCGAGGATGCGGCGCTGGCGAAGCTGGGGGCGCTGGCGTGAGCGGTGGCGAAACTCACCCTCTCCCGCTCGCGGGAGAGGGTGAACGGGGTCACGTGCCCCCGTTCACGGGTGAGGGTTCGCCTGGCGGCCCCTCACCCTCCCACTCCTTCGGAGCGGGTCCCTCCCTCTCCCGTGAACGGGAGAGGGCGATAAGCGCCGACTTCCCCGGCCTGCTCGACGACGCCGGCAACCGCTGGCACTATCTCGACACCGCCGCAACCGCGCAGAAGCCGCGCGCCGTGATCGACGCGATGGCGCGCGCGATGGGCGAGGATTATGCCACCGTCCATCGCGGCGTGTACAAGCGCTCGGCTGACATGACGCTCGCCTATGAGGCGGCACGGCGGCGGGTCGCGACCTTCATCGGCGGGCGCGAGGACGAGATCGTCTTCGTTCGCGGCGCGACCGAGGCGATTAATCTGGTCGCGCAAAGCTGGGGCGGGGCGAATCTGAAGGCCGGCGATCGCATCCTGTTGTCTGCGCTCGAGCATCACAGCAATATCGTTCCCTGGCAGATGGCCGCGGAGCGCGTGGGCGCGTCGATCGACGTGGTGCCGCTGACCACCGACGGTGCGATCGACCTCGACGCGATGGCGGCAATGATCCGGCCTGCCCATAAGATCGTCGCGCTGGCGCATGTGTCGAACGTGCTCGGCGGCGCTCTCGACGCGCGCCGTGCGGCCGACATCGCGCATTCGGTCGGGGCCAGGATCCTGATCGACGGCTGCCAGGCCGCGCCGCGCATGGGGCTCGACATGGCGGCGCTCGATTGCGACTTCTATGCGTTCTCGGGACACAAGCTCTACGGCCCGACCGGCATCGGCGTGCTGTGGGCGCGCGGCGATCTGCTGGCGGCGATGCCGCCATGGCAGGGCGGCGGATCGATGATCGACCGCGTGACCTTTGCGCGGACGACCTATGCGCCCGCGCCGACGCGGTTCGAGGCGGGGACGCCGGCGATCGTCGAGGCGATCGGACTGGCCGCCGCGATCGATTATGTCGAGGGATTCGGCATGGACCGGATCGCCGCGCATGAGGCAGCGATGGTCGCCGCGGCGCGCGAGGCGCTGGGCCGCATCAACAGCGTGCGCGTTCTGGGGCCGGACGCATCGCTCGGAATCGTCTCTTTCGCGATGGAGGGGGTTCATCCCCACGACATCGGCACCATATTGGACGAGAGCGGGGTCGCGATCCGCGCGGGGCATCATTGCGCACAGCCGTTGATGGACGTGCTGGGCCTGCCCGCCACGGCACGCGCGAGCTTCGGCATCTACAGCGACGAAAGCGACATCGCCGCGCTGGCCGAGGGGATGGAACGGGTCAGGAAGATATTCGGATGAACGACGAACACAGGATCAGGACCGAGGAAGTCGAGGGAGTGACGCCGCCGCCGCGCGCCCGCGTGGAGGATGCCGCCGCCGCCGAAACCCCCGCTGCAGAAACCCCTGCCCCCGAAACACCCGCCGAGGCGTTCGCGCGCAAACGCGACTATCTCGACGGTTTCCTCAAGGAACGCCCTGCGGACGCGGCGCCCGGCGAGCCGGGGGGCGAGGTCTATGACGCGATCATCACTGCGCTGCGCGAGATATACGACCCGGAAATCCCGGTCAACATCTACGACCTGGGCCTGATCTACGGCGTCGATGTGACGGGTGACGGTCATGCCGTGGTGACGATGACGCTGACAACGCCGCATTGCCCTGTCGCCGAGTCGATGCCCGCCGAAGTCGAGCTTCGCGTCGGATCGGTGCCGGGCGTCGGCCATGCCGAGGTCAATCTGG
>CAZHGR010000150.1:0-3940 GCA_964532255.1 uncultured Sphingobium sp.
AAAAGAGCCGCGTGAAGGTGTCGGTGTCGATCTTCGGCCGCGCGACCCCCGTGGAGCTGGACTTCGAGGAAGTCGAGCTGTCGAAGTGAAAATCTCAAAGCGCCAGCAGGCGGCAAAACTGAGATCTGCGGTCGGTTCTTTGCTGCTTGTTTTGTCGCTTCCCGCTGATGCGCAGTCGAGCACATCGGCTGACAAGCCATCTGCGAACGAACTTCACCCCAAGCCTGTTAGGAAATTTGAGGTACCGGGCCTTTCGCCAGATATCGCCTATGCTGAACTGCTCCAGTTCGACCGCCCTACTACGGCGGCAGATACGGTGGACGCCGTTGCGGAATTCAAGGATCAGTTCGGTAAGACGACCGGCATGTCCTTCATTCCAATCGACGGGATCAGAGGTTCCGCGACCCTCTTCAAGTTCGCAGGCGGGAAAGGGGTGCTCGCGATGGTCGAGGACAATACCGCAGTGAAGGGAAGCTCTGGACGTCATGCTTGCCGCATTGTCATGGATTCCTCAGCGGGCAAGCCGCCGCCTGACTTGTTCTTGGTATTGAACCGTTGGTGCATGCATGCGCTCGCGTTAGCCAATCTCGACGCCTCAGTGTTTGATCGATCAGGGCAATAGGTTATTCTTTGACCATTGCAGGAATTTCGATATAGGGCCCAGCCTTGCTCGGGGATGTCGAGCAAACGCGCGGGAGGACGCCCATCGGGGCATCCGTTTGCACCGCTAAACTTGAACCGGGCGCGGGCAGATGCCCCCGTCCAGCAACAGAGTGAGTGACAATGGCCAAGAAGATTACCGGCTATATCAAGCTCCAGGTACCCGCCGGAGCAGCCAACCCGTCGCCGCCGATCGGCCCTGCCCTGGGTCAGCGCGGCGTCAACATCATGGAATTCTGCAAGGCGTTCAACGCCCAGACCGGCGAGATGGAAAAGGGCATGCCGCTCCCCACCATCATCACCGTCTATGCGGATCGCAGTTTCTCGTTCATCACCAAGACGCCGCCGGCGACCTATCTGATCAAGAAGGCCGCGAACCTCAAGTCGGGTTCCAAGGAGCCGGGCAAGATCAGCGCGGGCAAGATCGCCCGGTCGAAGCTGACCGAGATCGCCGAAGCGAAGATGAAGGATCTGAACGCCAACGACCTGGAAGCGGCGACCAAGATCATCGAAGGCAGCGCCCGCGCGATGGGCCTCGAAGTGGTGGAGGGCTGAACCGATGGCAAAGCTGAGCAAGAAGGCCAAGGCGCTGGCCGCCGCGATCGACAGCAACAAGCTGCACGGCGTCGATGAGGCGATCGCCCTCATCAAGAGCAACGCCACGGCCAAGTTCGACGAGACCGTCGAGGTCGCGATGAACCTGGGCGTCGATCCGCGTCACGCCGACCAGATGGTCCGCGGCGTCGTCACCCTGCCTGCGGGCACCGGCAAGTCGGTGCGCGTCGCGGTGTTCGCGCGCAACGACAAGGCGGCTGAGGCGACCGCCGCGGGTGCGGAGATCGTGGGCGCCGAGGATCTGCTGGAAAGCATCCAGAACGGCAATTTCGACTTCGACCGCGTCATCGCGACGCCCGACATGATGGGCCTCGTCGGACGCCTCGGCAAGGTGCTGGGTCCCAAGGGCCTGATGCCGAACCCGAAGCTCGGCACCGTCACGCCGAACGTCGCCGAAGCGGTCAAGGCTGCCAAGGGTGGCCAGATCGAGTTCCGCGTCGAAAAGGCAGGCATCATCCACGCCGGTCTTGGCAAGGCGAGCTTCCCGGCCGAGGACCTGCGCCGCAACTTCGACGCGTTCGTCGACGCGATCGTCAAGGCGAAGCCGTCGGGATCGAAGGGCAAATATGTCCGCAAGATCGCCCTCTCCTCCTCGATGGGACCGGGCGTGAAGGTCGACGTGGCGGAAGTCGCCAGCGCCTGATCGTCCGACACGTCGGATCATGAGGAAGGCCCTGCTCCCCCGTGGAGCGGGGCCTTTCCTTTTGCCGGTCCCGTGCGTTGTGCTGCGATGCCGTGCCGCTTATGCGAACGGCGATACTATCGGAGATTGCCCATGCCCGCCTTGTTCAACGGCCTCGGCCCCGCCACGCATCAATTCGCGTCGCAGCGACTGACCCTGCGCTACCTCGACTGGGGCAACAGCGACAAGCCGCTGCTCCTCCTCATCCATGGCGGCGAGGATCATGCGCGAAGCTGGGACTGGGTGGCAGCACAGCTTCGCGACGACTGGCATATCGTCGCGCCCGACCTGCGCGGCCATGGCGACAGCGATTGGTCACCCGACGGCGTCTACACGATGGAGCATGCGGTCGCCGACCTCGACAATCTGATCGAGCATCTGGGCGAGACGCCGGTCACGATCGTCGCGCACAGCCTGGGGGGTGCCATCTCGCTTCGCTACACGGGGTTGTTCCCGGAGAAGGTCCGCCGGCTCGTGGCGATCGAGGGACTGGCCTCGCGAACCGAAATCAACAAGCTGCTGGGCAATCCTCAGGAAGACGGCCGCCTGGCGTGGCGCAACTGGATCGAGAAGCGCCGCAAGCTCGCCGACCGGACACCGCGAACCTATGCGACGGTGGAGGATGCGGCGCAGCGCATGCAGGCGCGCAATCCGCACCTCGATGCCGATCAGGCGCATCATCTCGCCGCATTGGGCCTGCGGCGACGCGAGGGGGGCGAACTGGTCTGGAAGTTCGATCCCTATGTTCGCGCGCCACAGCCATGGGACCCGTCGGATTTTGCGCGCACGGAAATCTGGGGGCACATCGAATGCCCGGTGCTGCTGGTCCACGGCAAGGAAAGCTGGGCGGTCAACCCGGCGGAAGACGGTCGCGCCGAGTTCTTCCGTGATGTGCGTGTCGAGAGCTTCGACCGCGCAGGGCATTGGGTGCAGCACGATCGCCTGGATGCTTTCGTGACGCTGCTGCGAGACTTTCTGTAAGCGCAGCCACCGCCGGTCAGTGACCGCCGCCGCCCTCCGCCTTGGGCTTGGCCATGGCGTCGGTGGTGCCGGGCGGCGTCTGGCCAGTGCGCTTCGGGATCGCGTTTGCGTTGAGGATGACGGCGTCGTCGGGCAGCGCGGTGCGGCCCAGGTCCGCACGCTGCGCCATGTCGCGCATCACCCGGCGCGGGTCGTCGCGTTCGCGGATCGCCGCGCGAACCTCTGCGCTCTTGGCGTCGCCAGCACCCATGGCACCGGCCAGTGCGCTGCTCCAGCTCAGGATGATCGACATGCGCCGGTTGCGCGGATCATAAGGATCGTCCTTGATGAACGGGTCGCGGTCGGCGACGCCCTCGATCTTGGCGAAGCGGTCGGCGGGGACTCCGCTGCGTGCCAGTTCGACACGCGTCGCCTCTGCGCGCGCCGATGACAGCAGCCAGTTGTTCATTGTGCGTCCCGACCCATAGGGCAGGCCGTCGGTGTGACCGCGAACGATGACGCCGTTGGGCACGTCCCTGACCACCTTGGCCACCTCACCCACCAACCGCTGCGCTTCGGGCAGCAGCCGGTCGGTCGCCATCGCGAACATCGCGAAATCGGCCTGATCGACCAGGTCGATGCGAAGCCCCTCGCGCGTTTCGGTGAAGCGGATGTTCCGCTTCAGACGGCGCATATTCTTGTCGGCTTCGATCTTGGCGAGGATCGTCTTCTTGAGCTCCTCGAACTTCTGGCGGTCGCGATTCTTCTGGTCCTTGCCCCCGACATCCTCCGTGCCCGTCGCGTCGCGCGGGATGGTGATGGCAAGATTCCCCTGCCCGCCCGTGGTCGGATAGTTTTCCTTGCCCATCATGCTGTCGCCGCCGAACATGCCATCGGACCCGGCGCTCGCCTCCTTGGTGGTGATCAGCGTCGGCGTGAAATAGTCGGCAAGGCCCTTGCGCTGCTTCTCGGTCGTCGCGCCGAGCAGCCACATGAGCAGGAAGAACGCCATCATCGCCGTCA
>CAZHGR010000151.1:0-3702 GCA_964532255.1 uncultured Sphingobium sp.
TCGGCATGGTCTCGCTCGGCTGCCCCAAGGCGCTGGTCGACAGCGAACGCATCCTGACCAAGCTGCGCTCTGACGGCTATGCGATGTCGCCCGATTATGCGGGCGCGGACGTCGTGCTCGTCAACACCTGCGGCTTTCTCGACAGCGCCAAGGAAGAAAGCCTGGAAGCGATCGGCGAGGCGATGGCGGAAAATGGCCGCGTCATCGTGACCGGCTGCATGGGCAATGAGGCGGAGGCCATCCGCGCGCGCTTTCCCGACGTTCTGGCGATCACCGGCGCGCATCAATATGAAGCGGTCGTCAACGCGGTCCACGACGCCGCGCCGCCGGTGCCCAATGCCTTTGTCGATCTGGTACCCGAAGGCGGGCTGAAGCTGACCCCGCGCCATTACAGCTACATCAAGATTTCGGAGGGCTGCAATCATCGCTGCGCCTTCTGCATCATCCCGTCGCTGCGCGGGGACCTGGTCAGCCGTCGCATCGACGCGGTGCTGCGCGAGGCGGAGAAGCTGGTGGCGGCAGGCACCAGGGAGCTGCTGGTCATCAGCCAGGACACCTCCGCTTACGGTGTCGACGTGGGCCATGAGGAGCGGCTGTGGAAGGGCCGCCCGATCCGCACGCACATGACCGACCTGGCCGAGGCGCTGGGCGAGATGGGCGTGTGGGTGCGGCTCCATTATGTCTATCCCTATCCGCATGTCGACCGGGTGATCCCGCTGATGGCGGACGGCAAGCTGACGCCCTATCTCGACATTCCCTTCCAGCATGCCAGCCCGTCGGTGCTGCGCGCGATGAAGCGGCCCGCGAACGACGCCAAGACGCTGGACCGCATCCGCTCCTGGCGGTCGATCTGCCCCGACATCGCGATCCGGTCGAGCTTCGTCGTAGGCTTCCCCGGCGAGACCGAGGCCGATTTCCAATATCTGCTCGACTGGCTGGAGGAAGCGCAGCTCGACCGCGTCGGTGCCTTCCGCTTCGAGCCGGTCGAGGGTGCCGCGGCGAACGCTCTGCCCGATCCGGTGCCGGATGAAGTGAAGGAAGAGCGCTACCAGCGCATCATGGAAGCGACCGCCCGCATCTCTGAGGCAAAGCTGGCGGCAAAGGTCGGCCGCGTGATTCCGGTCGTCATCGACGAGGTGGGCGAACCCGATGATGAAGGCTCCATTGGCGCAACCGCGCGGTCGCAGGCCGATGCGCCCGAAATCGACGGCAACGTGTTTCTCCGCGACATATCGTCCAATCTTAAGCCAGGCGATGTCATCAATGCCGTGGTCGAAGACTCGGACGAACACGATCTCTACGGCGTTCCGACCTGAAATATTGACGAGCGGAGGGAGCCGAGATTGACTTTTTCCGTCGCTCGGCCTATTTAACGAGAGCTATCGTCGCCTGCGACGGAATTTTACGCCAGTTGCGCGCATTCTTCCTTTGACACCCGGCCAGCGCCGTCAGGACATGAGTTCTGGCGGGTCTCTCTCCTGTGCAAAGGAAATGACTATGCCCATTGGCACCGTGAAATTCTTCAATACCGAAAAAGGCTATGGCTTCATCGCGCCCGACAGCGGCGAGACTGACAGCTTCGTCCACATCAGTGCGGTCGAGCAGGCCGGAATGGCGACCCTCAACAAGGATCAGCGCCTGAGCTACGAAGTCCAGAAAGATCAGCGCGGACGCCTCTCGGCGACCAAGCTCGAAACCATCTGAACATCAGGCGCGGGGGGCGATGCCTCCCGCGCCCGGTCGCCCGGCGCGACCCTCTAAATAAAGAAACCGCCGCGAGACGGCGGTACAGGAACAGAATGAACAGAATAACCAATCAGTCGCGCCCTTATTCGGCAGCGGCATATAAGTACGCGCGTGATCACAGGGCTGTTTCGCCCGGCTTGCTCTCGCGCCAGACTCTTCGTGAACTGGTGGCGCAGATGATCGACTGATCGACGGATCAGCCAACCGGAAAGGAGCCCGCAGATGTCGGCGACGAGCGAATTTTATCTGGAGCGGGCGGCGGAAAGCGCCAAGGCCGCTCAGGAGGCCAGTCTGGCCAATGTCATCGATCGTTGCCGTCGCGCGGAAGCAGCATGGCTCGCCATGGCGGACCGGCTGATCCGCGTCGAGGAAACCAAGGCGGCCAATGCGCTCGCCAAGGCCAGCCAGACGGAACAGATGGACGAAGAACCGGCCGTTTCCTGGCCGATCGCGCCATCCCGCCGCGTCCGGACGCCGGAGGACTAACCCCTTCGGCGCCCGGCGGGTGCCGGGCCGTCAGTTCACGGTGAATGCTTCCCTGTAAGCCGGTCTGACCACCGGCAGAAGATCGTTTGTCATCGGCAGGTCGATCACATAGCTCCCCTCCGCATAGGGCCCCGCCTCATAGGGGCCGATCATCACGCGGATGGTGTCGAGCGCCCCTCCCCCCGTCGAAACCGGCACCACGAGTTGCTTGGTGATGTCGACGCATTCGTCGAACATGCCTGGCCGCCCCGGTGGGACGGGTTCGCCGCGCCGTTCCGCGCGTTGGGCGTCGAGCGCTTCGCAGAACCGCTCCTCGGCGGCAGACTTCAGCGCCGGCAGATCGATGAGCTGCGCCGTCGCCAGTCGCTTCGCCCGCTGCCTGTCCCAGATGATCGCGGTGCTGATCGGCATGCCATGCGCGCCGCCGGTATAGAGATAGCCTTCGCTCACCAGCACCAGCATGCGGGGCGTGTCGGCCTCCACCGCAAAGCGCTCCTCATAGCTATAGGTGCGCCACACCCAGCCATCCTGCTGTGAGTCGGCGAACGCCTCGCGGGCGTCGGCCTGCCACTTCGTGAAGATGCTGTCGCCATTGCCCTTGAGCCAGGCATTGAGCGGCGCGATCCGCACAGCCTGCGCAGGCCAGCCGTAGCTGAACTCCAACACATCGCTCTTGAACGCGATCTGGTCCTGCGCTGCTGCCGTGGCGGCGGGCTCCTCCGCCTCGTTGACGGCGGCCGCTGCCGCTTGCGGCGGCGCAGAACCCGCATTTGCGGTCCCCGCCGCATTGTCGTTGCCGACTTCTCCGCCCGGCTGGCAGGCGCCCAAGGCGAGCAGCAGCGGGAGAAGGCGCAGGCGGCAATCCGCGAATGACGATCGTATCATCGCAACTCCCTCGCTCCGAAAGGCACCCCGGCCCCCGCGTCATGTGCAACGTGCCGGCAACCTTGCTTGCGTAAAGCACCGCCGCCTGCGAATTGAAACACGCCAGCAACGGAGGAGTTCGCCCTTGGCCCAGAAATCGACCACGCTGATCCTGTTCGGAGCCACTGGCGACCTCGCTCACCGGATGCTGTTCCCTTCACTGTACAATCTGATGAGCGACGGCCTGCTGCCGGAGGGCTTCGCGATATTGGCGTCGGGCCGGACCGACATGGACGACGACGCTTTCCGCCGGAGCGTGCGCGAAAGCCTCGCCGCCTATCTGCCCAAAGATCGCAGCGATGACGACGAGATTGCCCGCTTCCTCTCCATCATCAGCTTCTGCGCCGTCGATGTCGGCGATCAGACGAGTGTAGACTGCCTCGTCGACCGCGCACGCGCGCTGAACGGCGGGCCGGTCGCCATCTATCTGTCGACGCCGCCCTCGCTCTTCGCGCCCACCGCCGAGGCGCTGGCGGCGGCCGGGTTCGTCACCGGGCAAACCCGCATCGCGATGGAAAAGCCCATCGGCCACGACCTCGCCTCCTC
>CAZHGR010000152.1:0-3586 GCA_964532255.1 uncultured Sphingobium sp.
GCGCCAGCTTTACGGCGTGGTCGGCATCGACATGGTCGCCGGGCCGTCGGAGATAGTGGTGATCGCCGACGGGGCCAACGATCCCGACTGGACCGCCGCCGACCTCTTGAGCCAGGCCGAGCATGATCCGACGAGCCAGTCGATCCTGCTGACCGACGATGCCGCCTTCGCCGATGCGGTCGCGGCGGCTGTCGATCGGCAGCTCGGGCAATTGGCGACGGGTGAACGGGCGCGCGAGAGCTGGGACCGGCATGGCGCGATCATCCTGGTGGAAGCGCTGGAGGAGGCCGCCGCGCTCTCGGACCGCCTCGCACCCGAGCATCTTGAGATCGCGACCGACGATCCCGATGCGCTGTTCGCGAAGGTGCGGCACGCCGGGTCGGTGTTCCTGGGCCGGATGACACCCGAAGCGGTGGGCGATTATGTCGCCGGTCCGAACCATGTGTTGCCCACCGGCCGCCGGGCGCGCTTCGCCTCGGGCCTGTCGGTGCTCGATTTCATGAAGCGGACCAGCTTCCTTTCGCTCGACGCCGCGGCGCTTGGCGAGATCGGCCCTGCAGCGGTGGCGCTTGCCAATGCCGAGGGCTTGCCCGCACATGCGCAAAGTGTAGCCGTGAGGCTGAAGCATATATCGTCCCGGAAAGGAGCCTGACCCATGCCTATCTCCCTCTATGACGCCACCATCCCGTCGTACCTACAGATTCTCGGTGCCGTCGAGGGGCTGATCGACAAGGCCGAGCGGTTCTGCACGGAACATGGCCATGAACCGGCCAGCCTGACGGGTGCCTGCCTTGCCGACGACATGCTGCCTTTCGCGTACCAGATCCTGTCGACCTCCACCCATTCGATCGGCGCGATCGACGGGGTACGCGCGGGCAGCTTCTCACCCAATATGACCCCGCCGCCGCAGAGCTTCGCCGAGCAGCGGGCGCTGGTGCAGGACACCAAGGCGCGGTTGGAGCAGGTCACTGCGGAGGAGATGGAGGGCTTTGCCGGAAAGCCGGTGGTGTTTTCGATTCCCCGCGCCAATTTCGAGCGGCATTTCGTAGCGGAAGAGTTCCTGCTCTCCTTCTCCCAGCCAAACTTCTATTTCCACGCGACTACCGCCTACGGCATCCTGCGTAACAAGGGGCTGAAGATCGGCAAGATCGACTATCTCGGCGCGATGCGGACGATCCAGCCGACATGAACGAACGCTCCCGATCCCGTTCCGCCGCGCGGCTCGCCGCCGTCCAGGCGCTCTACCAGATGGAGATGGAGGGAACGGCGGTCGCGCCGTTGCTCCATGAATTTCATCAGCACCGGCTGGGCGCGACCATCGACGACGTCACCTATTCCCCGGCGGAAGAACCGTTCTTCGACGATGTGGTGCGGGGCGTCGATGCGCGCCGTGCGGAGATCGACGCGCTGATCGCCGACAAGCTCGCGAGCGGCTGGAGCATGGAGCGGCTGGACCGGCCGATGCGCCAGATCCTGCGCGCGGGCACCTATGAGCTGATCGCCCGCGCCGACGTGCCGACGGGCAGCGTCATCAGCGAATATGTCGACGTTGCGCATGCGTTCTACGACAAGCGCGAGGCGGGCTTCGTGAACGGCCTGCTCGACGCCATCGCCAAGGCGGCGCGGGGGTGATTTTTCACGAGGCATCGTGAGCCGCGAGGCTGAATTCATCATCGCGCTCAGGGCGCTGGCGGTCGATCCTGCGGCGCGCGGCCTGCTCGACGATGCCGCCGTCTTCGATCCGCGCGGTCCCATGGTCGTCACGCACGACATGATGGCGGAGGGTGTGCATTATCTCCCAGACGATCCGCCGGAAAGCGTCGCCTGGCGGCTGGTGGCGGTCAACCTGTCCGATCTGGGGGCGAAGGGCGCGGAGCCGCTGGGCGTATTGCTGGGCTACAGCCTCGGCCGTGATGCGGAGTGGGATCGGGCCTTTGTCGCCGGATTGCGGGAGGCGCTGGACGTGTTCGGTGTCCCCCTGCTGGGGGGAGACACCATCGCTCTGCCCACCGAGGCGCCGCGCGTCATGGGGCTGACCGCAATGGGTCGCGCGCCGAGCGGCGGAGCGCCGTCGCGTGGCGGCGCAACGCCGGGCGACCTGCTTTGCGTCACCGGAACGATCGGCGATGCGGCGCTGGGCCTCGCGATCCGAAAGGGCGACGAGCAGGGCGGGGATGCGGCGGTCACCGCCTATCTGCGGCCGATGCCGCCGGTCGCGTTCGGCGCGGTAGCGGCGGCGCATGCGCGTGCGATGATGGACATTTCCGACGGCCTGCTGATCGATGCCGGGCGGATGGGCGGAGCGAGCGATTGCGCGGTTCGGATCGCACTCGACGCGGTGCCGCTGTCCGCCGCTTATGCCGAAGCGCGCGGGCAGGGACTGGACGCGCGGCTGGCCGCAGCCACAGGCGGCGACGATTATCAACTCCTGATGGCGGTGCCGCCCGACCGGTTGGCCGCGTTCAAGGATGCTGCGGCTGCGGAACGCGCCCTCGTGACGGTCGTCGGCACCTGCGCTGCGGGGGCCGGCCTGACGCTCGGCTTCCATGGCGAACCCGTTGCGCTCCCGAACCGATTGGGCTGGCTCCACGGCTAAGTGCCTGCCTCCGCACTGTCATAAAGCTTGACGCGAGATGAACGGCCGATACTCTCCGGCCGGTTCGCGGGATTCCCATGCCCGCGCGCAACAAAAAACATCATGGGGAGAGGAACGGATATGGATCTGGTGTGGATCGCCATCGGGTGCGGCGTGCTCGCCATACTCTATGGCCTGTTTACCAGCCGCCAGGTGCTCGGCGCACCGGCCGGCAATGCAAAGATGCAGGATATCGCTGCCGCCATTCAGGAAGGCGCGCAGGCCTATCTCAAGCGGCAATATACCACGATCGGGATTGTCGGCGTGGTCGTCGCGGTGCTGGTGGGCGTGTTTCTGGGCGGCATATCGGCGGCGGGATTCGTGCTGGGCGCGATCCTGTCGGGCGTGGCTGGGTTCATCGGCATGAACATTTCCGTCCGTTCCAATGTGCGCACCGCCGCCGCGGCGCAGACCGGGCTGCAGGCCGGTCTGACGCTGGCGTTCCGCGCCGGCGCGATCACCGGCATGCTGGTCGCGGGCCTCGCGCTGCTCGCGATCGCGGTGTTCTTCTGGTATCTCATCGGTCCCGGCGGCTACGAGCTGGGCGGCGAGGACCGCACCGTCGTCGATGCGCTGGTCGCGCTGGCATTCGGGGCCTCGCTCATCTCCATCTTCGCGCGTCTCGGCGGCGGCATCTTCACCAAGGCGGCCGACGTCGGTGCCGACCTCGTCGGCAAGGTCGAGGCGGGAATCCCGGAGGACGATCCGCGCAACCCGGCCGTCATCGCCGACAATGTGGGCGACAATGTCGGTGACTGCGCGGGCATGGCCGCCGACCTGTTCGAAACCTATGTGGTGACGGTCGGCGCGACGATGGTGCTGACCGCGCTGCTCCTGACCGGAGCGGGCGACCTCCTGCTGCCGCTGATGGCGCTGCCGCTGCTGATCGGCGGCGTTTGCATCGTCACCTCGATCATCGGCACCTATTTCGTCCGCCTCGGAGGCGGCAAA
>CAZHGR010000153.1:0-3479 GCA_964532255.1 uncultured Sphingobium sp.
TCACCTCGGTCCAGGCGATCTACGTGCCTGCGGACGACTTGACCGACCCGGCGCCGGCGACCTCGTTCGCGCACCTTGACGCGACCACGACGCTCAACCGAGCGATTTCGGAGCTGGGCATCTATCCGGCGGTCGACCCGCTGGACTCGACCAGCCGCGTGCTCTCGCCCGACGTCGTCGGCCGCGAGCATTACGAGGTCGCCCGCCGCGTCCAGGAAACGCTGCAGAAGTATAAGTCGCTGCAGGACATCATCGCCATCCTCGGCATGGACGAGCTGTCGGAAGAGGACAAGCTGACCGTCGCGCGCGCACGCAAGATCCAGAAGTTCCTCAGCCAGCCGTTCCACGTCGCCGAGGTCTTCACCGGCATCCCCGGCAAGTTCGTGCAGATCGAGGACACGGTGAAGTCGTTCAAGGCCGTGGTCGACGGCGAGTATGACCATCTGCCCGAAGCCGCCTTCTACATGGTCGGCGGCATCGACGAAGCGGTCGAGAAGGCGAAGAAGCTGGCTGCCGAGGCGGCGTAAACGCGAGCCCGGGAGCCCGTATCGTCATGCGTGTTCTCAAGCTCCTTTCTCTGGGCCTGAGCCTGTCGGTGCTTCCCAGCCCCGCTGGGGCTCAGGAAACCCATATTACAAAGGAACAGCAGAAACCGCTGTTCGACGCCGCTCAACTCTCGCCGACACCCGAGGTGAGTGGGGTCACAAATCTCTATGGCAGTGTTCTGACCTACCGGTATCCGAAGTATCTGGTGCCCGCATACAGAGCCACATCGGCGAATGGCTTCCTCATGGAGTTCGTGCCCTTTGGCGAGGACGTGAAGGCGCAGTGGTCGGAGATGCTGACGATCACGGCTATGCCAGCCGCTGTTGCTGTGGGTATGCCCGCATCAAGTGCGGCGATCATCATGATGGGCGGAATGAGGGCCAAATGCCCAGAGACGTTCATTGGCGAGGACTTGGGACCCGTCAATCGCGAAGGTGCCGAGGCGCACAGAATCCTGTTCGGCTGCCAAGGTGGTGCTGGTGGAAAATCCAATGCCGGAGAGATCGCGATTGTTGAACTACTCCGGCGGAAGGGTGATGTCATCACTATTCAATTTGCGCGACGCGGCAAGCATACACGGGTCGCACCGCTGATCGACGAACGCAGAAAACGCTATTATCTAACACTGCTTGACGACCTCTCCTTGACTGACAATCCAGCCTCCACGGGTGAGAACCGTCCTCCGCAACCATCAAACTAGGTACAATATCATGCCCCTCCACTTCGAACTCGTGACCCCCGAGAAGCTCGTCCTGTCCGAGGACGTCCACATGGTCGTCGTGCCCGGCAGCGAGGGCGAGTTCGGCGTGCTGGAGGGCCATGCCCCCTTCATGTCGACGATCCACGACGGCACGCTCAAGGTCTATGCGACCGCCAATGCCGAACCGCGCTCGATCGTGGTCGAGGGCGGCTTTGCCGAAGTCAGCGAGCGCGGCCTGACGGTTCTGGCGGAAAAGGCAGAGTAATTCAGGCTTCAGCGCGAAGGTTCGGCGCGGCCTGACGCGAGGATCGAGGCAAAGCCGATCAACGCGATCACGACGAACTGGCTGAAGTACAGGATGCCGTCGAACAGCGCCATGATAAGCAGCGTGTCGAGCATCATCAGGACCGGCATCAGCCAGGGCCGCGACCAGACGACAAGATGCGCCCGCCACGCGGCTCTGGCGATCAGATAAAGGCCCGCCGTTCCGGCGATCACGCCCCAGTTCAGCAGAAACTGAAGCACCACATTATGCGGGTGCATGTGGGGAAACACGCCCTCGGGGACGAGCATCGGCAAGGCTCCGTCCCCGGCCCCGAACAACGGATAGGCCTGGATCGCCGAGACGGCGGCGTGCCAAAGGTTCAGCCGCCCGCCACTCGCCGCGTTGCCGCTGCCGAAATCCTTGGGCTCGATCAGGCGGAAATAGGGATCGTCATACGGTAGCAGCGCGGTCGCCAGGACCGCGGACACGATCAGGCAAAGGATCAACCGGGCCGTGACCGCCGCGCTCGGGACGGTGCGAGCAACGGCCAGCCCGATCACCGTCGCGCCCCCCACGCCCACGATCGCGCCGCGCGTTCCGGACCAGATCATCATTCCTGCCGCCAGGGTGACGGCAGCATAGTGCCAGCCCACCACCCGGCCCGCGCGCGACTCCCGGACGACCAGCCCGATGAGGAGCGCGAGGACCGCTCCGCACAGCGCTCCGAACAGGCGGCCCGATATGAACCCCGGCACCGCGATTCCCCAGCCGAAGAACGGATCGGGGCTGACGAGTCCGGCGGGCGGAAATGCAAAGTGGACGGCGATCACCGGAACCAGCAACAGCAGGCAGCACGCCTGCCCGGCGGCGAGCGAAACGATCGATCGCGCCGTGACAGGTGCCAGCACATGGTAGAGTGACACGGCGAACAAAAGGTGGATCGTCCACAAGGTCGCATGAACCACTGCGAACACCGGCGCGAGCGCCGTCAGGACCGTGCCCACCCAGACGAAGCCGAGCATCAGGATGACGGCACAACGGCTGGCGAGGTCCAGGCGGCCAAGAAGCGACCGCAGATTGAGCCCTGACCGAAGGGCATGGACGATGATCAGCAGCTCCAGCACGACAAACGGAACGCCAATCTGTCGTGCGGCCTCCAGTTCGACCATTGGTATCGCGGAGCTGTACGTCCGGAAGAGGAGCGCGCTCAGCACGCACATCGCGGCCACGCCCCATCCCACGATATCGAGCCTTACCGCCCCCGGTGGAGGAGCGGCGACGATCTGTCGGGCCTGAGCATGCGCAGCCATGCCGCCTTCCTTCGCTCCAATTGGTGAAGATTGCGTAAGGTCTGCCCCCTCACGCCCCCGCAGACACGGAGCGTTAGCCAAATATAAAAGCTTCGCACTTAGCGCATGACGGCGTGAACGCGGCTTTACGCGTGCCGGAACAGGTACCCACTATCGGTCATGAACGCATTCGGACGTAAAAACGGGTTGGGCGGCAAGAGCTCCTTCGGCGTGGCGCGGCCCATGCAGGGCCATGGCGCGCCGGTGCCCGGTGGCGTTCAGTTTCCGCCGATGCCGGGGGAGACCGGCACGCCGACCGCGTCCGCTCCGCCGATTCCCGCCGACGCCGGGCCTTCCTCCCTCGCCGATCGCAATGCGGAGGCCATGGGTCGTCTCAACGACCGCATGAACGCCGACCATTCGGCGACCGAGCAGGCGCAGGGATTCGAGGCATCGGTCCACAAGATCAAGGAGCAGGTGCTTCCCCGCCTGCTCGAGCGCGTCGACCCGGAAGCCGCCGCGACGCTGTCAAAGGACGAGCTGGCGGAGGAATTCCGCCCGATCATCATGGAAGTGCTGGCCGAGCTGAAGCTCACCCTCAACCGGCGCGAGCAGTTCGCGCTGGAAAAGGTGCTGGTCGACGAGCTGCTGGGCTTCGGCCCGCTCGAGGAACTGCTGG
>CAZHGR010000154.1:0-3381 GCA_964532255.1 uncultured Sphingobium sp.
TGAGCAGGAAGCGCAGCGCCGCGCCCCGGCAGAGCGTCACCAGCCCCGCGCGCTCTGCGGCCGACAGCGGCATCACTGCGTCATAGCCCGCGACCAGAGCGGCGGCGCGATCCTCATGCCACAGTCTGCCGTCGGCGCTGAAGCACCAGGCACCGACCGTCACCGCCAGATCGTAGGCGCGGATGTCGGTGCAACTGAAATAAAAGTCGATGAGCCCCGTCACCTCGTCGCCCAGCATCAGCACATTGTCGGGGAACAGATCGGCATGGATCGTCGCAACCGGGAGATCGCGGGGCCAGTTGCGCTCCAGATAGGCAAGCTCCCGCGCGACCCGCTCGCCGAGGCCGGGCTGGATCGCGTCGAACCCCGTCCCGCAGGCATCGGCCAGCGGTGCCCATGCCGCGAGCCCCAGCGCATTGGGTCGCACGCCCGCGAACCCCTCCGCCGCGCGGTGGAGCGCGCCCAGCGCCCTTCCTGCGGCCGCCGATTGCGCAACGGTCGGCTCGGTCACCGACACGCCGGTCAGGAACTCGATCAGGCAGGCGGGGCGGCCGCACAGCTCCTGCAGCCGCTCGCCGTCGCGGTCGGCGATGAAGCGCGGCACGCGGCAGCCGTTCGCGCCCAGATGGTCGAGCAGGGCGACGAAGAAGGGCAGGTCGGCGGGGTCGACGCGCTTTTCATAGAGCGTCAGGATGAAGCGCGCGCCGCGCCCGTCGGCGCCGGTGGTCTCGACAAGGTAATTGCTGTTCTCGACTCCCTCCGCAATGCCCTTGGCGGACACGAGCGCGCCGCAGTCATAGCGGGTCAGGAAGTCGGCAAGCGCCTCCGCCGGGACGCTGGTATAGACCGCCATCGCTCAGGCCGACGCCGGTTCCAGGCCGCGCGGCAGTTTGAAGGCGATATCCTCGCGCGCGGTTTCCACTTCCTGCACCTCGATGTCGAAGCTGCGGGACAGATGGTCGATGACCTCGCGCACCAGGATTTCGGGCGCGCTGGCCCCGGCGGTCAGGCCGAGCCGCTCGACGCCCGACAGCCACGCCGGATCGATATCCGCCGCGCGCTGGATCAATAGCGCCCGCGCGCCCGAACGCTCGGCGACTTCGACCAGCCGCAGCGAATTGGAGCTGTTGGGCGCGCCGATCACCAGCACCGCCTGCACCTGTTCGGCGATCTGCTTGATCGCGGCCTGACGGTTGGAGGTGGCGTAGCAGATATCCTCGCCTTTCGGCCCGACGATGCCGGGGAAGCGATCGGTCAGCACCGCGATGATCTGCGCGGTGTCGTCGACCGACAGGGTGGTCTGCGTCAGATAGGCCAGTTCGACGCCCGGCACCGGCGTAAAGGCGCGCGCGTCGGCGTCGGTCTCGATCAGCGTCATGCAGCCTTCGGGCACCTGGCCAAAGGTGCCGATCACCTCGGGGTGGCCGGCATGGCCGATGAACAGGATGTGGCGGCCCGCCTCCACCTGCCGTTCGGCCTGGCGGTGGACCTTCGACACCAGCGGGCAGGTCGCGTCGACGAAGTCCAGGCCCCGCTCGGACGCGGTGGCGGGGACGAGCTTGGGCACGCCGTGCGCGGAGAACACGACCGGCCGGTCGTCGGGCACTTGGTCCAGTTCGGCGACGAACACCGCGCCCTTGGCGCGCAGCCCCTCTACCACATATTTGTTGTGGACGATCTCATGCCGCACATAGACCGGCGCGCCGAACTTCTCGAGCGCGCGCTCGACGATGGTAATTGCGCGGTCGACGCCGGCACAGAATCCGCGCGGGCTGGCGATGAGCAGGTCGAGGTGCGGGCGAGCAGGGGGCATGGAGGTCATGGCCCCAGCACTTAGGCGTTGTCGCCTCTTGTGAAAAGCCGGATCAACGTGCCTGCGGGCGGACGGTTGCGACTTGCCGGGGCCACCACTAAGGAAAGACCATCATCATGCCGCTGCGCGCGGCATCAGGACAAGGATGCAGTGGTGCCCCATCTGAGGAAATTCGGTTACGGACTCGTGCTGCTCGCGCTCGCGGGCTGTTCGCGCCAGGGCGAGATCGACGCGACCGGCGGCATCGTCCAGGTCCGTTCCGCCTGCCCGCGCGTCGCCATCCCGGCCTATACCGGCGACGTGACGCTGTTCGACCCGGCGGGCAGCACCGATGCGCGCGCGGTCGACGTGGTGGCGACGATCACCGACCTGCGGTCGACCTGCGATGACGGCAGCGACCAGCTCTACAGCAACGCGACCTTCAATGTCGTCGCCGTCCGCCGCGATGCGGGTGACGCGCGCGAGGTGGTGCTCCCCTATTTCTCATCGGTCGTGCGCGGCGGCAGCGCTGTCACCGCGAAGCGCGTGGGACAGGTGCGGCTGAGCTTTGCCGCCGGCGAACGCCGCGCCAGCGTCGCAGCGACCGCGGGCAGCTATGTCGACAAGGCCGCTGCGACCCTGCCGCCCGACATCCAGCGCCAGATCACGCGGGACCGCAAGCCCGGCGATGCCGACGCCGCCATCGATCCGCTGTCGCTTCCCGAAGTGCGCGATGCCGTCAACCGCACCAGCTTCGAAATGCTGATCGGCTTCAACCTGACGCAGGATCAACTGCGCTACAACGCCACACGCTGAGTTCGGACGGACCAGGAGCATGTCGCTTTACGCCGCATTCGCGGGCCATATCGATTGCGCGCTCGATGCGCTGACCGAAGCGGGCGCGCTGCCGCCCGCGATCGACCGTCGCGCGGTCACGGTCGAGCCGCCGCGCGATCCGAGCCATGGCGATCTCGCCACCAATGCCGCGATGGTGCTCGCCAAGGCCGCGGGGACGAACCCGCGCGCGCTCGCCGGGCTGATCGCGGCCGAGCTGGAAAAGCTGGACGATGTCGAGGCGGTGTCGATTGCCGGGCCGGGCTTCATCAACCTGACGCTCGCCCGCCCCGCCTGGGAACGCGAACTGCGAGCGATCCATGACGTGGGCGAGCGCTATGGCCGGTCGGCCATGGGCGAGGGCATTCGCGTCAATGTCGAATATGTCTCGGCCAACCCGACCGGCCCGATGCACATGGGCCATTGCCGGGGCGCAGTGGTCGGCGACGCGCTGGCCACATTGCTCGAGTATACCGGCCATGGCGTGACCCGCGAATATTATGTCAACGACGCGGGCGCGCAGGTCGACGTGCTCGCCCGCTCGGCGCACGTCCGCTACCGTCAGGCGCTGGGCGAGACCGTGGGCGAGATCCCCGAAGGGCTTTATCCCGGCGACTATCTGGTGCCGGTGGGCGAGGCGCTGGCGGCGGAGTTCGGGGATCAGTACGCGGCTGCGCCAGAGGTCGAGTGGCTGATCCCGTTCCGTACCCGCGCGGTGGCGGCGATGATGGACATGATCCGTGCCGACCTGGCGC
>CAZHGR010000155.1:0-3101 GCA_964532255.1 uncultured Sphingobium sp.
GACATGACGAAGCTGGGGTGGCCGGTCGCGCAGCCCAGGTTCACCAGACGGCCCTTGGCGAGGATGATGATCTGCTTGCCGTCAGGAAACTCGACCAGATCGGTGCCCGGCTTCACTTCGGTCCACGTGTAGTTGGACAGCGCCGAAATCTGGATCTCGCTGTCGAAGTGACCGATGTTGGAGACGATGGCCATGTTCTTCATCGCCTTCATATGATCGGCGGTGATGACGTCCTCATTGCCGGTCGCGGTGACGAAGATGTCGGCGCGCGTCACCGCCTCCTCCATCGTCACGACCTCATAGCCTTCCATTGCCGCCTGCAGTGCGCAGATCGGGTCGATCTCGGTCACCAGCACGCGCGCGCCGCCGTTACGCAGCGAATCGGCCGATCCCTTGCCGACGTCGCCGAAGCCCGCGACGCAGGCAACCTTGCCAGCGAGCATCACGTCGGTGGCGCGGCGGATCGCGTCGACCAGCGATTCCTTGCAGCCGTAGAGATTGTCGAACTTCGACTTGGTGACGCTGTCGTTCACGTTGATCGCGGGGAACGGCAGCTTGCCCTGCTTGGCGAGCTGGTAGAGGCGGTGGACGCCGGTCGTCGTCTCCTCCGATACGCCCTTGATCGCCTCGACGCTGCGGGTCAGATAGCCCGGACGTGCGGCAACGAACGCCTTGAGCGCACGCTGGAACTCGACTTCCTCGGCATTATCCGGCTCGGGGAGCGTCTCGCCCGCCTCGATCCGCGCGCCCCACAAAGCGAACATGGTGGCGTCGCCGCCGTCGTCGAGGATCATGTTGGCGGTGTCATCGCCCCAGTCGAAGATGCGGCCGACATAATCCCAGTAATCGGCCAGCGTTTCGCCCTTGATCGCGAACACCGGGATGCCGCGCGCGGCGATCGCGGCGGCGGCGTGGTCCTGCGTCGAGAAGATGTTGCACGTCGCCCAGCGCACCTCGGCACCGAGCGCGACCAGCGTCTCGATCAGCACGGCGGTCTGGATCGTCATGTGAAGCGATCCGGTGATGCGCGCGCCCTTCAGCGGCTGCGACGCGCCGAACTCCTCGCGAAGGGCCATGAGGCCGGGCATTTCGGTTTCAGCGATCATGATCTCACGGCGACCGAAGTCGGCGAGGCCGATGTCGGCGATCACATGGTCGCGTGCGTCGATGGCGGGGGCTGTGGCCACGAATGATACTCCACTGCTGGCGCACGATGGTGCGCGGACGGGACAGGAACCGGAAAGATGCGCCGCCATAGCAAGCGGACCGTCGTCAGGCAAATATAAAGCTTTCTTTATATGCCCTGGCCAGCCGGATCGTCAGGCGTGCCCGCTCTGCGACGCGATATGATGCGGATCGATGCCGCTGTGCGCAAACGACGCTTCCCAGCGCCGCTCCGCCCGCGTGCCGAACAGTATGTTGTCATGCGCCTCGCCGATGAACCAGCCCGGCCGCGTCAGTTCCTCGTCGAGCTGCCCCGCTCCCCAGCCCGCATAGCCGAGCGCGACCACATAGCGGCTTGGCCCCCGGCCTTCGGAAATGTCGCGCAAAATGTCGAGCGATCCGCACAGTCCCCAGGCGTCGCCGACCGAGACCATATGCTCGTTGCGCCAGTCGAGGCTGTGGAGAATGAAACCCCGACGAGGCTCGACCGGCCCGCCCCGGAGCACCGGCATATCGGCCACCCCGCCCGTCTCCAGCCCGAAATTCTCCAGCAGCACATGCAGGCTGACACCGTCCAGTGTTGTGCCGAGATCGATGCCCATCGCGCCTTCGGCATCATGGACGCACAGCGCGATGGCGGCGTGATGAAAACTGGGATCGGGCATGTCGGGCATCGCCAGCAAAAGGCGACCCGCATAGGATCGGAAAGGGACTTCCTGATCGGACATGGCCATGATTCGGGTGTAGTCCTTCGTCACGCGCGGCGCAAACGGGTCCCGCTCGCGACATCCGACGCCCGACACGCCCGACCCTTGAAAAGCGCACGCCCTGCCCCGACCTGTGCCGGGCATTGCACCGCCCCCGAAACGGTCGGGTGACGGATCAACAGGAGGATCAGATGCCTATTTCGGTCGGAGACACATTGCCGTCCACCACATTCGCCAGGATGACCGAATCGGGTCCCGAACAGGTCCAGAGCGATGCATTCTTCGCAGGCCGCAAGGTCGCGCTGTTTTCGGTTCCCGGTGCCTTCACCCCCACCTGCTCCGCCAAGCATCTGCCGGGCTTCATCGCCAAGGCCGAAGAACTGAAGGCCAAGGGCATTGACGAGATCGCCTGCACCGCCGTCAACGATCCGTTCGTCATGGGCGCATGGGCCAAATCCGCCGATGCCGGCGACAAGGTCACGATGCTCGCCGACGGCAATGGCGATTTCGTCAAGGCGATCGGCCTGGAAATGGACGGCAGCAAGTTTCAGCTCGGCACGCGCGGCCAGCGCTTCTCGATGGTCGTCAACGACGGTGTCGTCGAGCAGCTTCACGTCGAGCAGCCCGGCGACTTCAAAGTGTCATCGGCGGAACATATGCTCGGCGCGCTCTGAAAGGGCGACCCTGCATGACTTTCACGGGACCGGCCGATCGCCGGTCCCGTTTTTTTGCTCCGGCCTTACCAGCCGCAGATCTTGCCCCTGTTCTGCGTGTCGAGCCAGCCCTTGAGCGGGGCGAAATAGCGAATCATCGCCTTGCCCAACATCTCGCGCGTGCCCGTGAACGCCTGAAGCGCGTCCGGCCATGGCTTTGAGGCACCCAGTTCCATCATGGCGTTCAGCCGCTTGCCGACCTCCTTGTTGCCGTAGAAGGAGCAGCGGTGGAGCGGCCCTTTCCATCCCGCCTGACGGCAAGCCGCCTCGAAGAACTGGAACTGGAGCACGCGCGCGAGGAAGTAGCGCATGTAAGGCGTGTTGCCGGGGATATGATATTTCGCACCGGGGTCGAACGTATCGGCACCGCGCGCGACCGGGGGCACGATCCCCTGATATTCGAGTCGCAGGTCGTTCCAAGCCTTGCTGTAGTCGGCTGGCTTGATCGACCCGTCGAATACGCCCCAGCGCCATTTGTCGACCATCAGGCCGAACGGCAGGAAGGCGATCTTGTCCA
>CAZHGR010000156.1:0-3078 GCA_964532255.1 uncultured Sphingobium sp.
AGGTGCTGGCCGACATCGCGATGCACGAAGGCGATGTCTTCAAGGGCATCGTCGCGCAGGCCCGCTCGGCACTGCCCGCAGCCTGATCGAAACGATCGCTACGAGATGAAGAGCGCCGGGGGCAACTCCGGCGCTTTTTTATGGCGTTGGACCCGGCGCTCGCCGTTATCCGCCCTGCAACGCTGTCGACGCCGCCTGAATGGCCTCATTGTCCCAGAAGGCCTTGCCGCAACTGGGGCCGCGCGCCGCAATGTTCGCCGCTGCCTCTGTTGCACGCTGTGCAAAATCCTCGCCGTCCAGCGCAACGATCGACCGTTTGCCGAGGCGCTTTTCGCTCACCATGATCCGGCCGCGGTCGATTCGCAGGAATTGCATCGCCTCGTCCTGCAGGGAAACCGCCAGCGTCGGCGTGATCTTGCACAGCGTCGCGGCATCGCGCACCTTGCCCGTTACCGCAATCGGTGCGGGCGCAGCGGCCTTGGCCTCTGGCGCGCCATCGGGCTTGAGCACCCCCATCTTGTCCAGGGCGTCGCAGTCGTTGGGTGTGAACGTCGCGGGAGGCAATTGCACCAACGTGGGAATGGCGCCTGTCTGCACGGCGATGCCGCCGGTGCGGGGATCGCGCACATTATAGGCGGGACTCATCATGTCGGGTGGGCCGATGTAGCCCACCTTCACATCGACGAAGCAGGTCAGCACTCGTCCGTCGGCGAGCATGGCGCGACCGCGCACCACCGGATTCAACCCAGCACGCGCCGCCGCCTTCATATCTTCCAGAAACCTGGACTTCGCGCCGGCGGGAACAGCAAGCACGGCGATCAAGCACGCAATGATGAGGCGCATGGTCCATCCCTCGTTCAGCCGATCGTTACGCCGCAGACTAACCCTGCGCGGCGCCGATGTCGACGCGGTCAAGGGCAGATGCCGCCTTCCCGTCCGCGCCGAATTCCGCTACCCGCGCGCCCATGACCGACCCAGCCACCCTTCAATCCACCCTCCTCGCCGACATCGCCGCCGCCGCGAGCCTCGATGCGCTGGAGGCGATCCGCGTCGCCGCGCTCGGCAAGCAGGGGAGCGTGTCGGCGCTCCTCAAGACCATGGGCGGCATGTCCCCCGAGGAGCGTCAGGACAAAGGCCCCGCCATCCACGCGCTTCGCGAGAGCGTCACCTCCGCCATCGCCGACCGCAAGGCCGCGCTCGAGCAGGCGGCGCTCGATGCGCGGCTGGCGTCGGAACGGCTCGACATGACCCTTCCCGCCCCGCCAGCCCCGCTCGGCTCGATCCACCCGGTCAGCCAGGTGATGGACGAACTCGCGGAAATCTTCGCCGATCTGGGCTTCGCGGTCGCGACCGGTCCCGAGATCGAGGACGACTGGCACAATTTCAGCGCGCTCAACATTCCGGAGACGCATCCAGCGCGGGCGATGCACGACACCTTCTATTTCCCCCACAAGGACGCCGCCGGGCGCGACATGCTGCTGCGCACGCACACCTCGCCGGTCCAGATCCGCACCATGACCGCCAACAAGCCGCCGATCCGCATCATCGCGCCGGGCCGCGTCTACCGCTCCGACAGCGACGCCACGCACACGCCGATGTTCCACCAGATCGAGGGGCTGGTGATCGACAAGGGCATTCATCTCGGCCATCTCAAATGGACGCTGCAGACCTTTCTCAAGGCCTTTTTCCAGCGCGACGACATCACGCTGCGGCTCAGGCCCAGCTATTTCCCTTTCACCGAGCCTTCGGTGGAGGTCGATGTCGGCTACACGCTCGAGAATGGCCAGCGCGTGATCGGCGGATCGGGCGATGCGCCCGGCGGCGGCTGGATGGAGGTGCTGGGGTCGGGCATGGTCCACCGGCGGGTGATCGAGGCGTGCGGCCTCGACCCCGACGTGTGGCAGGGCTTTGCCTTCGGCACCGGTGTCGACCGGCTGGCGATGCTCAAATATGGCATGAACGACCTGCGCGCCTTCTTCGACGGCGACCTTAGATGGCTGCGCCATTATGGCTTTTCGGCGCTCGATGTGCCGACACTCAGCGGGGGCGTGGGAGCCTAGAGCGACATCAACGGCCGTTCGTGTCGAGCGAAGTCGAGACACGATTGCGCGGACGGTTCTCGACTATGGCCTGTCCTGAGCGCCTGCCTTAGCAGGCAGTCGAAGGGCTCGAACCGAACGGATAGGGTTGAACTTATGAAATTCACGCTTTCCTGGCTGAAGGAGCATCTGGCGACCGATGCCCCCCTCGCCGACATCCTCACCGCGCTCAACGACATCGGGCTCGAGGTCGAGGGGGTGGAGAATCCCGCCGAGCGGCTCGCGGGCTTCCGCGTGGCGAAGGTGCTGACCGCCAATCCCCACCCGCAGGCGGACAAGTTGCAGGTCCTGACCGTCGATCCGGGCGACGGCCAGCCGCTGCAGGTCGTCTGCGGCGCGCCCAATGCGCGCGCGGGTCTGGTCGGCGTGTTCGGCACCGAGGGCGCGACGGTCCCGGCCAACGGCATGGTGCTTCGCAAGGCGGCAATTCGCGGCGTCGAATCGAACGGCATGATGTGCTCCGCGCGCGAGCTGGAGCTCAGCGACGAGCATGAGGGCATTATCGAACTGCCCGAGGACGCACCGGTCGGCACGGCCTTTGCCGACTATGCCGGGCTCGACGACCCGATGATCGAGGTGTCGGTCACCCCCAACCGGCAGGACTGCATGGGCGTGCGCGGCATCGCGCGCGATCTGGCCGCCAAGGGGCTGGGCATGCTTCGCCCGCTTGCGGAGGTCTATCGCCTGCCCGCCGAGCCGCTGGCGACCGACGGCCCCGGCCCCGACGTGCGTACCGATGATGCGGAGGGCTGCCCTGCCTTCTTCGGCCAGCAGGTGTCGGGCGTCACCAACGGCACCGCCCCCGACTGGATGGCGCGCCGGCTCAAGGCGATTGGGCAGAAGCCGATCTCCACGCTGGTCGACATCACCAATTTCGTGATGATCGACCTCGGCCGGCCGCTGCACGTCTATGACAAGGCGAAGCTGTCGGGCGGCCTCGTCGCGCGAAAGGCGCGGGCGGGCGAGCAGGTTCTGGCGC
>CAZHGR010000157.1:0-2889 GCA_964532255.1 uncultured Sphingobium sp.
CTGATCGGCGCGGGATGCCATTGTCGTCCGTCTATCCTGTAACGCTATTGCGCCGACGACGGCGCCGCCCCCCTTTAGCGGGGGAAGCAGTCGCTGTCGAACGGCGCTTGACGCATTGTGCCTGAACGGGTCCGACTGGGACCGTCAAGTCTTATTCGGCAGTCGCTTCGGCCTTGCGAAGGATCTCGACCGAACCGCCGGCCTTCTCGACGGCCTCGACCGCCGCCTTCGATGCGCCGGCGACCGCGAAGCTCAGCTTGGTGGTCAGTTCGCCCTTGGCGAGCAGGCGGACGCCATGCTTGCCGCCGCGCGAGATGCCGGCCGCGCGCAGCGCCGCCTGATCAACCGTGGTGCCGGCGTCAAGCTTGCCCGCGTCAATCGCCTTCTGAACCATGCCCAGGTTCACCTCGGCATAGTCCTTGCGGAAGATATTGTTGAAGCCGCGCTTCGGCAGCCGCATGTGGAGCGGCATCTGGCCGCCCTCGAAACCGTTGATGGCGACGCCCGAGCGTGCCTTGGCACCCTTCTGGCCGCGACCGGCGGTCTTGCCCTTGCCCGAGCCGATGCCGCGTCCCACGCGCATCCGGCCCTTGCGGGCGCCTGCATTATCGTTGAGTTCGTTCAGTTTCATGGTCTGCACTCGCTTTCGCTTTTGTCGCGCGGGGGTTGAAAGTCGGGCCTGCTACGCGATTCCACCGGGATTGTCACGGGGGAATTCGACGTCCCTGAATCCCCCTCGCGTCAGCCGGGCTGCGAACTGGCCCTTGCGACCTGCGCATTCGCGACGGCCCGCGGCGCGGGGTTTTCCCACCGCCTGGCCAGTATGTGCCCCAGCATGATGCCCGGTTTTTCAACGAAGCGGTAAAGCAGCATGCTCACCGCGATCGCCACCAGGCTCGACGCCAACAACACCGCCAGCAGTTCCTGTTGCGAGACATCCGGATAGACGCGGACGGTCAGATAGACGGTCACCGCCTGAATCACGAAATGGATGAGGTAGACCGAATAGGACAGCTTGCCCACCGCCAGCACCAGGCGGTTCGCGAACAGTGCCGACACGATGCGTGACGACCCCCCCTGTGCGGACTGAACGACGAACGGGAACAGAAACGCCCAGGGCAGGAGCCCGGGAGGCCCCTCCGCCCACAATGCGAGAAGCACGACCATGGCGACGGCCGGGGGCCAGGGGTTGGTCTGGACCTTCGCCAAAGCCGGCAGGATGAGTCGACATATCATGCCGAGGATCAGGAACTTCGACGAAAGGCCGAGAAATGCCTCGGTGAACGTCCCGGCTATTCCTGAGTTCGCGAAGGCGATACCGAACATGACGCCTCCCAGCACGATCGGCCATCCCCAGACCCGCTGAAGCAGCCAGAGCAGCAACGGCGCGATCAGATAGAATTGCCATTCGAGCGATATGCTCCAGCCCGGCGCAAGAATGGTCGACGGTGCCTGAGCCAGCCATTGCTGGGGAATAGCGCCATGTATCATGGCGAGATGGGCTGCACCGTGCGCCAAGGGCTGATCCGCCATCAGCGCGGCCCGGGTTTCCCACTTTCCGACGAATGGGCTGAACGCCGGGTCCTCCGCCCAGGGCAGCGCATTCACGCCGCTCACCAGCAGCCCGTATGTGGCCCAGGCCAGCACCATGCAGACGATGAAAATGGGGGCCAGCCGCATGAAACGCCGCAGGATATAGGGCACATAGCTCTCGCGCTTGACCAGCAGCAGATGAGCAATCACGAAACCGCTCAGGATCATGAAACCTTGAACGGCATAGCCACCGTGGAGATGTTCACGGCCAAGCCGGCCCGCCGGTTCCAGCATCGTGAAATCGATCGCATGACTGACGACGACCCACAGCGCCAAGTAACAACGCAGGCCTTCCACAAGGTCGAAGCGGTTATTGATCATCACCATCCCCCGAATGGATGAACAACTCTCCCGGATCAGTCTTGCGGCTTTGCCCGCTGTCTGGGACCCCGCATAAATGACGCGGGTATCAGGCTCTGACCATCCTAGCAGCGTGGCGACGCATTGGCGACCGCATAACAAACGTCAAGATGCACTATCCGGCCGAATCGATGACCCAAAAAGAGAAAGGGGACAGCAGTGCTGCCCCCCCACCTGTATTGTTTGACCGCATCACAACCGATGCGGCAGGACTGGCACCGAAAGCAGTGCTATTCGGTCACCACCTCAACCATATGCGGCAGCTTGCGAATCGCGCCGCGTACTTCCGGGGTATCTTCCAGCTCGACGACGCGATGCATCTTGCCGAGACCGAGGCCGATCAGGATTTTTTCCTGATGGTCGGGGCGGCGGATGGGCGAGCCGATCTGACGGATCTTGATCTTTGCCATGCCAGTTACTCCACGATCGCTTCGGCGTCGGCCTGGGCCACCTCTTCGGTCGCGCCGCCGCGACGCAGCAGGTCGGCGACCTTCTTGCCGCGACGCTGCGCCACTGCCTTGGGGCTGGTCTGTTCGGTCAGCGCCGCGAAGGTCGCACGGATCATGTTATAGGGGTTCGACGTGCCGTTCGACTTGGTCACGACGTCAGCGACGCCCAGGCTCTCGAACACGGCGCGCATCGGACCGCCGGCGATGATGCCGGTGCCCGGAGGTGCCGTGCGGACCGTCACCTTGCCGGCGCCGAAATGGCCCTTGCCGTCATGGTGGAGCGTGCGCCCTTCCTTGAGCGGAACGCGGACCATCGCCTTCTTGGCCGAAGCGGTCGCCTTGCTGATCGCCTCGGGCACTTCGCGTGCCTTGCCATGGCCGAAACCGGCCCGGCCCTTGCCGTCGCCGACCACGACCAGCGCCGCGAAGCCGAAGCGCTTGCCGCCCTTCACCGTCTTCGAGACACGGTTGATGTGGACCAGCTTCT
>CAZHGR010000158.1:0-2784 GCA_964532255.1 uncultured Sphingobium sp.
CCGCGACCAGATTGCCCTTGGCGGTATAGTCATAGGCCGTTGCCGGGTTCTCGGCGATCACCCGCACCGGGACCGCGACGCCGGGGGAATAGGCAAGGCTGAGATCGCGCTGCGTCGCCATCGGCTTGGACGCGATGATCTCGATCTTGCCGGGTCGGCCCGTCGAATGGAAAAACAGAGCCTCGCGCTCTGAAAACTCGACGCTCGGCTTGTCGCTCATGTTCATCCCCCCGCTTGGCTTGGCGCGCCGGCCCCAAATGGACGGACGACCGGCATCCCAGCCAATGCGGTATTTCCGCCGGACCGACAAGGCCGGATTGCGCCAATCTGCCCTTTTGCCCGACCGCGCGGCAAGCTAGACCGTGCGCGCCGACATGACAGCTCACCCGAACCCTTCCTTGCCCAGCGATCCGTCCAGCGCGGGATCATCGGTCACGCCGATGATGGCGCAATATCACGCGCTCAAGGCCGAGGCGGGCGACTGCCTGCTCTTCTATCGCATGGGCGATTTCTTCGAGCTGTTCTTCGACGATGCGCGCGCGGCGGCGGCGACGCTCGACATCGCGCTGACCACGCGCGGCGAGCATGGCGGGCAGCCGGTGCCGATGTGCGGCGTGCCGGTGCACAGCGCCGACGCCTATCTCGCCCGGCTGATCCGCGCCGGGCACCGCGTCGCCATCGCCGAGCAGACCGAAACCCCCGCCGAGGCCAAGGCGCGCGGGTCGAAGGCGCTGGTCAACCGCGCGATCGTCCGCTTCGTCACCGCGGGCACGCTGACCGAGGACAGCCTGCTCGATTCGCGAAGCGCCAATGTGCTGGCGGTGATCGGGCGCGCGGGCGGCGAGCATGCGGTCGCGGCGGTCGACATCTCGACCGGGCGACTAACCGTCAGCCCCTGCGCGCTTTCCGGCCTGGAGGCGGAGCTCGCGCGGCTCGGCCCCAGCGAGATCGTCGCGCCGACGGCCGACCTGCACCCGGATGCGCAGGTGTTCGACAGCGCGGACTTCGCCCCCGCCCGCGCCGAGGCCCGGCTCAAGGCGCATTTCGGGGTCGCGACGCTCGACGGGTTCGGCGGCTTCGGCCGGGCGGAGCTGTCGGCGCTCGGCGGCCTCCTGGCCTATCTCGACCATGCCGGGCGCGGGCGACTGCCCTTCCTCCAGCCGCCGGTGCGTGCCGAAACGCGCGCCTTTCTCGCCATCGATCCGGCGACTCGCGAGAGCCTGGAGATTTGCCGTACGCAGTCCGGCGCGCGTGCGGGCAGCCTGCTCGCCGCGATCGATCGCACCGTCACCGCGCCCGGTGCCCGCCTGCTGGCCGAAGACCTGTCGGCACCCTTGTGCGATCCTGATGCCATCGCCGAGCGGCTCGACCTCGTTTCCTGGCTGGCAGCCGACGGCACCATACGCGGCGACATGCGCGCGACGCTGCGCGCCATGCCCGACATCGGCCGCGCGCTCGGGCGCCTCTGCATCGGCCGGGGAAGCCCGCGCGACCTGGGGCAAGTGCGCGACGGTCTGAACGAGGCGCGGCGCTTACGCGAACGGCTGCGCATGGCGCAGGATGCGCCCGCGCTGCTCGTGCGGCTGCTGCCCGCGCTCGAAGGCCATGGCGCACTGGTCGACATGCTCAGCCGCGCGCTCATCGCCTCCCCGCCGACCGAGAGCAGCGGCGGCGGCTTCATCGCCGAAGGCTATGACCATGCGCTCGACGAGCTGCGGCGGATGGCGAGCGACGGTCGCCGCGCCGTCGCCGCGCTGGAAGCGAAGTATCGCGATCGCACCGGCATCGCCGCGCTCAAGATCCGCCACAACGGCGTCCTCGGCTATCATGTCGAGGTCCCTGCGCGCCATGCCGACGCGCTGATGGCCACGGACAGCGGCTTTGCCCATCGCCAGACGCTGGCAGGCGTGGTGCGCTTCAACGAGCCCGAGCTTCACGAGCAGGCCAGCCGGATCGCGCAGGCGGGCGGCCATGCGCTGGCGGCGGAGGCGGCGCATCTGGAGGAGCTGACCGACGCCGTCACCGCCCGCCGCGACGCCATCGCGGCAACCGCCGAAGCCATTGCGCGGCTCGATGTGGCAGCGGCACTCGCCGAACGCGCGATTGAGGGCCATTGGTGCCGCCCCGCCTTCGTTCCCGGCCGCTGCCTGACGGTCGAGGGCGGACGGCACCCGGTGGTCGAGGCGGCGCTGGTCAGGGACGGCGCGCCGTTCGTGGCGAACGACTGCCGGCTGGGCGAGGACGACCGGCTGTGGCTGGTCACCGGCCCCAATATGGGCGGCAAATCGACCTTCCTCCGCCAGAACGCGCTGATCGTGATCATGGCGCAGGCGGGCGGCTTCGTGCCCGCCACGTCGGTCACGATGAGCGCGGTCGACCGGCTGTTCAGCCGGGTTGGCGCGTCGGACAATCTGGCGCGCGGGCGGTCGACCTTCATGGTCGAGATGGTCGAGACCGCCGCGATCCTGGCGCAGGCGACGGCCGACAGCTTCGTGATACTCGACGAGGTCGGGCGCGGGACTTCCACCTATGACGGCCTTGCCATCGCCTGGGCAGTGGTGGAGGCGATCCACGAGCAGAGCCGGTGCCGCTGCCTGTTCGCGACCCATTATCATGAGCTGACCCGGCTCGCGGAAACGCTGCCCGCGCTGTCGCTCCACCATGTTCGCGCGCGCGAGTGGAAGGGCGAGCTTGTGCTGCTTCACGAGGTTGCCGACGGTCCGGCGGATCGCAGCTACGGCCTGGCGGTCGCGCGGCTGGCCGGCCTGCCGCCGCCGGTGATCG
>CAZHGR010000159.1:0-2661 GCA_964532255.1 uncultured Sphingobium sp.
GCTCGACCCAGCCCTGTTCCCAGGCGGTGTCGGTGATGAACTTTTCGACGCTGCCAATAGTGACCGCGCCGTGGCCCGAGAATTCGATGACGCAATTGCCCTCGCACAGCCGGTCCTGCGGGCAGATGCGGCCGCAGATCTCCGGCATGGTCGAGGTCATGTTGCTGATCTCATAGGCCTCGCGCAGCCGGCCCTCCGCCGTCAGCCGCAGCCAGTCGGGGATGTGATTCTGCAGCGGGCAATGGACCGAGCAATAAGGCACGCCGCATTGCGAGCAGCGCGCCGACTGCTCCTCCGCCGTGGGGACGGCAAAGCCCTCCGAAATCTCGTCGAAATCCTGCGCACGGGCGTCGGCCGCCCGCTTGGACGGGTAGGACTGACCGCGTTCGACGAACTTCAGCATCGGGTTGTCACCCATGCGACCGACTCCTGGCTGTGGTGGAGCCCGGCCGATAACCAGCAACTGACGCCAAGTCACGCCGAATCCGGCATTTAGATAAGCTAGACTGACCTAATGAGGTGCGACATGGGCGCTGAAGTCTGCTTCAAAAGGTACTAGCCCGATTAAATGGGACCGTCTTGGACCTATCTCGCGAGCAGCCATGCGAGCGCCAGGCTTCCGATGACGATGCGATACCAGGCGAAGGGAGCGAAGCCGAAGCGGCCAACGAACGCGACAAAGGCCTTCACGACCGCAAGTCCCACGACGAATGCCGCCCCGAAACCGATCGCGATCAGCGACAGGTCGTCGGCGTGCAGCAGCGCCCGGTCCTTCCACAGCGCGTAGACGGTCGCGGCCATCATGGTGGGGACCGCCAGGAAGAAGCTGAACTCTGCGGCGGTCTTGCGTTCGAGCCCCATCATCAGACCGCCGATGATCGTCGCGCCCGATCGGCTGACGCCGGGCAGCATGGCCAGGCACTGGACCAGGCCGATCGTCACCGCCGTGCCGAACGGCATCGCCTCGACGGTCTTCACGCGGACCTGCTTCACCACCCGTTCGAGCAGGAGCATGACGATGCCGCCGACGATCAGCGCCACCGCGACGATGGCCGGACTCTGCAGCGCCGCGCGGATCGCGTCATAGGCGAACACCCCGATGACCAGCGCGGGCGCGAAACCGATCAGGATGTTGCGCGTGAAGGCAACGGGGCCGGGCCGCAGCGCCAGCAGCCCGACGCCGACGTCGAGGAAGCGCCGCCAATAGGCGACGAGGACCGCCAGGATCGCGCCGAGCTGGATCGCGATTTTGAACGCGACCGATTCCTCTCCGGTGAAACCGAGAAGCTCGCTCGCCAGGATCAGGTGACCGGTCGAGGACACCGGCAGGAACTCGGTCAGCCCCTCGATGATGCCCAGGATGACGGCAGTCAGTGTTTCGTTCATGTGGGGCGCTCCTCGAGGTGGTGGCAGGCGCGGCGAACAGTGGCCGCCCGGTGCGGCATCAGGGCGGGTGGGGCGGGGCCGTCAGACCCGGACGCGGTCGCCGAAGCGCCCGTGCTTGCGATAGGCGACCAGCCAATCGGGCGCGACCGCCGCCATCGGGCGCGGCCGGATACCGAACGCGGCAAAGCCCTCCGCCCCGGCGGCCACCACATTGTCGCGGCTCAGCATGGCGAGCTGGTCCGACGTGATCGGCGCGCCCGGTGCCCAGCCGGTCAGCGCGGCGAGCGCCCGCGCGGCGGCGTCGGGCACGGGAATGAAGCTGCGCTCGCGGCCGATGATGGCGGCGAGCCACTGGTTGATCTCGGCCATGCTCATCGCATCGGGGCCGCCCAGTTCATAGGTCCGGCCCGCGTGAGCGCCGGGTTCGGTCGCGGCGATCGCCACCGCTTCGGCCACGTCGCCGACGAATACCGGCTGCAGCTTCGTCGCTCCGGCGATGACCGGCACCAGCGGAAGCGCGCGGATCAGTTGCGCAAAGCGGTTGGTGAAGCCGTCGTCGCGGCCGAAGATGATCGACGGGCGGATGATGGTCGCGCCTGGGAACGCCTGTCGCACCGCAGCCTCGCCTGCGGCCTTCGACCGGCCATAGGCCGACGGGCTGCCCGCGTCTGCGCCGATCGCGGAGATATGGACGAGTGATGTCGCGCCGGCGCGTGCGGCGGCTTCGGCGACATGGCGCGCGCCCGCGACATGGACCCTGTCGAAATCGCCCTGCAATATGCCCACCAGATTGATCACGGCGTCCGACCCCGCGACCGCGCGCGACACGCAGTCCGGCCGCGTGACATCGGCGGCGACGAACTGCATCTGGCCGATCCGCCCCAAGGCCTTGACCGCGAATGCCCGGCGCGGGTCGCGCTGCGCGATGCGAACGCGCCAGCCGCGCGCGAACAGTTCTTCCGCAATGGCGCGGCCGACGAATCCGCCGCCGCCAAAGAGGGTCGCCAGTTTCGAATCCATGCTCTTCCCCAAGCGTTCACAGAGCGGCGCACGCGCGCACACACCCAAGCGGCTCTCTGCCGCAGCCGCCGCGCCCTGACAACCGCCCGCGCGCAGCGGCGGCGCATAAGGGCGGGCGGCGACGCAGATTTTCCGCCCGTTGGCCGACGCCCCGGCTCACCGGCGTTGACAAGCCCATACACCCGGCGCTAAGCGCCCCGTCCTACCCCGTGCCCAGATGGCGGAATTGGTAGACGCACCAGCTTCAGGTGCTGG
>CAZHGR010000160.1:0-2405 GCA_964532255.1 uncultured Sphingobium sp.
TCAAGGTGCATATGAGCCTGGTGCCCAACCCGTCGCACCTTGAAACCGTCGATCCGATCGTGCTCGGCAAGGTGCGCGCGCAGCAGACCTTCCACGACGATCTGCAACAGCATGACTATGCGCTGCCCGTGCTGATCCATGGCGATGCGGCTTTTGCGGGCCAGGGCATCGTCTGGGAATGCTTCGGCTTTTCGGGCGTCAAGGGCTATAATACCGGCGGCTGCATCCATTTCGTCGTCAACAACCAGATCGGTTTCACGACGAGCCCGCAATTCTCGCGCGGCTCGCCTTATCCGTCGGACGTGGCCAAGGGCGTCCAGGCGCCGATCCTTCACGTCAACGGCGACGATCCCGAAGCGGTGACCTTCGCCTGCAAGCTGGCCATCGACTATCGCCAGACCTTCCACCGCGACATCGTCGTCGACATGTGGTGCTATCGCCGCTTCGGCCACAATGAGGGCGACGAGCCGAGCTTTACCCAACCGCTGATGTACGCCAAGATTCGCCAGCATCCCCCGGTGAGCGAGGTCTATTCTGCCCGGCTGAAGGCGCAGGGCGTCATCGACGACAGCTTTACCGGGGCCGTGACCGACGAGTTCGTTGCCTATCTGGAGGACGAGTTCAAGGCGGCCGAAAGCTACAAGCCCAACAAGGCGGACTGGTTCGCCGGTCGCTGGTCGGGCCTGCATCAGCCGGCCGATCAGGAAACCGGGCGGCAGAATGTCGAAACAGCGATCGCGCCCAAGCTGTTCGACAGCCTCGGTCACACGCTGACCACCATTCCCGAGGGGGTGGAGGTTCACAAGACGCTGCGCCGGATTCTCGAGGCCAAAGCGGAGATGTTCAAGTCGGGCGAGGGTTTCGACTGGGCCACCGGCGAGGCGCTGGCGTTCGGATCGCTGCTGTCCGAAGGCTATGGCGTACGGCTGTCTGGGCAGGATTCGGGGCGCGGCACCTTCAGCCAGCGCCACTCGGTGTGGGTCGACCAGAAGAGCGAGCACAAATATATCCCGCTGTCGACCGTGCCGCACGGCCGGTTCGAAGTGCTCGACAGTCCTCTGTCCGAATATGGCGTCCTGGGCTTCGAATATGGCTATGCCATGGCCGACCCGAAGACGCTGGTGATGTGGGAAGCGCAGTTCGGCGACTTCGCCAATGGCGCGCAGATCATCATCGACCAGTATATCGCAGCGTCGGAGGCCAAGTGGCTTCGCGCAAACGGCCTCGTCATGCTGCTGCCCCATGGTTATGAAGGCCAGGGACCGGAGCACAGCTCGGCACGGCTCGAGCGATATCTGCAGCTTTGCGCAGAGGGCAATATCCAGGTTGCCAACTGCACGACGCCGGCGAACTATTTCCATATCCTGCGCCGGCAGATGCTGCGTCCGTTCCGCAAGCCGCTCATCATCATGACGCCCAAGTCGCTGCTCCGCCACAAGGCGGCGGTGAGCAAGGCCGAGCATTTCATGGGCGACAACCATTTCATGCGCATCCTGTCGGACACCAATCCGGCAGCCGACGCGGAGACGAAACGTCTCGTCCTGTGTTCGGGCAAGGTCGCCTATGACCTGATCGAGGCGCGTGACTCGGCGGGTGACCGCAACACGCAGATCGTCCGCATCGAACAGATCTATCCCTTCCCCACCGACGCGCTGAGCACTCGCATCAAGCGGATGACCGCGCTGGAGGAGGTGGTGTGGTGCCAGGAGGAGCCGCGCAACAACGGCGCCTGGTTCTTCGTCGAGCCGCTCATCGAGGATGCGCTGAAGGCGGCAGGCAAGGCGCCGATGCGTGCGCGCTATGCGGGCCGCAAGGCGTCGGCATCGCCAGCGACGGGCCTCGCCAAGCGCCATCTCGCCGAACAGGGCGCGCTGATCGCCGATGCGCTCGGCCACAGCGTCCGCTCTGAAATCAAGCGCCAGAAGAAGGGCTAAGCATCCCGCCGCGTGGGATCGAGAAGGAAGCATAAGGCATGGGTACGGAAGTCAAGGTTCCAGCACTGGGTGAATCGGTCACCGAAGCCACCGTCGGCCAGTGGCTGAAGAAGCCGGGCGATACGGTTGCCGCCGATGAGCCGATCTGCAGCCTGGAGACCGACAAGGTCGCGATCGACGTGCCGTCGCCAGTGGCGGGCGTTCTCGGCGAGCAGATCGTCAAAGAAGGCGATACCGTCAATGTCGGCGCGGTGATCGCCACCGTCGAGGAAGGGGGGGCTGCTGCCCGTCCGGCACCGAAGGCGGCGGCCGAAAGCGCTGCGCCAGCGCCGGTCGCCACCGCGCCTGCTCCTGCCGCCGACGATGACGGCGGTGCGATCACCCTGTCGCCCGCCGTCCGTCGCCTCGTCCTCGAACATGGCCTCGATCCCAGCAAGATCCGGGGCACGGGCAAGGACGGCCGCCTGACCA
>CAZHGR010000161.1:0-2314 GCA_964532255.1 uncultured Sphingobium sp.
CTGTCGGGCGGCCTCGTCGCGCGAAAGGCGCGGGCGGGCGAGCAGGTTCTGGCGCTCAACGGCAAGACCTATGCGCTCGACGAAACGATGACCGTCATCGCCGACGATGACCATGTCCACGACATAGGCGGCATCATGGGCGGCGAGGATTCAGGTGTCAGCGAGACGACCACCGATGTCGTGATTGAGTGCGCCTACTTCACCCCCGCCACGATCGCGCGCACGGGTCAGAAGCTCGGCCTCACCTCCGACGCGCGCCAGCGGTTCGAGCGGGGGGTCGACCCGGCCTTCCTCGACGAAGGGCTGGCCATTGCGACCTGGCTGGTGGTCGAGCATTGCGGCGGCACGCCGAGCGCGGTGACCCGCAGCGGCGAGCCGCCGGTCGCTCTCAAAAGCTTCCGCTATGATCCGACCTTGTGCGACCGGCTGGGCGGGATCAACCTGCCCCATGCCGATCAGAAGGCGATCCTCGAGCGACTGGGCTTCGCGGTCGCGTCCGACTGGACCGTGACCGTGCCGAGCTGGCGGCGCGACATCGACGGCCAGGCCGATCTGGTCGAGGAAGTGATCCGCATCCACGGGCTGGAGCATGTCGTGCCCGATCCGCTGCCGCGCATGCCCGGCGTCGCGAAACCGACCGCCACGCCCGAGCAACTCGTCGAGCGCCGCATCCGCCGTGCCGCCGCGGCGCGCGGGCTGAATGAAGCGGTCAACTGGTCCTTCATCTCCGAACGGGAAGCCGCCACGGTCGGCGGGGGTGAATGGACTCTCGCCAATCCGATCAGCGAGGACCTCAAGGTCATGCGCCCGTCGCTGCTGCCCGGTCTGCTCTCCGCCGCGCGCCGCAACGCCGATCGGGGCGCTGACAGCATCCGCCTGTTCGAGATCGGCCGCCGCTATTTCCGGCGCGAGGACGGGTCGAGCGACGAGCGGCTGACGCTTGGCTTCGTGCTGGCGGTCGACAAGGCCCCGCGCGGCTGGGCGACCGGCAAGGCGCAGGGCTTCGACGCGTTCGACGCCAAGGGCGAAGCGCTTGCGCTTCTCGCCGCCGCCGGGGCACCCGCCGACAGGCTGCAGATGATGGGCGACGCCGGGACCAGCTATCATCCCGGCCAGTCGGGAACGCTCCGCCTCGGTCCCAAGACGGTGCTTGCCGCCTATGGCGTGCTCCACCCGACGCTGGCCAGGGCGTTCGACCTGACGGGCGCGGTGGTGGCGGGCGAGCTCTATCTCGACGCGATCCCGGTCAAGCGGCAGACGGGCTTCATGCGCCCGCGCTACGTACCGCCCGCGCTCCAGGCCGTGACCCGCGACTTCGCCTTCCTCGTACCCACCGACCTTGAGGCCGACGCACTGGTCCGCGCGGTGCGCGGCGCGGACAAGGCGAACATCGTAGCCGCGCGGCTGTTCGACCTGTTCGTCGGCCAGGGCGTACCGGAAGGCCAGAAGAGCCTCGCCGTAGAGGTGACTCTGCAACCCGGCGAGAAGAGCTACGACGAGGCCGCGCTCAAGGCGATCAGCGACGCGGTGGTCAAGGCGGCGGCGAAGCTGGGGGCGACGCTGCGGGGATAATCAGGGTCGCATGTGCGGGCTGCTGTCCAGCCTGCACCGCCGCGCCGTCGCCAGCCCGCGCAGATAGCCGCGCCGCGCCAGCCCCGCCTGGATCGCCGCCGCAAGCTTGCGGTCGGCTGACGCGGCACCGCTGATCTCGCGCACCAGCCCCCGAAAGGGGATCAGTGAGTTGACCAGCATCTCGCCGCCCGCCGCCGCGATCTTGCCCGCCCTGTTCTCGTTCTTCTCGGTATCGGCGCTGAAATCCGGCCCCAGCGCATCGTTCAGCGCGGCATATTGCGTGCGCAGACCGACGCAGCGGCGCGACGGCGGCGGCGCATAGGGGTCGTCCGCCGCCTTCACCAGCACCTCGGGTATCTCCTTCTTGGAGATGCCGATGTCGCGGACCGGCTGGGTCGCGATGTCGCCTGCCCGATCCATCGTGTCGTCGCGCTTCTCCTCCTCGACCGGCGCACTCGCCGTCTGCGGCGCGGCGCGCTCGCCGCGCGAGGCGCAGGCCCCGCTCATCAGGGCAAGGATCAGGGCGCAGATGGCGCGGCCCGTCCGGATTGTCATGGTCATTCCCCTTCTCTCCCGCGCGGCCGTTGCCGCTGGCCAAGGACAAGACGCGCGGCTAAGGGCTTTTGCTCCCTCTCCCTCTCGCGATGTCCGTCACCCACGCCGCCCATGACCCTGCCCGAACGCCGCACCTTCGCCATCATCTCGCATCCCGACGCGGGCAAGACCACGCTGACCGAGAAGC
>CAZHGR010000162.1:0-2298 GCA_964532255.1 uncultured Sphingobium sp.
CGGCCGCACATGCCGTAATTGCCGGCGCCGAAGCTGCCGCCGATCAGCACGGTGATCTTGGGCACCTGCGCAGTCGCGACCGCGGTCACCAGCTTGGCGCCGTGCTTGGCAATCCCCTCGGCTTCATATTTGCCGCCGACCATGAAGCCCGAGATATTCTGCAGGAACAGCAGCGGCACGCGGCGCTGGCAGGCGAGTTCGATGAAATGCGCGCCCTTGACCGCGCTTTCGCTGAACAGCACGCCGTTGTTGGCGAGGATCGCGACCGGCATGCCCCAGATATGCGCGAAGCCGCAGACGAGCGTGGTGCCGTAAAGCGCCTTGAACTCGTGGAACTCGCTGCCGTCGACGATGCGGGCGATGACTTCGCGCAGGTCATAGGGCGCGCGCACGTCGGGCGGGATGATGCCGTAGAGATCGGCGGCATCGAACTTCGGCGGCAAGGGATCGCGCAGGTTGAGGTCGGGCTTCGCGTCAGGCTGAAAGGTCGACACGATGTCGCGCAGGATGGTGAGGGCATGCGAGTCATTCTCCGCGACATGGTCCACCACGCCCGACTTGCGGCCATGCAGGTCGCCGCCGCCCAGATCCTCCGCGCTGATCACTTCGCCCGTCGCGGCCTGCACCAGCGGCGGCCCCGCCAGGAAGATGGTGCCCTGATTGCGCACGATGATGCTCTCGTCGCACATGGCCGGCACATAGGCCCCGCCTGCCGTGCAGTTCCCCATGACGCAGGCGATCTGCGGGATGCCGCGCGCGGACATGTTCGCCTGATTGTAGAAGATGCGGCCGAAATGGTCGCGGTCGGGAAACACCTCCGCCTGGTTGGGCAGGTTCGCACCGCCCGAGTCGACCAGGTACAGACAGGGCAGCCGGTTCTCGAGCGCGATCTCCTGCGCGCGCAGATGCTTCTTGACGGTCAGCGGATAATAGGTCCCGCCTTTCACCGTGGCGTCGTTGCAGGCGATCATCACCTGACGCCCCGACACCCGGCCGATGCCGGCGATGATCCCCGCGCCCGGCACCTCGTCGCCATAGAGTCCGCCGGCCGCAAGCTGGCCGATCTCCAGGAACGGGCTTCCCGGATCGAGGAGGCGTTCCACGCGGTCGCGCGGCAGGAGCTTGCCGCGCGACACATGGCGCTCGCGCGAGGCATCCGAACCGCCCCGCGCGGCCGCCGCGACCTTGGCGCGCAACTCCTGTGCCAGCGCGCGGTTGTGCGCGGCATTGGCGCGGAAGGAGTCGCTGTCCACCGACGCCTTGCTGTCGAGAACGGGCGCACTCATGCGCCGATCAGCTCGCGGCCGATCAGCATCCGGCGGATCTCGTTGGTGCCCGCCCCGATGTCGAGCAGCTTGGCGTCGCGCATGTACCGCTCGACGGGCCAGTCCTTCGTATAGCCCGCGCCGCCCAGCGCCTGCACCGCCTCGAGCGCGACGCGCATCGCATTCTCGCTGGCGAGGAGGATCGCGCCCGCCGCGTCGAAGCGGGTCGTCCGCCCCGCGTCGCACGCGCGCGCCACGGCATAGACATAGGCGCGCGCCGAATTGAGCGCGACATACATGTCGGCGACCTTCGCCTGCATGAGCTGGAACGCGCCGATTGGCTTGCCGAACTGGCGGCGCTCGCGGACATAGGGAAGCACCGTGTCGAGACAGGCCTGCATGATGCCGAGCTGAATACCGGCAAGCACGGTCCGCTCATAATCAAGACCCGACATCAGCACGCCGACACCGCCGTTGAGCGGCCCCATGACATTCTCTTCGGGCACCGCACAGTCGTCGAACACCAGCTCCGCCGTGGGCGAGCCGCGCATGCCGAGCTTGTCGATGGTCTGTCCGATCGAAAAGCCCGCCATGCCCTTTTCGATCAGGAAGGTCGTGATCCCTTTGGCGCCCTCCCCCGTCTTGGCATAGACCACCAGCACGTCGGCATGGGATGCGTTGGTGATCCAGTATTTTGTGCCGTTGAGGATGTAATGGTCGCCCTTCTTCTCGGCGCGCAGCGTCATCGAGACGACGTCCGACCCCGCTCCCGCCTCCGACATGGCGAGCGAGCCGACATGCTCGCCCGAGATCAGCCTAGGCAGATATTTCGCCTTCTGCTCGGCGCTGGCCCAGCGCGCGATCTGGTTGACGCACAGGTTCGAATGCGCGCCATAGCTGAGGCCGATCGATGCCGAGGCACGGCTGACCTCTTCGCAGGCGATCACATGCTCGAGATAGCCGAGCCCCAGTCCGCCGTCGCTTTCCGGCACCGTGATCCCGTGCAGGCCGAGCGCGCCCATGGCGGGCCACA
>CAZHGR010000163.1:0-2213 GCA_964532255.1 uncultured Sphingobium sp.
GACGGCGTGAATCATAACATGCTGGTATTGCTCAACAACTTTTGGATCGGGCTCTAAGCGGAGGCAAGCTGCTGTTCCTTATGGCCGTGCTGAGGGACGACAAGGGTCGCGACGTTAAAGCGCAGATATTGGACAAGATCAGAGGTGCTTGATCGGCTAGGAATGGCCTTGATGCACGCAGGTTTGGACGGAACGTCGGAGCCACGGATGATGAGTTCGAGCAGTTTTCGGGCGGTTTTCCGGGCTCCGGACTGTGGCGAGTCTGAGAACAGGTCGGCACTTAGGGCAGGGCGATTGCCTACGGCGTCGGAGGATGCCAGAAATGTGCCGTGTGCAATCTGTACAACATCAAGGCCAGTCGAGCAGAGGTCGGAGCTTACTTCGCCGCCCGAGATGATGAGCATAGCCAGCCCGTCATGCAGAAGGACTACGCCGCCCCCGGCAAGCCCGGCTATGTAGTGCGGGAGGAGGAGGACGGCGGGCGGGTGGTGTCCGCGATGCTATGGGGCTTCCCGTTCCAAGGCAGGCCCGTGACAAATGTGCGAAACTACACGAGCCCGTTTTGGAAGTCGGCGCTGGCTAATCCAGCCCGGCGTTGTCTCGTGCCGGTTACAGAGTTTCAGGAATGGTCAGTACAGCCCATGCCCGAGACGGGCAAAAAGCGGCCCTACTGGTCCATGGTGCCTTCGCAGCCCATCTTTGCCTTCGCTGGCATATGGAGGCCTACTGACGGCTTCCCCGTCTATTCGTTTCTGACATGCGGTTATGAGGGCGATCCTAAGGCGCATGTCGTCGGCGCAATCCATCCGAAAGCCTGCCCGGTAATCCTGCACCGAGAGGATTATGAGCGATGGCTCAAGGCGGACGTGGAGGAGGCGCTTCGCTTGGCTTGCGCGTTTCCGTCGCAGTTAATGATGGTGCGCTTCTAGAGCAATGGATTGCAGTGTAGAACGTAGTTTATGGTATCTTAACTGGCATGGACAAATTCGAGAGAAGGGATGGGCGTCCGCTTTCCTTCCGGATAAGCTAAATGGGGACATTTGCCCAGCGGCATGGGGCAGTCAGATCGCTGCCCAGTCATCCAGTTTGCAGTGAACTGTCTCTATTGTAGAAATCGTAAATTCGATTAAGCATCGCTGCTCCTAATGGCAATAGGAAACGCCGGATGCTCGCGAATGATCTAACAGTGTTTGAGTTTCCCGGTCAGGGGGAAGGAGAGCTTTCAATCGAGTTGGGAGCTTTGATGCACTTGGGCAATGCGTTTGCGTCCCTTATGGTGGCCTGCGACCCAGACCGCATCGAAAATGTATCTATGCATTTAGTGGAAGCTCGCCAAGGCTCATTGTCGGTCCATTTTAGACCAGTAGTGAATTGGATTCACGCGAACCATTCTCCCATTGCCTCATACTCAGCTGTGGCTGCCTTGGCATTAACGGCGCTCCAGATGACAGGGTGTGGGCAAACGGTCGGGCCGACGTCAGGCCGATCCGATTTTGATATCCAGAATGAAAACGTTCATCCTCAGTGTCTCATTTTTCGCGAGAGCCTTAATAAGGCTCTTGTTGGGCCAGTGATAATCTATGTTCCGGATGCGCCGCCACTATTGATCGAGCCATCCTATATTGTTGAAAAGAAAAGCGAATTTCGCATTGCAACATTCTCATCCTTGGATGAAGCACTAGAACTTGAGCTTCGGGCCAAGCAATCTCCTGATGTCATTGATGTTCGTAGAAAGCGAGGAGTTGTTCGTGAATGGCATGTACTGATCACATTTGATCATCTCACTGAACAGGAAGAAGAAAAACTCTTCCGACATTTAGTTGAAGAGGCCGTTAATAGCGCAAAGATGCGCAGAACCTGATGGTCTTCTGGCGGTTGGTGCCATTCTCCATTGCCAGACTGGTCAAGTTCACTTGTTTTAGTCTCTGCGGGGTCGAACGGTAGGCAAGAAGGCGCTGCCGCGTGTTAGCTCGCCGCCTGTAGCGCCAAGACGCAACGCCATTGGGCCTCAGGAGTGAGGACGCTATAAGAGCCGCATCCGCGAGATAGATCGAGTTCCTAACGCGGACTTATATCTCCAGACAACCTTGATTTTGCTCGTACAAAGGGCTAGCACAACCGGGCATCGAATGAACAGCGCGTTTGAGAAAAGCTGTTGTTTTTCAAGTTCTTAGAAGTCGGACGGTAAAGTCCTCTTCTGGGCACCATTTTTC
>CAZHGR010000164.1:0-2162 GCA_964532255.1 uncultured Sphingobium sp.
TCTTGTGCTCCAGATAGCCCGCGATGCTCAGCTCGTTGACGCTGTTGTTTCGCGAACGGTTCGCATTATCGAAAGGATGACATGACAAGGCGCGCATTGCCGCGGCGCGACGGCGCGGCTGTCGCGATCGTACCTACAATTCCGGCATGAACTGTGGTGTAACGGCTGCGTAACCTTGGCGTCACCGCAAAACTCTTCCGGCTTCGCTCGCGGTCTGCGAACCTCCCCGCTGACCCGATCGGTGCACCGATCGAGCAAGGCTGGCCGGAGGTGGCATGAGATCGCATATATTGGCTTTGGTTATGGCGGCGGCTGTGCTCACGACCGGTTGCGACCGTCCGACTGCGCCACCCGTCGCGGACGTCAAGGCGCTGATGGCGACCGAGGTGCAATCATCGGCGCAGACCTATTGGGATGCGGTCCGATATATCAGCGACGAACAGGGTTCGCGGAAGATCGAACCTCGGACCGACGCCGAGTGGCAGAAGGTCGAGCAAGGCGCCCTGGCATTGCAGCGCATGGGCGAGGAACTGAAGGCCCCGGCCTATGCCAGCGGACGCGGCACCGACTGGCAGGAATTCAGCCAGGGCATGGTCGACGTGTCGGCCCTCGCCGCGCAGGCGGCGCGCGAGCGCAACACGGACAAGGTGCTTGAGGTGGGGGGCACCCTCTACAATGTCTGCAGCGCCTGCCACGAGGTCTATATGCAGTTGGAGGGTGGGGCGATGCCCCCGCAAATGGGTAGTGATCGTCCGTCCTGATGGCAGCTCGTCGCTTTGAAAGACTGCCGATAGCGGCCGCTCTCGCGCTGGCGATGCTCACCCCGCTTTCGGCCATCGCGCATGATGTTGCGCAGAGCGACAAAGCCTTCGTCCAGGCTACCCAGGGACCGGCCTTCGTCCCGTTTCTCTACCTCGGTGCCAAACACATGGTGACGGGATATGACCATATCCTGTTTCTGATCGGCGTCATCCTGCTGCTGCGCCGGTTGAGCGACGTCGTGATCTATGTCTCGATGTTCACGGTCGGACATTCCAGCACGCTGCTGCTGGGCGTGCTGTCGGGCCATGGCCTCAACGGGCACATCGTCGACGCCATCATCGGCCTTTCGATCGTGTACAAGGGCGTCGACAATCTGGGACTGCCGGCGCGACTCGGCGTCGCGATCGACGCGCGTCTCGCGGTCCTGATCTTCGGACTGTTCCACGGCATGGGGCTCGCCACCAAATTGCTCGACCTCTCGCTATCGCGACAGGGCCTCGTCACCAATCTGGCGAGCTTCAACGTCGGCGTTGAACTGGGTCAGATCCTGATCCTCCTGCCGATCGTGCTGTTGCTCGACCTGTGGCGCGACCGGCCCAGCTTCCGACACGGCGCCGTCTTCGCCAGCTATGGCCTGGTGGCGTGCGGCGTGCTGATCACCATCGACCAGACAATGAGGTATGTTCAGTCATGACCGAGAACGACGTCACAGCCAATCGCGCCAGCCGGCGGTCCCGCACCCGCCTGATCCTGGGGGCGACCGCAGCGGCGGCGATCGTCGCCGCCGTTGTGATCTTCGTCCTCCCCGCAGAGACCGGGATCGACCCCACCGGCCTGGGAGAAGCGGGCGGCCTGACCGAAATGGTCAATCCGGGCGCCGGTGAGTTTCTCGAACGCGGCCTGAAGCGCAAGGGTGTCTTCACGCCGACGAGCGGCGTTCCGCAAGCCGAAGCAGGACCGAGCGATCATTGGGAGCATGAGCTCGCTCCGTTCGAGGAAATCGAACTGAAATACGACCTTGCTCAAGGCACCCCGATCGCCTTCGCCTGGTCGGCGACGGGACCGCTCAATTACGACATGCACGCTCACCCGTTCGAGGGCGGCGAGGCGCTCACTGAAAGCTACGCGATCGCCAAGACCGATCGGCTGGCAGGCCGCTATGTCGCCGCGTTCAGCGGTATCCACGGCTGGCATTGGCAGAACCGCACCACCGACACGGTCAGGATCACGCTCGATGCGTCTGGCAAGATCGACGGCTCGCGCCTGTTCGACCGCGGCGGCGAGAGAAAGCGCGAACTGACGCCCGCGCCCTGATCGCTCGCCCCGTCGGCAAGCCTTGGCTATGGGGTGTCAGCCCAGCACCTCGGCCACCGGGACATAGTCATAGCCGAGGTCGCGAG
>CAZHGR010000165.1:0-1985 GCA_964532255.1 uncultured Sphingobium sp.
CATTGGTGAAACGCGTGCCCTTGAAATTGGGCATGGGATTGGCCTTGCGCCAGATAATGTCGTTGAGGATCCAGAAGCCCTGATCCTGCATCGTCGCGCCGACGCGGAAGATATTGTGATAGCTGCCGATCACCCAGATCGTACCGCTGGGCTTCAGGATTCGCCGCGCCTCCCCCAGCCAGGCCCGCGTGAACGCATCATAGGCGGCGAAACTGTCGAACTTGTCCCAGGCGTCGGTGACGGCGTCGACATGGCTGCCGTCGGGGCGGGCGAGGTCGCCGCCGAGCTGGAGATTATAGGGCGGATCGGCGAAGATCATGTCGACCGACGCATCGGGCAGTCCGCGCATCACCTCGATGCAATCGCCGCGAATGATGCGGTCGGTCGCCAGCGCGGGCACCGCCGCAACCGATGCCGCAACCTTGCTTCGGCGGGTGCCGACGCGCTCGATAACTCCCATGTAAAGCAACCCCCTGCGTTGTTATCCACAGGCATGAGTCACCGCGAGTCCCGCGTCAAGCCACGGTAAGAATGGTTAGCGAAAGGTTAATGGGTGGGGGAAGCATATTCGGAGCCCAGGGGATTTGCGGCGATCCCTCCCGGGGTTCATCGGAACAGGATGCGTCACTCCCCCAGCAGGAAATCCACACCCGCCAGCGAATGGATCGTCGCGCCGTCGTAGATCGGCAGGACGTTGGCGCTGATATCGACGACCATCTCCAGCTCGGTACAGGCCAGGATCGCCGCCTGGACGCCGGTCTTGGCGATGTCGGTCAGTTCCGACTTCATATAGCGTTCGGCGTCGCGCGTGGGGCGGCGTTGCGCCAGTTCCTCATAGACCATCTTGTCGATGCGCCCCGCCAGCTCGGGATCGGCTGGCAGCAGTTGCACGCCATGGCCCACAAGGCGCTGGCGATAGCCCTTGTCGGTCATGACGTTGCTGGTGCCGAGAAGCGCGGCGGTCTTGATACCGTCCGCCTTGAGCTTGGCGCCGATGACATCGACGATGTGGATGACCGGAATGCCGACCGCCCCTTGCGCTTCCTCATAGAGCTTGTGCATCGAGTTGGCGCAGATCAGGAGGCCGTCGCACCCTGCGCCTTCCAGCCTTTTGGCCGCGCCGACGATCTGGCTGGCGGCACAGCCCCAGTCCGCATCGGTCAGGCAGTGCGCGACATCGGCGAAATCGAGGCTTTCAACCACCAGCCGGGCGCTGTGAAGCCCGCCGCGGCGGCGCTGCACCTCGCTGTTGATGATCTCGTAATAGCGCGCGGTCGAGGTCCAGCTAAGGCCGCCGACAAGGCCGAGTTTACGCATGATTGACGTCACCGTTCGTCCTGAGGTGCCACTGAGCCTGTCGAAGTGGCGTCTCGAAGGACCCTTGTCGGAATGCTTCGAGACGGGTCTTCGACTGTGCTCAGCCCCTCCTCAGCACGAACGGGTGCAGTGCGCAACCGCGCTCGCTCAGTGCCCCAGCGACTTGACGATTTCCTCGACCATCTTCTTGGCGTCGGCGAGGAGCATCATGGTGTTGTCCATGTAGAACACCTCGTTATCGACGCCGGCATAGCCCGCGCCGCCCATCGAGCGCTTCACGAACAGCACGGTCTTGGCGTTGGCGACGTCGAGGATCGGCATGCCGTAAATCGGCGATGTCTTGTCGGTCTTGGCGGCCGGGTTGGTGACGTCGTTGGCACCGATGACGAAGGCGACATCGGTCTGGCCGAACTCGCCGTTGATGTCCTCCAGCTCGAACACCTCGTCATAGGGCACGTTCGCTTCTGCGAGCAGCACGTTCATATGGCCGGGCATGCGTCCGGCGACGGGGTGGATCGCATATTTGACGCTCACCCCTTCGGCCTTGAGCAGGTCGCCCATTTCGCGAAGCGCGTGCTGCGCCTGGCTGACCGCCATGCCGTAGCCCGGCACGATGATGACGCTGTCCGCCTGCTTCATCAGGAACGCCGCGTCCTCCGCCGATCCGC
>CAZHGR010000166.1:0-1874 GCA_964532255.1 uncultured Sphingobium sp.
GGCGATCGCCGTGGCGGGCGGTACCGCCGCCCTTCTGGCGACCGAACTTCTTGCCCGTGCGCGCGACATCCGAACGCTCGCGCGTTGCGGACGCCGGGGCGCGGCGCTTTTCAAGCTGCCACAGCACGACGCGGTGCAGGATGTCGGCGCGCGGCTCGACACCGAATACGGCATCGTTCAGCTCGACTTCACCGGCGTTCTGCGCGTCGAGGGTTTTGACATCGACCTTCATCGCTTAGCCCTCCTGGCCTTCGGTCGCCTCGGGCGCGACAGCATCCTCGGCCGGGGTATCGGCGGGGAGGTCAGCAGCTTCCGGGGCATTGTTGTTGGCGGCACGGATGCTCGCCGGATAGGGCGCGTCCTTCGGCATCGGCACCTTGACCGCGTCGGCGACGAGCAGCCACGAGCCCTTCGATCCGGGAACGCTGCCCTTCAGGAACAGCAGGCCGCGCTCGACGTCGGTGCGGACGATTTCCAGATTCTGCTGGGTGCGCTGACGGTCGCCCATGTGGCCGGCCATCTTCTTGTTCTTGAACACGCGGCCCGGATCCTGGCGGTTACCCGTCGAACCATGGGCACGGTGGCTGATCGACACGCCGTGGGTGGCGCGCATGCCGCCGAAGCCCCAGCGCTTCATGGCACCCGCAAAGCCCTTGCCCTGCGTGTGGCCGGTCACGTCGACGAGCTGGCCGGCGATGAAATGATCCGCCTGAATGGTGGCGCCGACATCGAGGAGCGCATCCTCGGCGACGCGGAATTCGGCGAGCTGTGCCTTCGGCTCGACCTCGGCCTTGGCGAAATGGCCGCGCTGCGGCTTGGCGACATTCTTGGCCTTGGCGCTGCCAGCGCCGAGCTGGACGGCAACATAGCCGTCACGATCCATCTCGCGGCGCGCGACGACCTGATTGTCCTCCAGCGACAGGACGGTGACGGGCACATGCCGTCCATCCTCCTGAAAGAGGCGGGTCATCCCGACTTTCTTCGCGATCACGCCGGTACGCATGATCCATTCTCCCAACAGAGGCCCATGGGCACCAACCCAGGGGCGTATCCAACGAAAAAACCGCCGACAGCGAGACGCTGTATGGCGGCCAACCCAATGCTTGCAGTCACCCCGTCCGGGTCGGATGCGCTCCCCTAGAGGAGCGCGACGGGGGACCATGGACCCGGGCCGAAGCCCGGCGGTATCCCAATTTCACGTCATGCCAGCGGAGGCTGGCATCTCGTCAATCCAGGCTATCCCCAGAAACACGAGACCCCCGCCCTTGCGGGGGCTGCGCTGGCTTACCGCTCCGCGTTAAGCCAGCTTGATCTCGACGTTCACGCCGGCAGCCAGATCGAGCTTCATCAGCGCGTCGACCGTCTGCGGCGTGGGCTGCACAATGTCAAGCATGCGCTTGTATGTGCGGACCTCGAACTGCTCGCGGCTCTTCTTGTCGATGTGCGGCCCACGGTTGACCGTGAACTTCTCGATGCGCGTCGGCAACGGAATGGGACCGCGGATGAGGGCGCCGGTGCGCCGCGCCGTATCGGCGATGTCGCCGGTGGCCTGATCCAGCACGCGATGGTCGAATGCCTTCAGGCGAATACGGATATTCTGCGTTTCCATGTCCACTTAACCGATGCGAAAGAGCCGAAACAAAAGCGCTTCACGAACTGGCTGCCAGGCCGCGAAGCGCCTCTAAAAAGCGATCCGCCCGAATCGGACGATCCGGCCGGATTTGCGCCTATATTACTTCGTGATCGTGCCGACAACCCCTGCGCCGACGGTACGGCCACCTTCGCGGATCGCGAAGCGCAGACCCTCGTCCATGGCGATCGGGGCGATGAGCTTCACGCCGAGCTTCACATTGTCGCCGGGCATGACCATCTCG
>CAZHGR010000167.1:0-1826 GCA_964532255.1 uncultured Sphingobium sp.
TCTGAGCCGCGAGGTGCGCGAGCGTACCGCCAATATTCCCGGCGCCGATCAGCGCGATCTTCTTGCGGGCCATGTGAACTTCCCTCCTGTTCAACCTGATCACTTCGCGCCCTTGCGCGAGGACGGCCCGCCATACGCGAGCGCGCGGGGGAGTTCAACTACACAATCTGCCCGATAGCGCAGGTTTTGTGATAACTGTTCGCAATATCATTTAGGTCAGCGGAAGGGCGCTCAGCCCTGCTGAACCCGCTGATCCTCGCCATGTCCGAGCGCAAGATAGCTGTCCGATCCCATCTCCATGATCCGCGACACGGTGCGCTGGAACTCGAAAGCGCCGTCACCGCGCGGGTAGAGCGAGTCGGGTTCCGCCTCCGCCGACGCCAGCAGCTTGACCTTATATTCGTAGAGCGCATCGATCAGTGTCACGAACCGCGCCGCCTCGTTGCGGTTCTCCGGCCCCAGTATCGGGATGCCGACGATGATCACGCTGTGGAAATGGCGTGCGATCGCCAGATAGTCGGGCGCGCCGCGCGCCTCCGCGCACAGCCGCTTGAACGAGAAGACCGCCACCCCCTTCAGCGACTTGGGCACAAGGATTGACCGGCCGCCGCGTACCGGAAGCTCCTCCGACGGCACATGCGCGCGGTCCTCCGGCGGAAAATCGGTCAGGCGGAAGAAGGTTTCGCTCAGCGCGCGAGTCGCCTCCGGGCCATTGGGCACCAGCCAGCACGCCGCGCCCGCCAGCCGGTCGAGGCGGTAGTCGGTCGGCCCGTTGAGGCCGATGACGTCGAGCCGCGCTTTCAGCATGGCGATGAAGGGCAGGAACAGGTGCCGGTTGAGGCCATCCTTGTAGAGATCGTCGGGCACGCGGTTGCTCGTCGCGACGACGGTCACCCCGGCGTCGAGCAATCCGGTGAACAGCCGCGACAGGATCGCGGCGTCGGCCATGTTGTTGACCACCACCTCGTCGAAGCACAGCACCCGCGCCTCCGCGGCAATGCCGTCGACCACCGGCGGAATCGGATCGCCCTTCTCCGCCTGGCGCGCGACGCGGAGCCGGTCGTGAACGTCGAGCATGAATTCATGGAAGTGGACGCGCTTCTTCGCATTGACGGCAAGCGCGTCGAAGAACAGATCCATCAGCATCGACTTGCCGCGTCCGACGCCGCCCCACATGTAAAGGCCGCGCACCGGCTCGAGCTTGCGGCCAAGCATGCGCGACAGCAGCCCGCCCTTGCCCGTCGGTGCCTCCAGCGCAGACGCCAGCGCGTCGAGGCGCGCGACCGCCGCCTGCTGGTCGGTGTCGGGGCGTACCTGGCCGGTAGCGACCAGCTCGGCATAATGCTCGGCGACTGCCGTCATCAGACGAGCTTGCGAACCGTGCCGATACCGTGGAGTCCGACCGTCGCGCCCTGCATGAGTTCGAGGCGGACGAACTGCATGCGGCCCGTCTCGCGCATCAGTTCGATCCGTGCCTCGATCGGAAGCTGGCGCTGCAACGGCGCGGGATAGTCGAACGACAGCGAGACGGTGACGCATTTGTCACCGGCACCGCGCGCTTCCATGAAGATGCCGATCAGATGTTCACCCAGCGAGGCGAGGAAGCCGCCATGGACGAGCCCGAGCCGGTTGCCCGCCGCTTCCGGCATATCGACCCGCGCCTCGATCACATTGGTATCGATCGCACGATAGGCGACGGACGGCCATTGCTCCGGCCAGAGACCGGTTGCGCCGAAGTCCCAGTCGCGCCAGTCCGCGGCCGATATCTCGCCGCTCACGTCAGACCTGGCGCTCGACCATCATCTTGCGCACTTCGGCGATGGCGC
>CAZHGR010000168.1:0-1713 GCA_964532255.1 uncultured Sphingobium sp.
GGGGCGGTCAGGAGAGGCTGTAGCCTGACCAGCGCTTGATGGTGCGGATCGCGAAGCTTGACCGCATTGAGCCCACGCCCGGCAGTCTGGCGAGGCAGTTGCGGTGGATCTGGTCATATTGGTCAAGGTCGCTGGCGGCGACGCGCAGATGATAGTCGGCCGTTCCCGACATCAGGTGGCATTCCAATATGTCGTCAAAGCCTGCCACCGCCGTTTCGAAGCGGTCCATCGCCTCGCGGGTCTGGCTCGTCAGCGTAATCTCGACGAAGGCCTGGAGCTTGAGGCCCAGCTTCTGGGGATCGAGCCGCGCGCCATAGCCGCTGATCCAGCCGGCGGCCTCGAGCGCCTTGATCCGCCGGTGACAGGCGGAGGGCGATACCGCCGCGCGTTCAGCGAGTTCGGCGATCGATCGCGACGAGTCGCGCTGGAGTTCCTGAAGGAGGACGATGTCCTGTCGATCCATAAAATATTCCTGCCTTGGTTGGCTGCGCGGGATAAATCACCAATTATCTGCCGCATGAACAAAGAACAGGAAAAAAATTCTGCCGATGTCAGGTTAAAATTCCCTCCGGTATAGGGAAGGAGACGTATCATGCTCATCGGTACCGTCAAAGAGATCAAGAACCACGAATATCGTGTCGGTCTGACCCCGGAGAGCGTGAGCGAACTCGTCGCCCATGGTCATGGGGTTTGGGTGGAAACCGCTGCCGGTGAAGGCATTGGCGCGACCGATGCGGACTATGAGGCCGCAGGCGCGACCATCAAGGCAAGCGCGTCCGACATCTTCGCCGCCTGCGAGATGATCGTGAAGGTCAAGGAACCGCAGGCGATCGAGCGGGCGCAGTTGCGCCAGGGGCAGATTCTCTACACCTATCTCCATCTCGCACCCGATCCGGAGCAGACCGCCGACCTCGTCAAGTCGGGTGTCACCGCCATTGCCTATGAGACCGTGACCGGTGCCGACAATTCGCTGCCGCTTCTCAAGCCGATGAGCCAGGTGGCGGGCCGGATGAGCATCCAGGCGGGAGCGACCGCGCTCGAGAAGGCGCATGGCGGGCGCGGCGTGCTGCTGGGTGGCGTGCCCGGCGTGCTTCCTGCCAAGGTTGTGGTGATCGGCGGCGGTGTCGTCGGCTTTAACGCGGCGCAGATGGCGGTCGGCCTGGGGGCCGACGTGACGATCCTCGACCGCGATCCGGCGGTGCTCGAACGGCTCGACAATCATTTTGAGGGGCGTGCGCGCACGCTCTTCTCGGGCAAGGCCAGCCTTGCCGCCCAGGTTGCGGAGGCCGATCTGGTGATCGGTGCCGTGCTGGTACCCGGCGCCGCCGCACCCAAGCTCGTTACAAGAGCGATGCTCGCGACGATGAAGCCGGGCGCGGTGCTGGTGGACGTCGCGATCGACCAGGGCGGTTGCTTCGAGACGAGCAAGGCCACGACCCATGCCGAACCGACCTATGTGGTCGAAGGCATCGTCCATTATTGCGTCGCCAACATGCCCGGCGCGGTCGCGCGCACCAGCACCTATGCGCTCAACAACGTCACGCTACCCCATGCGCTGCGGATCGCGGGCATGGGATGGCAGGCGGCGCTCAAGGCCAATCCGCATCTCGCCGCCGGCCTCAACGTGCACGAGGGCAAGATCACCTATGACGCGGTCGCTCGCGACCTCGGCTATGACTATGTCCCGGTGGCCGAGGTGCTGGGCTGACACCC
>CAZHGR010000169.1:0-1711 GCA_964532255.1 uncultured Sphingobium sp.
CGACGGCCAGCACGGCCGCCCCCCAAGCGCAGACCAGCAGAAGGAGCCACCCCCCTGCGCGCGATACCAGTTGCTCCATTTGGAAAACCCTTCCCTACCCGAGCCTTGCCCATGGCCTCAGGCGGGAGGGGGAACATTGACGGGGATCAAAGGGGGGTGGTGTGGGGGGATTGGACTAAGGTGGGGGGTGGTCTTCAGGCCAGCATCACCGGCATCTATCCGCGCTGCCAAAAGAAGTGTTCTTCCCCGACGCGTCGCGGAATTTGAGTTCCACTATGATGGGTGGGAGAGGTCGCATTTCAGTAACCGCAACCACACCGAAAATGTGCTCAAACGCATTGTCAGAAATCGCGCCTCAATCGAGGTGATGACGGTAAGATCTAATCCCGATGATCTGAAATATCTGAAAAGTCTCGAGTTGCTTTTATCTTGTCTATGAGATCCCGAGCGTTACTTAAAATCTCACCGGATTGCCGGTTAATCTCATTCACATCTGCCATCTTCTCCTCAAGTGCCGCCTGAAGTTTGTCTGATCGAAGAAGAATTTTGTCGGATCGATGGAGAAGTTCTTGTCCCTTCTTATAGTCACGCCATGACAAAAAATTTGTCCAGATCAAACTCGCTAAACCTATACCAGCAGCGAAGGCAGAGGCGTTCCAAAAAACCTTCGCCAAAGCCTGAATCCACTCTCCGTTAGATGCAGTATGCACTGCAAAACTGACAAGTGGAGCAAGAGCTATTTCCCAGATCATCTTGCCGCAGAAGAGAGCTACCGCAAGTCCGATCAAGATCAGTAGTGCCTTGAGCACACGCTTACCAAAATGTTCCTCGATCTTATCAAGGAAAGCTCCAAAACCGAAATCCACGGCGAGCCGTCCCCCGGGTCCGTCTACAAACGCGGAGACCATTCAAGATTCTTGCTCTATTTGCAATCAAAACAGAGTCCAACAAAAAAGGGGCCACCTCGCGGCAGCCCCTTCCGTATTCCGCAATATGTAACCCGCGCGATCAGCGCTTCGAGAACTGGAAGCTCCGGCGGGCCTTGGCGCGGCCGTACTTCTTGCGCTCGACGACGCGCGGGTCGCGGGTCAGGAAGCCTTCGGCCTTGACCGCACTGCGCAGCGCGGGTTCATATTTGGTGAGCGCCTGGGCGATGCCGTGCTTGACCGCGCCCGCCTGGCCCGACAGGCCGCCGCCCTTGACGGTGCAGACGACGTCATACTGGCCGAGCCGGTCGGTCACGCTGAACGGCTGGTTGATGACGAGGCGCAGCGTCGGACGCGCGAAATAGATTTCCTGGTCACGGCCGTTGACGGTGATCTTGCCGCTGCCGGGCTTGACCCAGACGCGGGCGACCGCGTCCTTGCGGCGGCCGGTGGCATAGGCGCGGCCGAAACCGTCGAGTTCCTGCTCGCGCAGCGGCGCGGGCGGGTTCTGCGGCGCGGCGGGGGCGAAGCCCTCGTCACCCGTGGCGTCGGCCGCGGCGGCGGCGGGTGCCTGCGAGCCGATACCGGCGGCGATGGAACCGAGGTCGGCGAGCGACTGGCGCGTATCAGAGGTGTTTTCGGACATCATGCACCCACCTTGTTCTTGCGGTTGCGCGACGCGAGGTCGAGCACTTCGGGGTTCTGCGCGGCATGCGGATGCTCCGCGCCGGCGAAGATGCGCAGGTTGCGCATCTGCTGGCGGCCGAGCGGGCCGCGCGGGATCA
>CAZHGR010000170.1:0-1634 GCA_964532255.1 uncultured Sphingobium sp.
AGCCGGGGACGATGATGACGCTGTCGGCCTGCTTCATCAGGAACGCCGCGTCCTCCGCCGAACCGCGCTTGTAGGGGCGGTCGACCGCCGAGCCGCCGCCCGAGGAGGCCGCCTCTGCACCGAAACCACCCGCGATCACCGAGATGAAGCTGCGGTTCATCGCGCGGCACATGATGTAGGACAGGATCGCGCCCGACGAGCCCACCAGCGCGCCAGTGATGATCATCGCCGTGTTCTGGAGCGTGAATCCCATCGCCGCCGCAGCCCAGCCCGAATAGCTGTTCAGCATCGACACCACGACCGGCATGTCCGCACCGCCGATCGGGATGATCAGCAGGAAACCGATGACGAAGCTGAGCGCCACGATGGCCCAGAACAGCCACGGCATCGCCTCCGGGTCGGGCATGGCGGTCATCCACGCGATGCCGCCCAAGATCGCCACAAGCGTGCCGAGGTTGATGACGTGACGCGCCGGCAGCATGATCGGCTTGCCCGACATATTACCGTTGAGCTTGAGGAAGGCGATGATCGAGCCCGAGAAGGTGATCGCACCGATCGCCACGCCCAGACCCAGCTCGATCCGGCTGTGCTGGAAGATAGCACCGAGCGCCGTGTCGAAGATCCCAAATGCCTGCGGATTGAGATAGGCGGCCGCGCCGACCACCACCGCCGCCATGCCGACGAGGCTGTGGAACGCGGCGACGAGCTGCGGCATCGCCGTCATGGCGATCCGCTGCGCAATCACATAGCCGATGGCACCACCGATCGCGAGCGCGACGACGATCTCGGGCAGCGAGGCGGCACTGTGCGTGTAGAGCGTCGTGGCGATGGCGATCGCCATGCCCGCCATGCCGAAACGGTTGCCCGAACGGCTCGTCTCGGGGCTCGACAGGCCGCGCAGCGCCAGGATGAACAGCACGCCCGACACCAGATAGGCGAAACCGACGCCCCAGGGGATCGTGGCGGCAACATGGCCCGCTTCGGGAGCGGCACCGATAAGCATGGGGAGGAGTGAGGTCAGCATCACTTGCGCTCCTTCTTCTTGTACATCGCAAGCATGCGCTCGGTAACGGCAAAGCCGCCAAAGATGTTGACCGCGGCAAAGACGATGCCGGCAAGGCCGAGATATTTGGCGAGCGGCGCCGAGCTCTCAGCGGACGCGATCAGCGCGCCGACGATGATGACCGACGAAATCGCGTTGGTCACGGCCATCAGCGGCGTGTGAAGAGCCGGCGTGACCGACCAGACGACATAATAGCCCACGAAACAGGCCATCACGAAAATGGATAGGATGGAGATGAAGTCCATTGCTTGTCCCCCTCGGGCGGCGCGCCGCCCATCGCCGGCTCAGTTTGCCAGCAGTCTTTCGTTCACGACCTTGCCGCCCTGCGTCAGGCGGATGGCGTTGCCGATTTCCTCGTCGAGCACAGGCGCGTTCTTCTCCTTGTCCCAGAAGGCGGACAGGAAATTGAACAGGTTGCGCGAAAACAGGGCTGAGGCGTCGGTCGCCAGGCGGCTGGGCACGTTGCGGTGACCGACGATCTTGACGCCATGCACGGTCACCACTTCGCCCGCCACTGCGCCCTCGACATTGCCGCCCTGCTCCACCGCCAGATCGACGATGACGCTGCCGG
>CAZHGR010000171.1:0-1586 GCA_964532255.1 uncultured Sphingobium sp.
TGTCGTAGAGCGCATCGTAAAGCGGACGCAGATAGGGGTCGACCTTCTCCTTCATGTCGCCGGGCAGGAAACCCAGCCGCTCACCCGCTTCCACCGCCGGGCGCGACAGGATCAGCCGGTCAACCGATCCGGTGATGAGTTGGCTGACCGCCTGCGCGACTGCGACATAGGTCTTGCCGGTTCCCGCCGGGCCGAGCGCGAAGATGATGTCGTGGCGGCTGAGCGCTTCCATATAATGGGCCTGCATCGCCGACCGCGGAACGATCGTCTTCTTGCGCGTGCGGATCATCACCGACGGCGGAGTCGCAACCTCGTGCCGGATGATCCCGTCGAGCGTCGGCTCCGACGACATCGAAATCACCGCCTCGACGACGCCCGAATCGACATCCTGCCCCTGCACGATGCGGTTGTAGAGGCCGTTGAGCACGTCGCGCGCCTGCGCGGCCGCAGTCGCCTCCCCCTCGATCTGCAGGCGATTGCCGCGCGCCAATATGTAGACGCCCAGCCGGTTCTCAATGGAAACCAGATTCTGGTCATATTGTCCGAACAATGCCCCCAGAAGCTGCGGGCGATCGAAGACGACCTCTATGCGGACGCGATCCCCGCTCTGGGCAGGCGCAGGCTTACGGCTCATTCGATTCCCTTGCAGTGGACCGACTCGAACGCAGGATGGCGGCGGAACCGGCACAAGGCCAGCACCAATCGGCCCGTTCAGGATGCAAGCGCGACCGCCAGCTCGCCCGCGAGGCTGTTCGGCCCCGCCGAGACGATGTCGACCGCGACCATGTCGCCGATCGCTGCCCCTGCCGCATCGACATGGACCGACTGAAGCCACGGCGTCTTGCCGACGAGTTGGCCGACATGCCGCCCTTCGCGCTCGATCAGTATCTCTGTTCGCCTGCCGACGAATGCGCGGTTGAACGCGATCTGGTCCGCATTGATCTGCGCCTGCAGCCGCTTGAGGCGGTCGTCCATCACATTGGCAGGCACCGCACCGGCCATATCCGCCGCCGGGGTACCGGGGCGCGGCGAATATTTGAAGCTGTAGGCCTGAGCGTAGCCCACCGCGCGCACGAGGGCGAGCGTCGCCTCGAACTCCGCATCGCTCTCGCCGGGAAAACCCACGATGAAATCGCCAGAGAGCGCGATATCCGGGCGGACGGCGCGGATTCGCTCGATCAGACGAAGGTAGGACGCGCTGTCATGGCTGCGGTTCATCGCCTTCAGCACGCGGTCGCTGCCCGCCTGCACGGGCAGGTGGAGGAACGGCATGAGCTTGCCCACCTCGGCATGCGCCGCGATCAGGCCGTCGGTCATGTCGTTGGGGTGGCTGGTCGTGTAGCGGATCCGCTCCAGCCCCGGCATCCGGTCGAGCGCGCGGATCAGGCCGTCGAGACCCTGCACCCGTCCCGCCTCGTCCTCACCCGTCCACGCGTTGACGTTCTGGCCCAGCAGCGTGATCTCGCGCGCGCCCGAGTCGATGAGCGCCCGCGCCTCGTCGAGCACCGCGCTCCACGGCCGGCTGACTTCCGCGCCGCGCGTATAGGGCACCACGCAATAGGTGCAGAATTTGTCGCAGCCTTCCT